>JAFAHS010000407.1 GCA_019237115.1 Deltaproteobacteria bacterium
ATCGCCGCTTTCTGCCGATTGACGACCAGACCCCGGTGGTCACGCTGAAGGAGGGAAACACCCCGCTGGTCGAAGCACCCCAAATCGCGGAGCGGCTCGGCCCGGAAATAAAGGTTTACTTGAAGTGCGAGGGGGCGAACCCGACCGGTTCCTTCAAGGACCGGGGCATGACCCTGGCCATTTCAAAGGCCTCGGGCCAGGGCGCGCGCACCGTGATCTGCGCCTCGACCGGCAACACCGCGGCCTCGGCCGCCGCCTATGCGGCCCGGGCTGGACTTAAAGCTTTTGTTTTGATTCCCAAGGGATCGGTCGCGCTCGGCAAACTCTCGCAATCGGTCATGCACGGCGCTCGGGTCCTCGAGGTCGTGGGAAACTTCGACATTTGCTTGAAGGTGGTGCGCGACCTCGCCGAGCGCGACCCGGTGAGAATTCGTCTGGTCAACAGCGTCAACCCCGATCGCATCGCGGGGCAGAAGACCGCGGCGTTCGAAATTTGCGATCAACTCGGCGACGCGCCGTCGCATCACTTTCTGCCCGTAGGCAATGCCGGGAATATCACCGCGTACTGGGCCGGGTACCAAGAATACCAGACGGTCGGACTCGCGACCCGGGTTCCGAAGATGATGGGTTACCAGGCCGCCGAGTCTGCGCCCATCGTTCTGGGGCACCCGATTGACGACCCCCACACGGTCGCGACCGCCATCAAAATCGGCAACCCGGCGAGCTGGAAGGGCGCCGAGCGCGCGCGCGACGACTCCGGCGGTGTCATCGACATGGTGACCGATGCGGAAATTCTTGCCGCCTACCGGATGCTCGCCCTGGGCGGAGTATTCGCGGAGCCGGCCTCCGCCGCTTCGGTCGCGGGACTGATGAAATTTGGTGCGGCCGGGGGAATTCGCCCGGGCTCGACCTGCGTTTGCACCCTCACCGGTCACGGACTTAAGGATCCCGACACCGCGCTCAAGAACCTGAGCAATACCATCGTGGTCGAACCGGATATCACCAAGGTGTTGAAGATTCTCGACAACGACTGAGCAACCAGCATGAAGTACGTCCTCATTCACGGCGATGGGATGGCCGATTGGCCCTGCGAGGAGCTGGGTGGAAAGACCCCGCTGGAAGCCGCCCGCAAACCCCACATGGACCAGCTCGCCACGCGCGGCGTGCTAGGTCTGGTCGCGACCATACCGGAAGGGATGCCCTCCGGTAGCGACGTCGGGACGATGACTATGATGGGTTACGATCCGCGCCGCTATCACACCGGACGTGCACCGATCGAAGCGGCGAGCCAGGGAATCGAACTGGGCTCGGCCGATGTGGTTTTCCGAATGAATCTGGTGTCGTTGAAACCGGGAGCGACCGCGGGCCGCCAGGTGATGAATGACTTCACAGCGGGACACATCACCAGCGAGGAAGCCGCACAGATCGTGACTGATCTGGGTCGCGAACTGGCGGGGGACGGCATCGAGTTTTTCAACGGGGTCAGCTACCGGCACCTGATGGTCTGGCGCGAGGGAAGCGCGAAGACGACACTCACGCCGCCGCACGATATAACCGGCAAGGAAATCGACTCGCACCTGCCCAAGGGTGAGGGGGCACCGCGCTTGAACGACCTGATGCGACGCGCGTCCGCATTGCTGGCCGAGCATCCGGTGAATCACGGACGGCGCGAGCGCAATCTGCCCGAAGCCAATTCGATCTGGTTTTGGGGGCAGGGGACGCGTCCCGCGGTGCCGAGTCTGAAAGCGCGCTTTGGCCTGGACGGTTCGGTCATTTCGGCGGTTGACCTGGTAAACGGAATCGGCCGTCTCGCCGGCCTGGAGCTGATCAAGGTGCCGGGGGCCACGGGCTTCCTCGACACCGACTACGCGGCCAAGGGTCGTTACGGCCTGGAATCCTTGCGCACCCGTGACTTCCTGCTGCTTCACATCGAAGCTCCCGACGAAGCGGGTCACATGGGTCGTGCCGATCTAAAGACCGAGGCGATCGAGAGAATCGATGAGTTGATTGTCGGTCCGATGGTGGAAGGGCTCACCAGACTCGGAGACTTTGCGATTCTGCTAATGCCCGACCACGCCACTCCGTCGAAGCTCAAGACGCACTCGCCCGAGCCGGTGCCATTTGCGTTGATGACCGCGGCGGATTTTGCGCGCTCGGATCGACCGCCGCGCCGCTATACTGAAGCTGAAGGCGCCAGGACCGGGCTCAGAGTCGATGACGGGCACACGCTGATCGCGGCGCTGTTCGGGCGCGATCGGCTCGCTCATCGAAATTGAAACGGAGAAGGGGATGGAGCGAAATCTCGCGCTTGAGGTGGTACGGGCGACCGAAGCCGCGGCGCTCGCTGCCGCGCGGTTTATCGGCAGGGGCGACGAACGGATGGCCGATCGGGCGGCCTGCGAGGCAATGCGCAAGACCCTCAACTCGATCGCGATGGACGGCAAGATCGTTATCGGCGAGGGCAAGGAAGACGAAGCCGAGTCTCTCTACGAAGGTGAGATAGTCGGCAATGGCGCGGGCACCGAAGTCGATGTCGCACTTGATGCGCTCGAAGGCTCCCTGATTTGCGCCTCTGGTGGTCCCAACGCACTATCGTGCGTGGCCCTCTCGGAGCGGGGCAAGATTATCCGCTGCCCTGATACCTACATGGACAAGATCGCGGTGGGGCCCGCCGGCCGCGGGGTGATCGACCTGGAACGCTCTCCCAGCGACAACCTGAAGGCACTGGCGGAAGCGAAGAAGGTCTACGTGGAAGACCTCCGCATCGCGATTCTCGACCGCCCTCGCCACGAGAAGCTGATCAACGAAGTTCGCAAGGCCGGTGCCGGCATCAAGCTGCTCTCCGCCGGAGACCTTTCTGCGGCGATTGCCACCACCCGGGTCGAAAGTGAAATCGATATGCTGATCGGAATCGGTGGCGCGCATCAGGGCGTACTGGCAGCCGCCGCGATCCGCTCGGTCGGCGGCGAGATGCAGTGCCGGTTCATGCCGCGCAACCCCCAGGAAGCCGAAGCATGTCTGGCCGCGGGAGTGCTGGATTTGCAGCGACGTTACACGCTGGAGGAGCTGGCCGGCGACAACGTGATGTTCGCCGCGACCGGCGTGACCACCGGCGACTACTTGCGCGGGGTGAGATTCTTCTCCGGCGGCGCCTTGACCAACAGCGTGGTGATGCGCTCGAAGACCAGAACCGTGCGCTTTATAGAAGCGGTCCATCACTTCGATTTCAAACCGGAGTATTGATGAGGTCGGTGTCCAGCAGGGCCGCGCACGCCGCGCTGCCTCTGATATTTGCCGCCGCGGTGGGCGGCGGATGCACCCCGGCAGGGTCGCAGACCAGCACCGGAGCTCTCGACGCGATCGGGTGCCAATTCGAAGCGAAAAAAGTCTGCGAGCAGTCGTCGACCCGTCCGGTCAACTTCTCTTCCGGCATCACTACCAGCAACCAGTCCTACTTTCAGCAGAACGCTCCGGCCACGGTCTGGGAACAGGTCCCCATCAAGGCGCCCGGCGGCTCTGAAGTCGACGTCCAGTGCCAGGTCGACACCCAGAACAAGGTGGTGGTCTACGCCTATGCCACGCCGAGCGGCAGCGTATCGGACGGCGACCGTGAGCGGCTGAAAGATGCAGGATTTTGTCGCGGCGTGCCCGCCACCCTGACTGCGCCGTCGGTGCGCGCGAAGGAGTAAAACGGATGGAATTGAAGAACGTAATTTTCGAGCAGGCGCCCGTCTCCATCGCCACCGTAAATCGTCCCACCGCGCTGAACGCGCTGAACCGCGAAGTACTCGAGGACCTGACCCGGGTCATTCGCGAGGTGCGCCATGATGCTTCGGTTCGGGTCCTGATACTGACCGGCGCGGGCGACCGGGCCTTCGTGGCCGGCGCCGATATCGCGGCGATGTCGGAGATGTCGACGGCGGACGGCCTGGACTT
>JAFAHS010000224.1 GCA_019237115.1 Deltaproteobacteria bacterium
CTCTTGGGGGGCTTACTGGCCACTGCCATCATCCCGCCCCGATAGGCGCGTAACCCGGATTGCCCGCGCGACCAGGACTCAACTGCCTGTCAGCACGCAGCCGGTCGCGCCAGGGCGTGCCTTTTCGAGCGGGCTCCACCAAGTTTGGAAATGGACACTATTAGCCCCATTAATGACACCTTAAATAATGCCAGTGCTACGTGCTTGTTACGGAAGAGTCCGTCTCCATCCGATAACCGTCCCAACGGAAACGAGGGTACGATCTGGTAGACGGCTATGAATTCAAAGATTCGGAACCTCAAACTGAATAAAATATTGTTATAAGAAGTTTCGACCTCAATAATCCTTGACAAAAAAACGGTTCCTCATTATCTTCAGCTCTCTGAAACGAGGATTAGCCTTATGAAATTAGGCGGCGATTCTGCGGAGCTCGACGCGATTGACCTGCAGATTTTGAGCATCCTGCAGGCTAACGGGCGAATTCCGCACACCAAGCTTGCTGAACAGGTCGGGTTGTCCGCACCCTCGGTTATCGATCGGGTCAAGAAACTCGAGGACGGTGGCCTGATCGCCGGCTACTACGCCGCGCTCGATGCGCGCCGTCTCGGCAAGGATGTCACCGCGTTCATCGGGGTTTCTATAAGCCACCCCAAGACCATCGGCCTGTTCGAACAAACCGTCGATCTGCTCGAGGACGTTCTCGAATGTCACCACGTCACCGGGCAGCACACCATTCTGCTGAAGGTCAAAACCGAGAACACCAGTTCGCTCGAACGGCTCATCAGCACGGTCCGTTCGATCGAGGGGGTGTCGCGAACGGAGACGATGGTGGTGCTGTCAACCCACACCGAGCGCAACACGATTGCGGTGCACGCCAACGGCGAGGCGGCGATGGAACTTCCCAACGGCCACGGCCGACGCCACCGCCACGCAGCGCGCGGCACGCTCATCGATTCGAGGCGAACGTAGAGCCATGCACAACCGCAGCAGCATTCCGGGCCCCGAGGGACTGTACGATCCTGCGCACGAACACGACGCTTGTGGGGTAGGTTTTGTCGTGAACGTGGCCGGCAAACGCTCGCACGACATCGTGCTCAAGGCGTTGCAGGTCCTCGACAACCTCACCCACCGCGGCGCTTGCGGATGCGATCCGCGCACCGGCGACGGCGCGGGAGTCCTGATACAGATTCCGCACGAATTTCTCAAAGGCGAGGCGCGCAAGTGCGGTTTCGACCTGCCAGAGCCGGGCGCTTACGGGGTCGGCCAGGTCTTTCTCCCTCTCGACCCCGACCGGCGCCGCGCGTGCGAAGCCTGCTTCGAACAGATCGTAGAGGAGGAAGGACAGCGCGTGCTGGGCTGGCGCGACGTCCCGGTGGTGGAGAGCGAATGCGGTGAGATTGCAAGGCGCGGCATCCCGACCATTCGCCAGGTCTTTGTTGCGCGCGGCGCGGGTATCAGCGACCTCGAGGCGCTCGAGCGCAAACTCTACGTCATCCGCAAACGGGCCTTCAACGCGGTCGACTCGCTGCGGCTCTATGCCCCCGAGCTGTTCTACTTCTGCTCGCTATCCGCGCTGACCCTGGTGTACAAAGGCCAGCTCATCTCGCATCAGATCCCCCGGTTCTACCCGGATCTGCTCGACCCGGCCCTGTCCAGCGCGCTCGCCATGGTCCATCAGCGCTTTTCGACCAACACCTTCCCCAGCTGGGACCGCGCACATCCGTACCGCTTTCTGGCACACAACGGTGAGATCAACACCTTGCGCGGCAACGAAAACTGGATGCACGCGCGGCAGATGATGTTCGAGTCGCCGCTGTTCGGCGCCGACATCAAGAAGCTGCTCCCGATCATCGAGCCGACGCTGGCCGACTCCGGCAAATTCGACAACTGCCTGGAACTGCTGGTGCGCACCGGCAGGTCCCTGCCCCACGCGGTGATGATGATGATTCCGGAGGCGTGGCAGAACGACGCGCAGATGTCGCCGGCCAAGCGCGACTTCTACGAGTTCCATTCCTGCATGATGGAGCCGTGGGACGGCCCCGCCTCGATAGCGTTCACCGACGGCATCCGCATCGGCGCGGTGCTGGATCGCAATGGTCTGCGCCCGTCGCGCTACACCGTCACCAAGGACGGCCTGGTGGTGATGGCTTCGGAGACGGGGGTGCTGGACATCCCGCCCGAGCAAATTGCCTCCAAGGGACGTCTGCAGCCGGGAAAGATGTTCCTGGTGGACACTTCGCTGGGGCGAATCGTGGGAGATGAGGAAATCAAGCAGGGCTTCGCGGCGCGCCAGCCCTACCGGCAATGGATCGATCAGAGCCTGGTCAAACTCAATACGCTGCCCGCTCCGCCGAGTGCTCCCGCGGTCGCCGGATTTGAGGGCTGGGAGCTGCTCAAGCAGCAGCAGGCTTTCGGTTACACGATCGAGGACCTGAAACTGATCCTCGCGCCGATGGCGGTGAACGCGCAGGAACCGGTCGGCTCGATGGGAACCGACACCCCGCTGGCGGTGCTCTCGGATCGGTCGCCGCTGCTGTTCAACTACTTCAAGCAGCTGTTCGCCCAGGTCACCAATCCGCCGATCGATCCGATTCGTGAAGAGCTGGTGACTTCGGCCGAGACTACCATCGGCTCCGAGCAGAACCTGTTCGAGGAATCGCCGCTGCATTGCCGACAGCTCCGCCTGCAGCAGCCGCTCGTGACCAACGAGGAGTTGGAGAAGATCAAACGGCTCTCGATGCCGGGGCTGCGCGCGATCACCCTGCGGGCGGTCTTCAAGGTGGCCGACGGCGAAGGCGGGTTGCGCGCCGCGCTCGAAGAGCTGTGCGCGGCCGCGTCGCGCGCGATCGCCGAAGGGTACACGATAGTCGTGCTGTCGGATCGGGGGGTCGATCCAGCACAGGCGCCCATTCCAAGCTTGCTTGCGACCGGCGCGGTCCATCATCATCTGATTCGCGAGGGCACCCGCACTCGCTGCGGCCTCGTGATCGAATCGGGCGAGCCGCGCGAGGCGATGCACTTCTGCGTGCTGGCCGGTTATGGGGCGTGCGCGGTCAATCCGTATCTCGCGTTCGCGACCCTGGCCGGGATGATCGAAGACGGCCGGCTCCGGGATATCGACGAGGACACCGCGGTCCACAACTTCATCAAGGCGGTCACCAAAAGCATGATCAAGGTGGCGTCGAAGATGGGAATCTCGACGCTGCAGAGCTATCGCGGTGCACAGATTTTTGAAGCGATCGGGCTTAGCCGGGAGGTGGTCGACCGCTACTTCACGTGGACCGCCTCGCGGGTCGGCGGAGTGGGGCTTGCTGCGATCGCGCGGGAAACCGCCAATCGCCATCGCCACGCGTTTGCGATTGTGCCCACCCTCGACGGCGAACTCGAGGTGGGCGGGCAGTACCAGTGGCGCCGGCGCGGCGAGTATCACATGTACAACCCCAACACCATCGCCAAGCTGCAGCATGGGGTGCGTTCGGGCAACTACCGGCTGTTCAAGGAATACAGCAAGTTGGTCGACGAGCAGAGCCACAATCTCTCGACGCTGCGCAGTCTGCTCAAGTTCCGTTACGAGCGCGAGCCGGTGCCACTCGAGGAGGTGGAACCCGCCGCCGAGATCGTCAAGCGCTTCAAAACCGGCGCGATGTCATTCGGATCGATCAGCAAGGAAGCGCACGAGAACCTGGCCATCGCCATGAACCGGATCGGGGGCAAGAGCAACACCGGCGAGGGTGGCGAGGACCCGGCGCGCTTCGTTCGCGAGCCCAACGGCGACTGGCGGCGCAGCGCGATCAAGCAGGTCGCATCGGCGCGCTTCGGGGTGACCAGCTACTACCTGGTCAACGCCGACGAACTCCAGATCAAGATGGCACAGGGCGCCAAGCCCGGAGAGGGCGGACAGCTCCCCGGACACAAGGTCGACGATTTCATCGCCAAGATTCGCTACTCGACGCCCGGGGTCGGACTCATTTCGCCGCCGCCCCATCACGACATCTATTCGATCGAGGATCTCGCGCAGCTGATCCACGACCTCAAGAACTCCAACAATCGCGCGCGGGTAAGCGTAAAGCTGGTCGCCGAAGTCGGGGTCGGAACGATCGCGGCCGGGGTCGCGAAGGCCAAGGCCGACGTGGTGCTGATCAGCGGCTACGACGGTGGCACCGGCGCCTCGCCGATCCAGTCGATCAAGCACGCGGGAATTCCCTGGGAGCTGGGGCTCGCGGAAACCCAGCAGATCCTGGTCATGAACGGCCTGCGCGGGCGCATCCGGGTCGAGACCGACGGGCAGCTCAAAACCGGGCGCGACGTGGCCATCGCGGCCCTGCTGGGGGCCGAGGAATTCGGCTTCGCCAGCGCCGCGCTGGTCGCGTCCGGGTGCATCATGATGCGCGTGTGTCACCTCAACACCTGTCCGGTCGGAATCGCCACCCAGGATCCCGAGTTGCGCAAGAAGTTCGAAGGCAAGCCCGAACACGTGGTTAACTTCATGATGTTCATCGCGGACGAACTGCGCGAATACATGGCGGCGCTGGGCTTCCGCACGCTGGCCGAGATGGTCGGGCACGTCGAGTGCCTCGATGCCAACGAGGCCATTCAGCACTGGAAGGCGCGCAACATCGACCTGACCCAGATTCTTCACAAACCCGCGGTTGGTCCCGACGAGCCGCTGCACTGCGTCGAAGCCCAGGACCACGGACTGGAGGCGGCGCTTGACAATCAGCTCATCGAGCTGGCCAAGGAAGCGATCGCGCATCGCAAGGCGGTTGAGATCCGCCTGCCGGTGCGCAACGTGAATCGGACCGTCGCTACCATGCTGTCGGCCGAAGTTTCGCGACATCAGGGGGCGGAAGGCTTGCCGCCCTATACCATCCAGATTCATCTGAGCGGCTCGGCGGGACAGAGTTTCGGGGCCTGGCTGGCGCCCGGCATCGCACTCTATCTGGAGGGCGATGCCAACGACTACTGCGGCAAGGGACTCTCGGGCGGCTTCATGGCGGTGCGGCCGCCGCGCGCCGCGACCTTCAAAGCCGAAGAGAACATCCTGATCGGCAACGTCGCGCTGTATGGCGCGACCGGCGGCGAAGCATTCTTCCGAGGGGTTGCCGGCGAGCGATTTGCGGTGCGCAACAGCGGTGCGCACGCGGTGGTCGAGGGGGTCGGCGACCATGGCTGCGAGTACATGACCCGCGGTCTGGTGGTGGTGCTGGGCAGGACCGGACGCAACTTCGCAGCGGGCATGTCGGGCGGTATCGCATATGTGCTCGACGAGGACGGGTCGTTCGCGTCGCGCTGTAACCTGGGCATGGTCGAATTGGGTGCGGTGAGCGATGGCGACGAACTCAAGCAGTTGCACGCACTCATCACACGCCATCGGCAATACACCGGCAGCACGGTTGCGGAGCGAGCCCTCCAGGACTGGGATGGGTTCGCCAAGAAATTCGTCAAGGTGCTGCCAACCGAATATCGCGCGGTGCTGGAGCGCCAGCATCTCGGGGCCAACAACGACATGGCTCGCCTGGCGGCAGTCTGAGTAAGCGGTGGAGAACTTAAGTTAGATGGGCAAGATCACGGGCTTCAT
>JAFAHS010000467.1 GCA_019237115.1 Deltaproteobacteria bacterium
TCCAGCACCAAAGCGAGGAAATCCGCTCCGCAAGCCAGTGTCTTAAGAAGGCGCACGGCCCAACCGCCGCGCGTCGATCTGGTCCTCAACCTCGCCGACCGTGCAGATTGCGCCTCGACCTGGAGGCCTACGACCTGCCTCGCTAAATGGCCGAGCGCAGCCGAACCCTACACAACCGCCCGCAGTTCCGCCGACACGTCGCGCCGGGCCGCAATCAGGGCCGGGACCAGGCTGCTGACGGTTCCAACCGCAATTGCGATCAGGAGCCCCTCGATCGCCACCCGCGGCAGGAAACCAATCCTGAACGCCAGGGGTCCGAGCGAACGCGCGAGATGCGGCATGAGTCGTAGGATTCCGTATGCGAGTGCGCCGCCGGCCAGTCCGCTGATTGTCCCGATCAGCATGCCTTCCGCCGTCAGGCAGGAAACCACCGAGCCGCGCGTGAAGCCGATGGAACGCATGACCGCGAGCTCATGTCGGCGTTCGCGCACCGCCATCGAGGCGGTATTCCCCGCCACCAGGGCGATGGTGAACACGACCACGACCGCGACGAGTTTCATGCCCTCGAACACCAGCCGGTAGTTCCGGAGCGCGACGCGGGCAAACCCGACTTCCGATTCCGACTTGGTCTCCGCCGGCGAGTTGGCAAACAGGGTGTCGATCGCCGCGGACACCTGGGAGATCGCATCGGAATGATCGACCTTGGAAAACAACAACATCACCGTGCCCGGCCGACCCAACGCCTCATCGAGAAAGTCCTGGCGGATTACCACGGCGGAAGGAGGAACACTGCCGCCGAGTGTGCCTACGATTTTGAGTTGCAGGTCGATCGGATAGGCAACTCCGTGCAGGATCAGATTGTCGCCGACGCGCCAGTGATAGAGCTTCATCAACTGCGTGCCGACCAGAGCCCCCGAACGGGTGCGCTGCAACTCGGCTGCCTCGGCGGGCTTGATATTCCAATCCGGGAACAACGCCTCGAGCTGAGTCGGATCCATCGCCGCGGCCGGGACGAAGTCCTTGGGATCACGGTAGGTACCGGGGAACACCGATTCGCCGGTGACCGCTTCCACGTGCGGTACCCGCGCGATTTTTGCTGCGTATGCGGCAGGGAGAGAATAGGAGAGCCCGGTCTTCGCGTAGGTGATGATGCGAACCGAGTTCGCGCGGTCCTTCAGGATCTCCTCCACCAGCGTAGGCAAACTCATGAGCGCGCCGAACATGAACACCGAGACCGCGATCGACAGGACGGTCAGCAAGGTTCTGCGCCGATTGCGTGACAGATTGCGAAGCACGAGCGGCAACAGGTTCATCACCTCCAAGAGCCTACTCCTCGGCAAAATGCGTACACAGGGCGTCCGGTTTTCGGATTTGCTAAACTGACGCGACCTCGATGGCCTCGCCTCGCATCAAACCTCTCGCTCTCAAGCCGGGAGATACCGTGGCGGTCGTGGCTCCGGCCGCGGCCATCGAGCGCTCATACCTGGAACGCGGCGTAAACGCGCTCGGCGCGATGGGATTTCGCGTGAAGGTTTCCGAGCGCGTGCTTGCTCGCGCCGGCATTCTGGCAGGTTCCGATGAGGACCGGGCGCGCGAGCTTCAGGAAGCCTTTGCCGATGACTCGGTGCGCGCCATTTTTGCGGCGCGGGGCGGCTACGGGTGCGGACGGATTCTGCCGCTGCTCGACTTCACCGCAATCGCTCGCTCGCCCAAGCCGTTCGTGGGCTATTCCGACGAAACCTTCCTGCTAAACACCATCGTGCAGCGCGCCGGGGTGGTTGCGTTTCATGGACCGATGGTGGCGATGGACTTTGCACACGGACTCAGCGCGCGCTCCCGCGAACATATGCGGCGGTTGTTGTGCGGTGAGCTGCTATCGTTCGAACTGGAGGCTCGAGAGTCGATCAAGCCGGGTACAGCCGAGGGCGAGATCATCGGAGGATGCCTGTCGGTCGTGGTGGCGATGCTCGCGACCAGCTACGCTCCCGACTTCAGGGGCAAGGTCCTGTTCCTCGAAGACACCGGAGAGCGCGCCTATCGAGTCGATCGGATGTTAGTCCAGTTACGGCAGTCCGGCGCGCTTCGCGCGGTCGTCGCTCTGGTAGTGGGCGCAATCCAGCCGGTCGAAGGAAGCGAACCAGAAGCCCGCGCAATCGCCGAATTCATAGCCGAGCAAACCGCCGACCTCGGAATCCCGGTTCTCACCGGGGTCGAAGCCGGTCACGGCACCGAGAATTTTACCATTCCTTTCGGGGTGCGGGTGAAGGTGGATGCGGGTGCCCGCAAAATCCACTTCGCCGACGCACCGGTCTCCTAGAAAACCGCCGTGCGAACCAACCGTGGCGCCACTCTCGGTCGACCGTGGATCGATGCTCGGGCCGGTGCGCGCCGAAATTTCCCTTCTTCCAAAGTGGCGCTTCCAGCCCCCAAGTTTTCGGCCTACCGTCCTATTGCGGCGCTCGGTACTGCGGTGCCACGCCAGGAAAACCGGCACCCGGTTGCTCGACGCTCGCTCGGCGCCGGACCGCCGACCGGGGAGGGCCGTTCTTGGATGCTGGGCAACAGTCAAGCGCGGCAGCCCGCATGAATTAAGGCGCACTCGTGCGATAATGAGGAAGGTCCGTGTGGATAAGCCGTGGGATGGCGTGAAGTAGAGCAGGCCTTCAGCGAGGCGGTCGAGGGTGGGGTTATCCCCGGAGCCACGCTTGTAGTTCGGGTTGGGCGGGATATCGCGTTCGAAGGCGCTTTCGGCTTCCGCTCAATAGTGCCGACCCGCACGCCGATGAAGATCGACACGGTGTTCGACCTGTCGTCGCTCACCAAGGCCCTTGCCACTTCGGTCGCGGCGATGGTGCTGACGCGTGATGGCAAGTTGCGCCTGAGCGACCGGGTGACGCGCTTTTTTCACAATTTCGGCGTCCACGGAAAGGCCGGCGTTACCTTCCGCCATCTGCTCGCACACTGCTCGGGACTTGCCGCCTGGCGGCCTTTTCACGAGCGGATAGCGGCCATCGAAAAGGGCGGCAAGGTAAATTTCATGGCCAGCCACGGCGCCAAGGAATTCACTTACGAGGAAATTCATCGCGAGCGACCCGCGGCACCGCCCGCCACCAAAGCAATCTATTCGGACCTCAATTTCATGCTCCTGGGAGAGACCATCGAAAAGGTCACCACCGTGCCGCTGAATCGTTTCTGCCGCGACAAGATTTTTCGCCCGCTCGAACTCCGCTCCACCGATTTCATCGATATGGCCCTGGTGCGCTCACACAGGCTGGAGCGGGTGACCGACATGTTCGCGCCGACCGAAATTTGTCCTTCGCGCGGACGTCTGCTGGTGGGTGAAGTGGACGACGAGAATGCCTACGCGATGGGCGGGGTGGCGGGACACGCGGGTCTGTTCGCGCCGGTGCACGAAGTCGACCGTATAGCCGCCCACCTGATCGCATGCTGGGCCGGTCGCTCGGACTTTATCCCGCAGGCAATCGCGCGCGAGTTCTGGACCCGCGATGCCACCGTGGCGGATTCGACCTGGGCCCTGGGGTGGGACACGCCCTCGCCGCAGGCCTCTAGCTCGGGACGCCATTTCTCGCCCGCCGCGGTTGGCCACCTCGGCTTCACCGGCACTTCAATCTGGATAGAACCGGCGCGCGAGATCGCGGTCTCGTTGATGACGAATCGCGTACACCCGCGCCGCGACAACCAGGCGATCAGGCAGTTTCGGCCAAGAATTCACGACCTGATAATGGAAGCGATCGACGGTGCCTGACCCGGATAGCGAGACCCGTCTCGCGCGCATTCCTGCGAATCTGCGCCACCTGCACCTCATCGGCGTGGCGGGAACGGCGATGGCGGCGCTGGCGGGGATGTTGGTCGAGCGCGGATTTCGGGTCAGCGGCTCCGACAATCAATTCTATGAACCGACCGCATCATTGCTGCGCAACTCGCGCGTCGAGTTGAAGGCCGGGTTCGGCGGCGGCAATCTTTCCCCCACCCCGGACCTGGTGGTGGTCGGCAACGTCGTTCAGCGGGTGAATCCGGAGGCGCAGGCGTTGCTGGCATCGACCATCCCGTATCTCTCGATGCCGGAAGCGCTCTGGCATTTCTTCCTGAAGGACAAAAACGTCCTGATGGTAGCCGGTACCCACGGCAAGACCACCTCGACCGCGATGATGGCGCATGTTCTCGCTAGTGCCGGTTGCGACCCGTCGATGCTGGTCGGCGGGGTGGCGCTGGATTTCGACTCTAACTACCGCCTCGGAGACGGGCCGCATTTCGTAATCGAAGGTGACGAATACGACACTGCGTTTTTCGACAAGGGCCCCAAGTTTCTCCACTATCGCGCTGCCGGCACCATACTCACGGCGGTCGAGTTCGACCATGCCGACATCTATCGCGATCTGGACCATGTGAAGGCGAGCTTTCGCGCGCTGGCGAATCAAGCCGACCAGAGTCGCACCTTCGCGGTATGCGCGGATTTCCCGCACGCCCTCGACGTGGTCAAGGAATCGCGTGCTCGCTCGGTAACCTTCGGCCTCAGCGCCGGGCAGTTCCGGGCCACCGAAATTCGGGTTGGCGCGGACGGAGCGCATTTTGACGTGGTCGGACAGGGAAAGACGGTTGCGCCCGCCATGCACCTGCCAATCGGCGGCAGGATGAACGTTGCCAATGCGTTGGGGGTCTTCGTCTTGCTCCGTGAATTCGGGCTCTCGGTGCAAGAAATCGCGCACGGACTCAAGTCATTCAGGAGCGTCGCGCGCCGCCAGCAGGTGCTTGGCGAAGCGGCCGGTGTGACCGTGGTGGACGATTTCGCCCATCATCCGACCGCGATTCGGGTGACGCTGCAGGCGCTCGGCGAACGCTTTCCGGGGCGCAGGTTGATCGCAGCCTTCGAGCCGCGCTCAAACACCGCGCGGCGCAGCGTGTTTCAAAGGGAATTCGGCGACGCTTTCGCGGGTGCATCGCGCGTCTATCTCGGTCCCGTCTATTTCAAGGACAGCGACCCGATTCCGCCCAATGAGCGGCTTGACACCGAGGCGCTGGTAGCCGCGATCGCGGCGCACGGCGCTGCGACCTTTGCGTGCACATCGAACGACGAGATTCTTGAGCGGATGCTCGCCGATTGCTCTGCCGGCGACATCGCGGTCTTCATGTCCAACGGTCCGTTCGACGGCTTGAAAAACCGCCTTCTGGAAGCGTTGCGCGGACGTGGTGATTCCTAGGTCGGTCAGTCACGGCACGCACCATTCGTGACGCAGCTTCGTCTTCACGGTCCTGATTCCGCGCCTGGCACGGCCAGCGCTGCTGCCCCTCGCCAGAAACACCCGGTCCCCGGACCAGGGTGTGTCAGTATTGCGATAAACGAAGGCTCTGCTCGACGGAACCTGGCGGCAACTCAAGAATCTTTAGCAGTGAGCCGCCGGATGGTGATGGAGGTTCGACCTCCGGCATTCGTCCTTTAGCGACCAGTTCGTCCCAAAGGTGTGCGGGCGTGGCGCTGAAGACCGCGTCCGCGCTAACCGGCACCTCGTACCAGGAGCCTTGCGCCTTTTCGTTGCGCAATTGATTGATGTCCCATTGCGAGTAGCCCTGGAAGACTCGGACGTTTGCCTTATCCAGATGCGGGTCCTTCAAAATCTCGGCGATGTTCTTGGGATCGACGCTTAGGTAGAGGTCGCCGAACACGTGGTGGTCGTCCTGGGTCGGGCTCGAGGTGCGCCGAACCATGAGCGTCGCCTCCAGCTCCACGGGACCACCGAAATAAATCACATCCGCCGCGTTCGGGAGGTCGATCGCGTGAGGGAACGCTTTCTTGACGCCGATCGTGGTTGGTTTGTTGATAATCACTCCGTCTACCAGCTGAGGCATTTGCTCGGGCGGGATCATCAGAATGACCGACTGCTCGAAAAGGGGATCGCCCAGCTCGGGTCTTGCCACCAGGAAGCTGGAGTCGTCGGCGGATGCGGTCCCGGCCGACAGCCCAACCACCATAATCACCAGCGCGAGGAGGAGTCTCGGCCGTTTCACGGAGGTCACGATTTTTTGGACAGAAGGCATCGGCACAACCCGGGCCGAGACATAGCTAGTAGCCGTTGAGCGGATCGACCACATTGAGCAATCCGGTCCCTGCGGTGAAGCGGCGCAGGTTATCGGCGAACAATTCGCACGCCTTCTCCATATAGCCGCGGTTGGCGCCCGACATGTGCGGGGTGAGGATGACGTTTTCCAAATCCCACAGGGGGCTGGAGGCTTCCAGCGGCTCATGCTCGAACACGTCGAGGCCGGCGCCGCCGATTTTCCCGCCGCGCAGTGCTTCGATCATGGCCTGCTCGTCGATCACTTCCCCGCGTCCGATATTCACGATGTATGCGCCGGGCCTCATCGCGGCGATTTCCTTTGCGCCGACAAACTTGCGCGTCGCGGGGGTGAGCGGCAGCGTCACCGTCAGGTAGTCGCTCTCCGCCATGATCGCCTGACATTGGTCGGGCCCGAAGAACTTGCGTGGAAGCTTTCCTTCCGGGTCGCCGAGGCCTGCGGGGCACCAGCCTTGGTCGCGGCGGTCTCCCGGATTCCGCTTCAGCGCGAGCACCGGCATTCCCAGCGCGTCGGCGAGCCGCGCGGTCTCACGGCCGATCGAGCCATAGCCGATAACGCCCAGGGTCTTTCCGCGCAGCTCCTCGATGGTGTCCATGAAACCGGCGCGGCGATGCCATTCGTGGTGGAGCTGCGCCCTGATCATCTCATGAAGCCGATGTGCGTAAGCGAGCATCGAGGCGATCGTGTATTCCGAGATGGGAGTGGCGTGAATTCCACTTGCGGTGGCTACGGGGATCCTCTCGTTTTTGCCGATCCATGACGAAACGTGGTCGGCGCCGGCGCTTAGCAGCTGTATCCATTTGAGACCGGGCGCACGCTCCAACAAGTCGTCTGGCACGCGAAAACCAAGCATCACGTCGCATCCGCCCGCCACCAGCGCCCGAACGTCATCGTTGGTCCGGCAGGCTCGGTCGGAGATTTCGGCTCCTGGGGCTGCCTGCTGAACGACTTCTCGCAGTTCGGGTGTGAGCGGGATGGTGGCGACGATTTTCATAGCCGGTATACCGGCAATCTCGCATGCTCGTGGCGCTAGCTTCAAGCAGCTAACGCGACCATTGAGCACGACCATCGGCGGGCTTATGATTGTGGCGCGCCGTGGCGGCAAGGGTGCAGAGATGAACAGGCTCATGATTTTTGCGGCGATCGTGTTTTCTACAGCCTTGCTGACCACCTCCAACTCCGGTGCGCAAAGCGTCAACTCAAATACCCAGGTTCAATCTCCGGACCAGGGTCAAGAGCTGAATCAGCCGGCGCCGCAAGGAGAAGGGAACGACTCGACATTGGAACTGGCTCCACAGCCCGGGGCGCAGAAGCCCAGGGTCGAGGAAATTCCGGGTTCCCGGGGCTTTCATCCAGACAGCGATACTTCGTCGCTGAACCGGAATTTCAACCCCGACACTGAGAACGGCGATTCGTCACGGCTTTCGCGTCACGGACGCCCCTACCTGGGCGTCGAAGTCCAGTGGGCGAGCGAGTGCTTCAAGGGCGCCGAAGAGTACGGGCTGAAAGTAACCAAGGTAGATCCGCAAAGCCCTGCGTCAGCGGCCGGTCTCCAGGCGGGACACGAAATGACTCCCGCCGGCGCGGCCGCGGTAACCCTCACTGGATTGATTCCGTTAGCAACCCCTCTCCTGGGCCATTTCCTCAACAAGCCGGGGGCTCCAGGGAACGACGGCGACCTTATCATCGCGGTGGACGATCAGCGGATTCGCAATCAGCAGGACCTAGACGACAAGATGGCTCAGCTCAAGCCCGGCGATACGCTCTATCTGACCGTGATCCGGCCCAACGGAGATGGCAGCCACAAGACCCTTAAGATCGCCGTGCGCGTCGGCGAATGGGGCCAGCCGGTCGCGAACGCAGATCCTGCATCGAACCGCGCCGCACCGCAGTAGACAATCCCCACCGCATTTTGCGCGCTCCAGTCCCGCTGGTGCTGTTCGCTCAGGGGGTCACCTGGAAAGTTGGGTCGGCTCCTTCGCCCCGCCCTTCACGGTCTGTGTCGTTAAACAGAAGAAGCGAAACCAGACCAACCGGATTTCCCTCGCAATGACAGTGGCGCGTGTGCTCCTCCCAAAGCCGCTCAACCGATTCAATCTGTTCAAGTGGCCTCGCCGCGAATGCTATGCAGACCTATGAGGTAGCCCCGATGCTGACGACCACCAAGGAGTTCCTGCAGCAGGTATTTCGCGATTTCTCTCAGGACGAATGCCCCTCGATGGCTGCGGCACTCGCGTACGCCACGCTCTTCGCGCTGCCCTCGCTGTTGCTGATTGTGATTTTCATAGCTGGACTTGTTCTTGGTCCAAGGGCTGCGAACGGCGAGATCGAGAAGAATTTAAGCGGCGCGATGGGTCCTCAGGCGGCCGCGCAAGTCCAGACCATGGTTAGTCGCCTGGCTCAGAACCGCACCGGCGGCATCGTGGCGACAATCCTTGGGTTGGTTGGCCTGATCGTTTCGGCAACCGGAGTGCTGATTCAGCTTCAGCACTGTCTCAACAAAGCCTGGAAGGTAAAGGTGGTCGCTTCCGGTCTGCGGCATTTCGCGATGCAACGTCTCCGCTCCGGACTTCTGCTGGTGGGCGCCGGCATGCTGGCAATCGTTTCGGTAGCCGCGAGTTCCGCGATTTCGGTGCTGACCAGGATGCTACCGTTTCCAGGCGCCGCTCACGCCGGCGAGATGCTGACGTCCCTGGCGATGTTTGCGATCATGTTCGCCGCCATCCTCAAGGTGATGCCAGACGTGCAGCTGCGCTGGAGTGATGTGTGGGCGGGAGGGCTGTTCATCGCGCTGCTGTTCGTGATCGGGAAATTCTTGATCGCGATTTACATGGCGCACGCTGGAAGGACCAGCGCGTATGGTGCCGCGGGATCGCTCGCGCTGATTCTCATGTGGACCTACTATTCGGCACTCATCTTTCTGCTCGGCGTCGAGTTGACCCAGGTCTGGGTCTGCCGCAGGGGCCGCGAGGTCCCGCCAAAACTCGGCGCGGTTCGCACGGCATCGGCCTGAACAAGTTTTTTACCAACAGCATTGCGGGAGTGAACTTTCCTTCCGGACTCGCGGTTGATTCTTTGCTAGTGTTCCACCGTCGACCGCCCATCACGTGGTCCTTCGCGCGGTGGGAAGGCCGTAGTGCGTTTGACGGGTTGGAGATCGTGCTCAGGAGCCTTAAAGAAGCAGCCAGCGAGCTTGAGGCGCGCATTACTGCGGGGCGCGACCGTCGTTTCCCGGTGATGGGGCTCAGGGGCGCGGCCGGAGCTCTGATGCTGCGCGAAACCGTGCTCAGGCTTAAACGGCCTCTGGTGGCGATTGCTCCGCGCGCGAATGAGGCCGAGGCGCTGGCTCACGAGCTCAAGTATTTTTTGGGGCAGTCCGAGGACTCGGATGCAGGGTCGAGCCGCGTCCATCACCTGCCGGCCTGGGAGATCAGACCATTTGCGCACGTCTCACCGCCGTCCGACATCCAGGGTGCGCAGGTCGCCGCGCTTTTTTCGATGCTCCGTCAGCCCGCGCCGGTTGTGATCTCATCGGTCGAGGCGCTGATGATGCGCACAATTCCGCGTGCGGTTCTGGACCATTCGATTGTTCGGGTGTCGGTGGGCGACCGACTTGATCTCAAGACCCTGGTCGATGCGCTCACGACCGCCGGCTATCAAAGGATTCCGCAAGCCGAAGAACCTGGAGACTTCAGCGTGCGTGGTGGAATCGTCGACGTGTTCTCGCCCCTGCTCAGCGCGCCGGTGCGTATAGAAATGGAGGACGACCGGGTGACATCGATCCGGCGCTTTGAACCCGCCTCCCAGCGTTCCGCCAGCGCCATCCAGGAAGCTGCCATCGTTCGTACGCGGTTTGTCGCCCCGGCGCCATTAAAAGCTCCTCGCGTCGGTGCGGCGGTCGCCGTACGCGCGGCCGACCTGGGGATGGTGCGCAAGGAGGTCGCGGAGCTGGAAGAGACATTGGCAAACGGATTGCTCTTCCCGGGCGTGGAACTGCTGATGCCGTACTTGTTCGAGGCGCCGCTGGAACCAATCTTTAGCTACGTTCCGGATAGCGCGATTTGGTGGCTGCTCGATCCGGGACGGCTCGTCGCGGAAGCGCAGAAGTATGGTGAGAAAATTGTGGCCGAAGCTGCGGCCGCCGCCGAAAAGCATTCATTCCATCCGGATCCGGCATCCTTGTATCTGACCTGCGACGAATTCGAGAACGCGCTGGCCAACCAGGTGGCCGTGGAAGTCGGATCGCTCATCACCGTGAGCGCACCCCGCGAGGGGTGGGCCGAGCCTGTCGAGGTGCGGTCGCAAGCGAGCCTGCGGCTCTCGTCGTCGGAGCTGTCCGGCGCCCGTGCGGTGCCGAGTTTCGAACCGCTGGCAAGCCAGCTCAAGGAAGTGCAGCGCCACCAGGGCAGGGCCTTGATGATCGTTGAGGGTCCGCATCAGGTGGCGCGTCTCAGGCGGCATCTAGAGGCGTACGACCTCGAAATCAACATCGAGTGCAAGAGTTTTGCAGAGTTGCTCGGGTGGCCGGATTTCAGGCCGGCGATCATGGAGGGCGAGATTTCGGCCGGCGTGGCGCTGGAGGCCGACGGAATCTACCTATACAGCGAAGAGGAATTGTTCGGAGAGCCCCGGGTCCGCCGCCGCACGCGGCCGACCGTGAAAGGCGCTGTCCTGGATCTGGAGGAACTCAGGCCCGAGGACCTGGTGGTGCACATCGACCACGGCATCGGACGATTCCGTGGCCTCAAGCACCTGCGGGTCGCGGACATCGAGGGCGACTTTCTCAATCTGGAGTATGCCGCGAGCGACACGATGTACGTGCCGGTCGAGCGCATCAACCTCGTGCAGCGCTACGTCGGGGGCGATGGTGAAGCACCCAAGCTCGATCGGCTGGGGAGCGGTTCGTGGGACAAGGTCAAGCAGCGGACCCGCAAGGCGGTGCTGGCAATGGCGTCGGAACTGTTGGAGGTGTACGCGGCGCGTGAAGTGCTGGAGGCACCCGCCTTCACCATTCCTGGCGAATACCAGGAGTTCGTCGACCGCTTCGAATTCGAGGAGACCGCCGATCAGCAGTCCGCGATCGACGATGTGCTCCACGACCTGAGCGCGGCCAAGCCGATGGACCGGCTCATATGCGGCGACGCGGGTTTCGGCAAGACGGAGGTCGCGTTGCGCGCCGCGTTTATCGCGGTGATGGATACGCGGCAGATCGCGGTGCTGGTGCCGACCACGGTGCTGGCCGAGCAGCACTTCAACACCTTTCGCAAACGGTTTGCCGGGTTTCCGGTGCGGATCGAAATGGTGTCGCGTTTCCGCACTCCCAAGGAAAATCGCCAGGTGATCGACGACCTTGCCGCCGGCAAAGTGGACATTGTCATCGGGACGCATCGCCTGCTGCAGGAGGGTGTTAATTTTCCGCGGCTGGGGCTGCTCGTCATCGACGAGGAGCATCGCTTCGGAGTGGTGGACAAGGAACGCATCAAGAAGCTGCGCAAGCTGGTTGCGGTGCTGACGCTGACCGCGACGCCGATACCCCGGACGCTGCACATGGCGATGCTCGGGATCCGGGATCTTTCGATCATCCAGACCCCGCCGCCCGACCGTCAGCAGATCCGCACCTTCGTTGCGCATTTTGATGACGCCCTCATACGCGAAGTGGTGTTGCGCGAATTGAACCGGGGCGGGCAGGTCTTCTTCGTGCACAATCGGGTGGAGAACATCGACTACATTGCGCGGCATCTGCGAACGCTGATTCCGGAGGCGAAAATCGCGGTGGCACACGGACAGATGCGGGAGCGCCAGCTCGAGGACGTGATGCGCGAATTCGTCGACAACCGGGTAAACCTGCTGGTCTGCTCGGCGATAGTCGAGTCCGGGCTGGACATACCAAACGCCAACACGATGATCATCAATCGCGCCGATCATTTCGGGCTGGCGCAGCTTTATCAGTTGCGCGGGCGCGTCGGCCGCTCGCGCCAGAAGGCCTACGCCTACCTCTTGATCCCGGGCGAACACATCATCACCCGCGATGCCAAGCGGCGAATCGATGCGCTCCGCGAGCTGGTCGAGGCG
This sequence comes from Deltaproteobacteria bacterium, assembly GCA_019237115.1. Classification (GTDB taxonomy): domain Bacteria; phylum Desulfobacterota; class Binatia; order Binatales; family Binataceae; genus JAFAHS01. The sequence continues at coordinate 12,166 of JAFAHS010000467.1, forward strand.
GAGGCGGGCAGCGGCTTCAAGCTGGCGATGGCCGATCTCGAGCATCGCGGCGCCGGCAATCTGCTGGGACGTGAACAATCCGGCGAGATCGCGGCAGTGGGATTCGAGCTCTACACCGAGATGATGGAGCAGGCCATTGCCGAGTTGCGCGGGGAAGAGTGGCGGCCCGATTTCGAACCGGAACTGAAACTGGGCATTCCCGCGTATATCCCCGACGCGTATGTCCCGGACGAGAACGAACGGCTGGTGCTCTATCGACGATTTGGTCGTGCCAATACCGAGCAGGATCTGTTCGACCTCCGCGACGAGATACGCGATCGTTTCGGCCCGGTCCCGACGCTGGTCGAAAATCTGGTGGCAGCCATGAATCTGCGCCGCCGCATGAAGGAGCAGATGATCCTGACCGCGATCGTCAAGGGCACACAGCTCGAGGTCAGGTTTCATCCCGATGCGCCCGTCGAACCGGCGAAGCTGGTCGTTCTGGCCAGGGAGAACCGACGCACCATGAAATTGACGCCCTCCTACCAGGTTATCGCGAGGATCGAACCCGGCGAGTACCAGCAGGTGTTTGCTCAGGTCGACGGTATCTTGCAGGCCTTGGCCACCTGTGAAAAGTTGGAGCATCCGATGAGTAGTGTGGCGAGCCCGATAGTGAACTAGCGCCGTTCCGCTCTGGGGCGTGTGCCGTTTGAACCATGCAGCAGTTGCGCGTTTTCGGCTTAGGAAATCCGCCTGCGGTTGCTTGAGCGATGTCCGACCGTATGACGCAGCCCGCTGGCAGGAGCTCGAAAACGATGCGCGCGATTCCCCTCATTGGAGCCGCCTCCCTCGCCGCGATCCTCCTGTCACATGTAACCGGATGCTCCGGACTATCCTCGCTCAAGGGCAAGGGCAAGCCTGCGGCCCAGCCGAGCGCGGCAGCCGAAGCCAGCGCGGCAGCCGAGGCTAGCACGGCAGCTCAGGCCAGCCCGGCCAGCGCGTCGAGTCCCTCGACGGAGGCAACCCCGTTGGCCGTAGCAACCGAGGCGGCGATTCCGCCAGATGCACTGATCGAGCATGCGCCAAGCCCGCAAGGGCCTCACCAAACCGTGGCGCACATCGTGGCGAGCGTCGACGGGGAACCGATCACGGCCCGCGACGTTGAACAATTCAGCGTTGCCGTCGGACATCCCGTCAACGTGGCGGACATCGCAGACGATCCGCAGGCGAAGGCCGCACTCAAGGGGCTGATATCGCAGAAACTGCTGGAAAAAGAGATCGACCAATACTCCAGCAAGATCGACGAGGAGCAGATCGACAACTATATCGAGGTGGTGCGGCGCGATAAGCACATGACTCCCGAGCAGTTCCAGGCCGCACTGGCGCAGAGTGGTATGAGCATGGAGGATTTCCGCAAGCACGCGCGCGAAGAGCTGGAGAAAGAGATGATGATCCGCCAGCAAATTCGCCAGCGTGTCGAGATTTCCAACGCCGACATCCAGGCCTACTACGACACCCACAAGGCGGACTTTACGGTGGCCAGCGAGAAGCTGAAGATCGCGCAAATTCTGATCGGGGTGCCGCAGAATGCGACCCCCCAACAGGTGGCCGCGCTGCAGTCAAAGGCCGCCAAGATTCGCGCTGCGGCGGCGGGGGGAGCGGACTTTGCCGTACTGGCGCGAAAATATTCCGACGACGAGTCCCGCAACAACGGCGGCGAACTCGGATGGTTCGGACCACAGGACATCCTCGACCAGATCTACGCGGCAGTGAAAAACCTCAAACCCGGAGACATCTCGCAGCTGGTCCGCACCAGCCATGGGTTTCACATCCTGAAGCTCGAGGAACATCAGGTTGCCGGCCTGCAGCCGCTCGCCGAAGTCAAGGAGCAAATTCGCGATCAGCTCATCAATCAGCGAGCCAACACCGAGCTGGAGAACTGGGTCGAGACCGACCTGACCAAGCAGCACGACGTCGAGACCTTCTACTAGACGCATGGCAATCGGCCGAAAGGCGCCGCCGCTGATCGCAATAAGCATGGGCGATCCGGCGGGCATTGGCGCGGAGATCATCCTCAAGTCGGCGGCCGTGCTCGCCCGCCGCCGCCATGCGCCGTCGCTGGTCGTGATCGGCGACCTGAAGCTCATGCTCGAGACCGCGCGCCGCCTCAAGCGGGTGCCGACGCCTCGGCCGTGGACGCCCGCGGCTCCGCCCGACCCCGCCGGGCGCGGCCTCAGCGTGCTGGCGGCCAGCGAGCTTCCGCGGCTCGCGCGGCGCCCGGGGCATCCGACCGTTGCGGGCGGGGAAGCGTCGTTTCAGTACGTGTTGCGCGGGGCGCGAATGGCGATGAGTGGAGAGGTCGACGCCTTGGTCACCGCACCCATCAGCAAGCAGGGCTGGCACCGCGCCGGGCACCAATATCCGGGGCACTCGGAGCTGGTCGCGGAAGTTGGACGCACGCGGTCGTGGCGCATGATGTTCGCGGGCGCGCAGCTCAGGCTGGTGCTGGTAACCGTACACGTCGGACTTCGCGAGGTCAGTTCTAAACTGACCCGCGGGACGGTGCTCGAGACAATTCGCCTCCTGCACCGCCACCTGCGCGAAGGCGAAGGCAGGTCCCAGCCGCGAATCGCGGTGCTTGGGTTTAATCCGCACGCGGGCGAGCAGGGACTTTTCGGCGATGAGGAAATCCGTGCGATCCACCCGGCGATAAAGGCGGCGCGGCACTCCGGAATCGACGCCTTCGGGCCCCTGGCGCCCGACACCGCATTCGTTCGCAGCAACGGCCGCTTCAACTTCGATGCGGTGGTGGCGATGTATCACGACCAGGGCTTGATTCCGCTGAAGACTCTGGAGTTTGATCGCGCGGTGAACGTCACCCTGGGCCTGCCATTCATCCGCACCTGCCCGGATCACGGAACCGCATTCGATATTGCGGGCCACGGGCGTGCCAACCCGGCCAGCATGATAGCGGCCATCCGGTATGCGTCGCGGGCGGTAGACTCGCGTGCCGCGCAGCGCGCAGCATAGTTGGTCATGGCCGACAGGATCGTCATCAAGGGCGCCCGCGAGCACAATCTCAAAAATATCGACCTGGAGATTCCGCGTGACCGTCTGGTGGTGATCACGGGGCTTAGCGGTTCGGGCAAGTCCTCGCTGGCGTTTGACACAATTTACGCGGAAGGGCAGCGGCGCTATGTCGAGTCGCTGTCCGCGTACGCGCGCCAGTTCCTTGAGCAGATGGAGAAACCCGATGTCGACTCGATCGAGGGGCTCTCGCCGGCCATCTCGATAGAGCAGAAGACCACCTCGCACAACCCGCGTTCGACCGTCGGTACCATCACCGAGATCTACGACTACCTGCGGCTCCTGTTTGCCCGCGTGGGACATGCATTCTGCTACAACTGCGGACGGGAAATTACCCAGCAGAGCGTGCAGCAGATCGGCGATCGCATCATGTCGTGGCCCGAGGGTTCGCGCCTGCACGTGCTTGCGCCCATCGTGCGCGACCGCAAGGGCGAGTATCGCAAGGAACTGGCGGATCTGCGCCGCGCCGGCTTCGTGCGCGCCAAAATCGACGGCAAGCTCTACGAGTTGGGCGAGGAGCCGGTACTCAACAAAAACCAGCGCCATACCATTGAGGTGCTGGTCGATCGGCTGGCGATTCGCCCGGGCATCGAAAAACGCCTCAGCGACTCGCTGGAAGTGGCGTTCAAGTACGGCCAGGACCTGCTCAAGATCGAGCGGCTCGATGAGCGCAAGGGTGACGAGGCGATTTACTTCAGCCAGCGCTTTGCGTGCGTCGAGTGCGGCATTTCCTACCCGGAAATCACGCCACGAATGTTCTCGTTCAACAGCCCGCACGGCGCTTGCACCGAGTGCTCTGGCATCGGCTCGATCATGTATTTCGACCCCGAGCTGGTCGTGCAGGACGAAGAGCTGAGCATCGCGGACGGCGCCATCGCGCCATGGGCGACCATCAACTACATGCAGCCGGTTCTCGACGGCATCGCGGCGCACTACAAGTTCAGTCTCGACCAGCCCTGGAGGACGATTCCCGCCAAGGTGCGCAAGGCGATTCTCAGCGGCTCGGGGGAAGAGGAAATCGAGTTCGCCTACCAGCGCGGGCACCATCGCGCGGAGTACGCGAAAACCTTCGAAGGCGTGCTGCAGTGGCTCGATCGGCGCTACAAGGAGACCGAGTCCGAAGGGGTGCGCGAGTGGCTCGAAGCGTACATGAACATGCGGCCATGCCCCTCGTGTGCGGGCGCGCGGCTCAAGAAGGAGAGTCTGTTCGTCCGGTTCAACGCGAAATCGATCTCCGAAGTGACCGCGATGTCGATAAAGCAGGCGCTGCAGTTCTTTGCCGCGCCGAAGCTGAGTGCGCAGGAAACCGAAATTGGCAGACTGATCTTAAAGGAGATCCGCGAGCGGCTTAATTTTCTTGCCGATGTCGGGTTGGACTACCTGACCCTGGAGCGGACCGCCGGCACACTGTCCGGCGGCGAGGGGCAGCGCATTCGCCTGGCTACCCAGATTGGCTCGAGCCTGGTCGGGGTTCTCTACATCCTCGATGAGCCATCCATCGGGCTCCATCAACGAGACAACCAGCGGCTGCTCGCGACACTGAAACGCCTGAGGGACCTGGGCAATACGGTCCTGGTGGTGGAGCACGATCGCGAGACCATGCTCGAAGCGGATCATATCGTCGATATGGGACCGGGTGCCGGGGCGCAAGGCGGCTACCTGGTTGCGCACGGCACGCCCGCGCAGATCATGAAGAATCCGGCCTCGCTGACCGGCAAATATCTCTCCGGCGAAATGGAGCTCGAGATCCCGACGCGCCGACGCCAGATGCCGGGGCGCTGGCTGACCGTCAAGGGTGCGCGGGCAAATAACCTGCGGGACCTGACCGTGCAGTTTCCGCTCGGGGTCTTCACCTGTATTACCGGCGTGTCGGGGTCCGGCAAATCGACCCTGGTGCTCGACACCGTGTATCGCGCGCTGGCGCAGAAGCTGAATCGATCGCGCGAGCACGCGGGGGCACACAAAAGCATGGATGGGGTGGAGCACCTAGACAAGGTTATCCACGTCGACCAGAGCCCGATCGGACGGACCCCGCGATCGAACCCCGCGACCTACACCGGCTTGTTCACGCACATCCGCGAGCTGTTCGCGCAGTTGCCCGACGCGCGCATGCGCGGCTACGGTCCCGGACGGTTTTCCTTCAACGTGAAGGGCGGGAGATGCGAAGCGTGCGAGGGCGACGGGATCATCCGCATCGAGATGCATTTTCTGCCCGATGTTTATGTGACCTGCGAGGTCTGCGCAGGTCGGCGCTACAATCGCGACACGCTCGAGATTCAGTACAAGGGACGCAACATCGCGGACGTTCTCAACATGACGGTGGCGGAGGCGGTCGAGTTCATGGGTTCGGTCCCCCCGATTCGGCAGAAGCTGGAGACGCTGCGCGACGTGGGCCTCGACTACATCCATCTCGGGCAGTCGGCCACCACGCTGTCAGGCGGCGAAGCGCAGCGCATCAAACTGGCCAAGGAACTTTCGCGGCGGGCGACCGGCAGGACTCTGTACATCCTGGACGAGCCGACCACCGGGCTGCACTTCGATGACATCAAGCGGCTGCTGGCGGTGCTCGGACGGCTGGCCGATTCCGGCAACACGATCGTCGTCATTGAGCACAACCTCGATGTGATCAAAACCGCCGACTACGTGATTGACCTGGGACCGGAAGGGGGCGATCGCGGCGGCACCGTGGTTGCCAAGGGAACGCCGGAGGAAGTTGCGGCGGCGGCCGGCTCTTACACCGGCCAATTTCTGCGCGAAGTCCTGCGTCAGCGCGCGGCCGCATAGCCCACCGACCGCGAGCCGGGGACTTAAGTGAGGCGACTCGGGGTAGCGGCGCTGACCGCGCTGGTGGGGTTGCTTGCAGGATGCAGTAGCGGCGTTCAGCTCAATTCCACGCCGATGGCCCCGGCTCCAGACACCGCGCGGATTCAGGACCTCTCGATGGCGATCGCGCGTTCGCCACGCGATCCGAAGTTCTACGTGGAACGAGCTGAGGCCTACGAGGCCAACGGCCAGTACAAGACCGCGCTGAGCGATCTCGATGAGGCGATGACGCTGCGCCCCGACAGTGCGAAATATGTATATCTGCACGGCATCGCCTATGCCTATGCGGGCGACGATCAGGCCGCCAAGCAGGACTTTGCGCGCGCCGAGGCGATGGACCCCGGTTCGGCGCAAGGCTACGACGCGCGCGCGTGGCTGCTGGCGACTGCGCCGGATCCACAGATGCGCGACGGGAAGAAGGCGGTCCAGTCTGCGACCCGCGCCTGCGCAATGACCAATTGGAACGACCCCGAAATGCTCGGCACGCTGGCCGCAGCGTACGCAGAGACCGGAGACTTCGATGAAGCGATCAAGTGGCAACAGAAAGCGGTGGATCTCACCTCACCCACGCTGCTGGTGACTCTCAACGAACGGCAGGCACGGCTGGCCCTCTACCAGAACCGTCGCCCCTGGCGTCCCGCTCCTCCGAATCATCCGCTGACCCCGTCATAAACGATCTGGCCATCGGCAACGCGCGCGAACGGCGTCATTTCGTGTTGGCGCAATTTGCCATCGGGCATGATGTGATTGACCTGCCATCCCCGCAGCACCAGATAGTCGGAAATGATTCTCCGGTGGCATCGCCACCACAATCCTTCCGAACACATGTAGGCCGCGCGCGCGGTCCGGCCGGCGGCGGTGAGTTCGTCGAGGCCGGCGCTGAAGTCTGCAGATTCGGTGTAGTCAGCGTACGAACGAAAGGCCGGATGGGTCCACGCCGCGTGCGGCGAATCTTCCCGCCTGCTGTGCCGCCTTCCGCCCAGCCGTTTCAGCCATTGATATTGGATTCCCACCCGCAGCAGTGATTGAGAAAGCTCTGGTTGATTGAACTGAGGCCATTTGCGGGAGGAAGGGAAGGATCGCACGTCTGCGACCAGCACGATCTGGTGTTCGCCGAGCAGCCCGAGGAAATGCTCGATCGGATGCGTCGAGTGACCGACGGTGAAGATGCGCAGCGGCGATTGGTCCACGCGGCAGCTTGTCTCACATGAATCGTCGCTCCGGTTCCGGAAGCTGGCAAGCCCCCCGCACCAACTCCGCGCCGGAACAAAAAACCGCGCGGACCGCCGCGCCACCAAGGCCCCGAAGCTTCGGACGAGGTCCTCCGCGCCTACTTTCCGCCGCCGGCCCCCGCAGCGGTCTGGCTCAGCATGGCGGCGTTGAGTGCCGCGTCATGCTGGTTGGCCACCACCACCAGCAGAGCGTCGTCGGGGTGCAGATATTTGCGCGACACCTCGAGCACATCCTGTTTGGTAACCGACTCGATCAACTTGGGGTAGTGCTCGGCATATTCGAGCCCCAGGCCGTACAGCTCGACCTCCAGCATGAAGTCCGCGATCTGTTCCTGCCGGTCGATCTTCAGCGGAAAGCTCCCGACCAGGAATTTGCGCGCATTATCCAGCTCCGCGTCGGAAACCGGGCTCTCCTGCATCTGCCGCATCTGCTGCAACACCATCTTGATCGCCTCGTTGGCACTCTGGTTCTTGGTCTGCAGTACCACGGCGAACGGCCCCGGAAATTTGCGCGCATCGAAGATGCTGGACACGTGGTAGGCGAGGCCCGCCTTGCTCCGGACGGTCTTCATCAGGCGCGAGGCGAACACCCCGCCCCCGAGAATGTAATTCATTACTTGAATTTTGTAGTAGTCCGGGTTGGAGCGAGCGATCCCGATGAACCCGAGCATCACGTTGGCCTGCTGGACGTTGCGATCGATGAGCTTGATGTCGAGCCCCGGGGCTAGCGCGGGGACACTGGGTTGCGGCTGCGCCGCCACCGCGCCGCCGGGCCCCGGCAAGCTCTTCTCAAGCAAAGCTTTAACTTCGCCGGCGTCGACGTCTCCCGCGACTGCAATAACCGCGCTCCCGAGCCGGTAATAGTCACGGTAAAAGTTGCGCACGTCTTCGTTGCTCAGCTTGGCAACCGAGTCGGACGTCCCGGTGGTCGGATGGCCATAGGGGGTATCGCCGTACAGACCCTTGGCGAACGCAACTGCGGCGATGAAGCCGGGCTCTTCTTCGGCGGCTTTGATTCCCGCAATCTGCTCGGCGCGTTTGCGATCGATGTCGGCATCGCGAAGTCCGGGGCTGGACAGGATTCCGGCGAGCAGCCCGAGGCTGTCCTTTTCGTACTTCTTCAGTGCCGTGAACCCGGCGGTGGCATAGTCGTGCTCGGCGCTCACGAACAGGGAGCTGCCCATGAAGTCGACCTTCTCGTCGAAGGCGGTGGCGCTGAGCTCACGGGTTCCCTGGTTCACGCACTGCGCGGTAAGCATGGCGAGCCCGGCTTTGCCCGGGGGATCATGCCGGGAACCCGCGTCGAGTGCGATTGCCACGGTGACCATCGGAAGCTGATGGTTTTCCGAAACCAGCAGGGTCGCGCCGTTGCCGAGCGTCATCCGCTTGATCTCAAGCGCGTGCGCGGGCCCCGCGCCCGCGGCTCCCGCCAGCATCAGGCAGCCTGCGAGGGTGCCGGTGAGTATCCAGTTCGGACGCCGGATCATCGCGCCGCCTCGTCGGCCGTCAAATCGGTGTGGTGAACCTGCCCGCCACTTGGACCGCCGCCCATGGCGCCCTTGGGAAGCACCCCGGTGGGAACCAGCACGCCGGTCGTGCGGTTGGCGCTGACCAGGTATTGGCGCGTGACGCGTTGCACGTCGGCCGCGGTGACCTTGTCGATACCGGGCAGGTAGGCATCCACCTGCCGGTAGTCACCGAGCATCTCGTAAATGCCAAGCAACATGGCTTGCCGGAAAACCGAGTCCTGTCCGAAAACGAATTGCGCCGCTTCGAGATTCTTCGCCTTCTGCAGCTCATCGGCGCTCACCGGGTGGTCGCGGAGCTCGGCAATCTCCTTGTCGACTTCCGCCAAAGCGTCTTCGGTTTTGACGCCGGGCCGCATCTGGGCGGCAAACATGAAGAGATTGGGGTCGAAGGAGGTCATGTCGAAACCGGCGTTGATTTCGACCACCATGCGCTTTTCCATTACCAGCCGCCGGTAAAGTCGCGAGCTTTTGCCATCGGCGAGCACTTCGCCCGCCACTTCCAGCGCGAACGCGTCACTGCCCGCTTTGAAGTTGGGCACATGAAAACCTTCTTCAAATGCGGGGAGGTCGGCGGCGTGAAGCAGCTCAATTCTCCGCTCACCCCTCTGCTCCGGCTCGACGATGGGCATCGGCGGCGGCTTGGGTCCATTCTTGATTGTGGAAAATGCCTCTTCGATTTGCTTCATGACCTGGTCGGCCTTGAAATCGCCCACCGTCACGATGACCGCGTTCTGCGGCGAGTAGTAGATGCCGTGGTAAGCATAAACGTCGTCAAGGGTTAGACGCCGGATATCCTGCATCCATCCGATCACCGGCCAGTGGTAGGGATGCTCGACAAAAGCCGCCGCCCGAGTCTGTTCGTCGAGTGCGTCTTCGGGCTTGTCCTCGGTCGACATCCGGCGTTCTTCCATCACCACCGCGCGCTCGGACTCGAACCCCTGGGGCGCGAAATTCGCCATCCGATCCGCTTCCAGCGAGATGGGCACATCGAGGTGATCCTTGTTGATGTTCACGAAATAGTTGGTGTAGTCGGAGGTGGTAAAGGCGTTATCCATGCCACCGTTTTCCTGAATGATGTTGGAGAACTCCTCGGGCCCGTATTTCTTGGTGCCCCGGAACATCAGATGTTCGAGCAGATGCGAAATGCCGGTCCTGCCGAACTGCTCGTTGCGGGAACCCACACGGTAGAAGACGCTGAAGGTCGCAACCGGAGCCTTGTGATTCTCCAGCACGAGCACCCGCAGGCCGTTGGACAGGGTCTTGGTCTTGACCGCGTCGGCCATGCCGGCGCGAGCGAAGCTCGCGGTGAGCGTGGAGAACAGTAAAGCGGCCGCCATCACTGCGGCTGCGCGACAGCTGTTACGCGATAACATGGTACTCATGGCAACACACCATCTAATGATGCGGATCGCTTGCAAGTCAAGGAAATAACCGGCGCGCCGGGCGTAGAGGCGTCCCGCGCAAATTGCATCGCTGTTTCGGTCTCTGTAACAATCAGGCCCATGGTCTGATGGGCGAAGCCGGCGAAAAAACTCAGGAACTCTACGCGATCAAGGGGGTCGTTACGAAATTCATGCGGATGCTGTTTCCGCTCGAGTTTCGAATCGACTCGGTCGCCAATGCCACCCCGATGCTGCCGTTTCAGTATCCCCTCGTCCCGGGCGAGATGATCTATCTGCCCGAGAAAGTTGAGCCCTTGGGCAAGCCCGGCGGCGCTTACAATTATTATTTCGTGACCACGGCCCACCTCGCGGCGCGGCACGACTTTGGCACCTTCAGGCTTAAGCTTGCAGACTTGCCCGGATTCGAGGAACGCGCGGAAACCGGCGTGGAAGCCATCGACAGCTTCGTCGCCTCCTTCGAGGATCCCGCGCTGGCGGGCGCCCTGATGCGGCTTGGAGAGGCGGCCCGCATCGACGCGGAACTGGCGCGGCGCTACCGCGGGCTGGCACCGCGCATCGCCCAGGTCAATGAGGCATTGCTCGAATCCATGGTCCCCGACGCGCTCAGCACCATGCTGCTGCGCGGTGCGCTGGATCTGCTCGGTGGCGACCACGAGATTGTGCCGAGCTTCGCACGGATGGCGGCGACCTTTTTCGCGCCGTTACGCGAGCGTCACGCCGACGTGCTGACCACCGCTCGGCAGACCACCTCGCTCTACAGGTGGATTGAAGATCTGATCGCGCGCGCCCGCGAAGCCGGCCAGGGCGACCCGCTGTCGGGCGACGCGGACCGCATGCGTAATGACCTGATTAGCAGCCGCATGAAGGCCGCCGAGGGTCCCGACGGTTCGATGGGTGAGGATGGGGAGGAGGCGGAAGGCGGGGGCGAGCCGGACCAGAATCTCAGCCTCGAAACCTCCGGGCAGCAGAGCAAAGGCAGCAAGGGTCGCGCGTTGTCTCCCGAGGAGTTGCGCAAGCTCATCGAACAGGGTGCGCAGATTCGTCCGTCGCAGGGCGATGGCAATGTCGACGGCGACGGCATGTACCTGACTCAGCTTACCGGCAAGCAGATGAGCGAACTCGAGCAGATGCGCGAGCAACTCGCGGAAGTCGGTTCGATGCCGGGGCAGGGCCGCCTGATGCTCGCGCGCAATCGGCAGGACTCGTACTACGCCTACGACGAATGGGACTATGTGCTCGGCGACTATCGGCGCAACTGGTGCCGGTTGCGGGAGATCCCGCTCGCCGGTGACGAAGGTGATTTTTACAACAGTACCCTAAGTCGCTACTCGGAACTGCTCCCGATAATTCGCCGTAACTTCCAGCGCATCCGTCCCGCATCGTATCGGATGGTCCGCGGGCTGGAGGACGGGGAGGAGATCGACCTGGACCGCAGCATCGAGGCACGCGTCTCGCGGCGCATGGGCGAAATTCCCGATCCGCGCGTCTACAAAGCCCGCAAAAAGGAAGCGCGCGATGTCGCCACCTTGTTCCTGCTCGACATGTCGGCTTCGACCGACGAGCCCATTCATCGCGAGCCGCGCAAGTACAATGAAGATGACGATCCCGACGATTGGATGAAGGCCTGGCAGCGCCGGCCGCAAGCCTCTCAGCGTCCGCGCCGCATCATCGACGTCAACAAGGAAGCGCTGGTCATCATGGCGCAGTCGCTGGAGGAGTTGGGTGACCAGTACGCGATCATGGGCTTTTCCGGTCATGGCCGCGACAACGTGGAATTCTACGTGATCAAGGAATTTGACCAGGAACTGTCTGATGAGGTCCGGGCGCGCGTCGGTGCGGTGGAACCCAAGCGATCGACCCGAATGGGCGCGGCGATTCGTCACGTGCGTGAGAAGTTCAAGGACGTGAACTCGCGCGCCAAGCACGTGATCCTGTTGAGTGACGGCTTTCCGCAGGATTTCGACTACGGCCACGACCGCAGGTCCAACGCGTACGGAATTCAGGACACCATGGTCGCGCTCAAGGAACTCGAGCTGGCCGGGGTGCTGCCGTTCTGTATCACGGTCGACAAGACCGGGCATGACTATCTGCGCCAGATGTGCCAGTCCTCGCGGTACCTGGTGATCGAGGACATCACCTCTCTGCCGCGCCAGCTCCCCAAAGTCTACGAGCAAGTGGTCCGCTGGTAGACGCTCGCGGCCCCGACCGAAATCCCGCTGCCGGTACCCTCCCGCTCCGTGCAATCGCCAATCGATTTCTCTAGCCGAGCGAGCCGGCAGCTAATCCCACGGCAGTCGTTGCAGTTTGGGCCACAACCTCGTCCAGCGCTCGGTCTTGGCTTCGTATAGCTCCCTGGTGATTTGCACCTTGTTGGGTCGGACGATCATGTTAAACAGGTCGCTCAATCCAAACGGGACGTAGATTTGCAAACCTCCAGCGCGTGCGGTTCGGACGCCCACGCAGGTCGCGGTCGTCGGCCAGCTGTTGATCGCGGCTTCCACGGATTCGTAGGGTGCGATTTCGTAGCCAAAGCGCTCGGCGTACCAAAGATGCACTCGCGCTTGGTTTTGTACTTCCACGGTGGCATGCAGGTGGGCGAAGAATTCGTTGGCTCGTCCCTGATAGCGGGTTTGCGCTTCGAGCGAGAGGTCGGAGCCGTCGTGATAAACCAGATCGTAATCCTTGATGCCGAAGGTGGGCGCGAAACCATGCAGGAAATTCCACACCGTCTGCGCGATGCATCCTGCCCCCAAGTACCAGTTGGCCATCGCCAGGGACGGCGCCTCCTGCAAAATCCCGGCGATGACCCGGTTGTGGTTCAGGTACTCGCGCAGGCGGTCCAGCTGGCGGTGCGGCTCACCACCATGGACGCTCACCCGGTCGCTCATCGCGACCCAAAATCGCGCAGATCGCGGCCGGTCATCTCGGGCGGGATTGCCAACCCCAGCATCCCCAACAGGGTTGGGGCCACGTCGGAAAGCGTTCCACCTGCGCGCAGACCTCCGTGGTAGGAATCATCGACCAAGATTAACGGCACCGGATAGGTTGTGTGGGCGGTGTGGGGCTGGCCGGTCTGGGGGTCGGCCATGAACTCGGCGTTGCCATGGTCGGCGGTTATCAGCGCGACACCGCCGCGCCGGGCAAGTGCATCGACTACGATTCCCAACGCGAGGTCGGTTGCTTCAACCGCTTTGACCGTCGCCTCGAGCTTGCCGGTGTGTCCCACCATGTCCGGATTGGCGAAGTTCATTACCACCACCCCGAACCTGCCCCCGGCTATCTCGCTTGCGGCGCGCTCGGCGATCGCCTGCGCACGCATCGTCGGCTCCAGGTCGTAGGTGGCGACTTTCGACGACGGAATCAGCGCGCGCTCCTCGCAAGGAAACGGCTTCTCCACACCGCCGTTGAGAAAGTACGTGACGTGCGCGTATTTTTCGGTCTCCGCCACCCGCAAATTTGCGATGCCGGCTCTGCCGAGCACCTCGGCCAGTGTGTTACGAACATCCTCGGGCCCGAATGCGAGCGGCAAGCCAAAGCTCCGATCGTATTCGGTCATGCATAGGTAGCCGATGCTGGGTGTCCGCGGCCGCGGGAATCCGCTGAAGTCGTGGCCCCCGAGCGCCTCGGTCAACTGGCGGGCGCGGTCCGCGCGGAAGTTGAAACACGCGACCTGGTCGCCATCGAGGATCGGAGTGGGCGTGCCGATGATCACCGGCTCGACGAATTCGTCACTCTTGTCGGCCTCATAGGAAGCCTCGACGGCCGCGCGCGCCGATTTCGCATGGGGCGCTTCACCCAAAACCATGGCTCGCCATGCGCGCTCGGTCCGCTCCCAGCGGCGATCGCGATCCATCGCGTAGTAACGGCCGCTGACGGTGGCGATGCGGCCGCGTCCGATCTGCTTTAGCTTCGCTTCGAGCTGATCGATGAAGGGAAGGGCGGAGCGGGGCGGTTTGTCGCGGCCGTCGAGTACCGCATGAACCACGATCTGTTCCGCGCCGTTTTGCGCCGCGAGATCAAGGAGCGCAAAAAGATGATCAATGTGACTGTGAACACTTCCATCGGAAAGCAACCCCCACAGGTGTAGCGAGTGCCCGCGCGCCTTCTTGATCGCGTCGAGCAAGACCGGGTTCTTTGCGAACGCGCTCTGCTCGATCGCCTTGGTGATGCGCATCACGTCCTGGTAGATGACGCGTCCCGAGCCGATGGTCAGATGCCCGACCTCGGAGTTGCCCATGACGCCGGGCGGGAGGCCGACCGACTCCCCCGAGGCATCGATTTCGCTGTGCGCCTGGGTCCTGAGCAAGCGGTCCATAACAGGAGTGCGCGCCATCGCGATGGCATTTGCCTCGCGCGCCTCGCGTATGCCCCATCCGTCGAAGATTATCAGCGCGACGACCGGCGGCCGCGGATTCATCGCGCCGCTCCCCGCGCAAACGCTTTCGCGCCCGGATAAACCGCGCGTGGGCCCAGCTCTTCGGCGATGCGCAGAAGGCGATTGTATTTGGCCGTGCGCTCGCTCCGGCTCAGGGAGCCGGTCTTGATCTGCCCGACCCCGGTCGCGACTACCAGATCTGCAATGCTGGTATCCTCGGTCTCGCCGGAGCGATGCGAGATGACCGAGGTGTATCCGGCGGCGCGGGCGATCTCGATGGTCTTCAAGGTCTCGCTGAGCGTGCCAATCTGGTTAAGCTTGATCAGAATCGAGTTCGCGGCCTTCTCGCGAATGCCACGCTCCAGGAACTTCCGATTGGTGACGAACAGGTCATCGCCGACCAGTTGCACGCGCGCGCCCAGCTCGCGGGTCAGCACCTTCCAACCCTCCCAGTCTTCCTCGGCCAAACCGTCTTCGATCGATACGATCGGATACTTCGCCAGCCATTGGGCATAAAACGTCACCATCGCGGAGGCGTCGCGCTCACTTTTGTCGGAGCGGGCGAACACATACTTGCCGTTCTCGTAGATCTCGCTCGATGCGGGGTCGAGTGCGATCGCAACATCCGCCCCGGGCCGGTAGCCAGCCTGGCCGATGGCTTCCAGGATCACCTCGATCGGCTCTTCGTTGCTGCCGAGGCTTGGCGCGAATCCGCCTTCATCACCGACGTTGGTCGAGTGACCGCGCCCTTTCAGAACTCGGGCGAGCGCATGAAAGACTTCCGCCCCGGCGCGGATACCCTCGGCGAAGGTGGGCGCACCCTGCGGAACGATCATGAACTCCTGCATGTCAACGCTGGAGTCGGCATGCCGCCCCCCGTTGAGCACGTTCATCATCGGCACCGGGAGGACGTGCGCGTCGCGATTCAGATGGCGGTAGAGCGGAAGATTGTGCGCCGCCGCCGCCGCGTGAGCCGCGGCGAGCGAGACACCAAGCGTCGCGTTGGCACCGAGCCGGGATTTATTCTCGGTCCCGTCCAGCGCAATCAAAGTGTCGTCGATGGTCTGTTGGTCGTCGGCGTCCGCCCCCTTGAGCTTCGCCGCGATCGTCTGATTCACGTTGCTGACAGGCTTGAGTACGCCCTTGCCGGCGTAGCGCTTGGGATCGCCGTCGCGCAGCTCCAGCGCCTCGTGCACCCCGGTCGATGCACCGGAGGGCACCGCGGCATGACCAAATGCACCCCCCGACAGCCGCACGTCGACTTCGATGGTGGGGTTACCACGCGAGTCGAGAATCTCGCGGGCCCGGATTTCGCTGATCGCTGTCGCGGTCGCCATCGGCGTGTAAGCTCCCTTCTGGTCGCGGGAAGTCCACAGGGTCGGCACCTCCGCGCTGGTCCTGTCACGATGTTACCGAGGCGGTTGCGGGCAGCAAAATCGAAAGTGATCTGCAAGCCCTCTCAAGCGCCCAGGTAGCGAACCTCAAGAGGCGTCTCAACCACTGAACCCCGTTTGCCGGTCACGTGAAATGCCCGCGCCTGGGGGCGCGAGGAAACGATCTCCTTGAGGCGGGTCCCGACGAAATGTGCCCCGGCCCCGTCGTCGAGCGCGAAGGTCGGTACAAATCCGCCGCGGATGAGGGTATGGAGCGCGGGGCGTCGTGCCGGCTCGCCATCGTAGTGCGGGCAGAATCCTCCGCGCAGAAATCCCAGCCCGCCATCCAGCCGCTGCATGCCGTGCCCCAAAGAATCGGTGACACCGTGCTCAAACCAGCAGATTGCGCCAGCACTGAGACCGGCCAACACAATCCCGCGGTTCCACGCCGCGCGCAGTGCTTGATCCAATCCGTGGAGCCGCCAGACCGCGAGCAGATTGGCAGTACTGCCGCCACCGACGTAGATAACGTCCTGTTCGAGGACGAACTTCCTCAGGTCCACCACCGTGCGTGAGAAGAATTTGAGATGAGTTGCTCGCGCACGCCCGGGCGGGAACACTTCATGAAAGCGTGCGATGTAACCGTCGTTATCTCCACTGGCGGTTGCGACAAAACATAGGCGCGGTTGCGTCTTGGTGCGTGCGAGCGACAAGACGAAGTCGTCAAGCAGCGGATTGTCGCCGTCCATGGTGAAGCCGCCGCCTCCCATCGCCACGATATGACGTTCAGGCATCCCGGTGGTTTAGCTGAATCGCGAGGAGGAGTCGAAACGATTGGGAATTCCTCGCTTGGATTCAGCTCGAGTTGCCCCCTGCTCGAGTTGCTGCTGGTTAAGGAACCTAATTAGTCCTGGCCGTGCCAGCCAGCGCCCTGGGCTGCTGCCGGGCGCCCAGGCTGCGACAATCAAAACTCGCCCGAGCCAGGCCGGAAGCCGAGGAGGTAGCCGTCTCTGAAATCCCGGAGCCGCGATGGTTGCAGTCTCCGCCGTGAAGGCCTGGGCGCGCACTCGGCTCCTTCTGGTTCACACGGCGCCGGACTCGCGCAGCGATCCAATCTCTTCCCACGAATACCCTAATTCGAGCAGGACTTCCTCAGTGTTGGCGCCGTGCTCGGGCGGCATCTGCGCGATCGTCTCGACCTCTCCGTTGATCGACACCGGGGTTCCGGTGACCAGCACCTTGCCCGCTACTGGATGGTCGAGTTCCTTCAAGTAGCCGTTGACCCGCGCCTGTTCGCTCTGGAGCATGGTGCGGTAGTCGACCACCTCGGTGGCCAGAATGTCCGCGTCGTTGAGCGCGGCGAGCCATTCCCTGCTGGTCTTCTTGGGGAAGATCAAGTCGAGCACCGACTGAATCTTGTCGCCGTGGAAGTTGCGCGTTACGTTGTCGCCGTACTCGGGATCTTTTTCCAGTTCTTCGATTCCCATAATTCGGCAGAATGCCGGCCAGCGTTTGTCGTCGACCCCGGCGATGCAGATGTGGCCATCCTTGGTCGGGAAGGCGCCCCACACGCCGTGCAGGAACTGATGACCGCGGCCGGCGCGCTCCGGCTCCTGGCCCGTGATCGAGGTGTAGTTAATCTCCATCCCCTGCATCGCTATCATCGTGCCGTAGATCGACACATCGACCTTTTGGCTGGTTCCGCTCCGCTCGCGCGCCACCAGCGCCGCAAGTATTCCTCCGGCCAGGCTCAGCGCGCCGGTGTGATCTGCGACGAAGATTCCCGCTGCGAGCGGCGGATCGTCGGGCATTCCGGTCTTGGCCATGATCCCGCTGGCGGCCTGCGCCAGCGTGTCGCGACTCGGCCGCATCACCCACGGCCCTTTTGGTCCCCACGAACTGCCCTGCGCGTACACGATGCGCGGGTTCAGCTTGCGCACCTCCTCGTAGCCGAGTCCGAGCCTGTCGAGTACGCCGGGACGATAGTTGGTAAGCAGCACGTCGTAGGCTTTCACCATGCGCCGCACGATTTCGATCGCGGCCGGATTTTTCAAGTCGGCGGTGATGCTGCGTTTGCCGCGATTCATCGCGATGAAGTAGTGGGACACCGCGGCGTTCCTCACGCCAGGCCCGCCAATCAGCGATGCCGCCATCCAGCGGCTTAGGTCACCGGTCTCTTTGTTTTCGACCTTGACCACGTCCGCGCCCAGGTCGGCAAGAAACAAACCGGCAAACGGTCCCTGGATCTCCTGACCAATCTCGATGACTTTGATTCCCTCGAGCGGCTTCGCCATGGTGCGACGCCTCCTGACCGATCGTTCAAAATGTTCGATTGTCGCGGGCGCATTATCGCGCGGTGCTCGGAAAAATCTCAAGCGGCGGATTGCGCATCGCCGCCGCGCCGGTAAAGCTCATCCGCCATGGAACACAGCATCTATGAGTTCCCGGATATTTTTCGCCGGGTACACATGGAGGAGCCGCGCGAAATCGCGCAGGAAGTGCGCTTTCTACGCCGCATTTGGCGCGAGCATCTAAACCGTCCCGTAAGCCGGGTCCTCGACCTGGCCTGCGGCAACTCCCCTCACGGGCAACTCCTCGCACGAGCGGGTCTCGAAGTCGTCGGCATCGATAGATCGAAGACCATGATCGCCGCCGGATGCCGCGAATCCGCCGGGCTGGAAGGCATCCGCTTCTATCGCAGGCCCATCGAGCGATTTCGTCTCCCGGAACGCCGCTTCGATGCCGCATTCTTCATGTCGGAGACCTTCCCGGTCATGACCGAGAACCACGATATCGTGTCCCATCTGCGCAGCGTGGGCCGGTTGCTCAAACGGGGCGCAATCTACTGCATCGACGTCGATCGGCAGGACGGCATCCGGGCCACGCGCGCGCACAAGTTGTGGGACCGGTCACTGCGGGTCGGCGATGCGAGGGTGGAGGTGCGCGGGGTCCATCGCCCGATGCCGTGGTATTCCGGCGTCTACTCCAATTTCGAAATCTCGTGTTCGATTCGATTCCCCGGGCGGCGGGTCAACACCCGCGACGTGGTGCCGATTCGGTACACGCTGCCGTGCACCCTGGAGTTGCTGGCTCGGGCATCGCGGATGTTTGTAATGATCGCAACCTACACCGATCTGTCATTCACGAAACCACTGTCGAGGTGTCACCGGCGGTGGTGGGGGGTGCTGCGGCGGGTGTAGTTTCACAGTCGGCGGAAACTGCCAGCCGGATCGGCCGCGCCACGAGTTGGCGGAACGAAGGTCAGAGCCCTTCGAGGTGCCCGATATGGTCCAGCATTGTCGGACGCCAGCCGCCGTCCAGCTCGATGACCTGGATCGATCCCAGCTCGACACTCGGCTGGTTGCCCGTCAGATGGTTCACCATCGTGCGGATAACCCCGCGATGTGCGACCACGAGCGCCGTAGATGCGACGTGTGACCGGGGTTGCCACCGCGACAGCATCTTCCCGGTACCGCGAATTACCCGTTGCGCGAAGGCGAGGCGGCTTTCGCCGTCTGGATAGGCGTATCCCGGAGCAAGCCGATCGGTGGTCCAGTGCTGGTAATGTTCCGGATAGCGTTCGCGAATTTCTTCGGCGGTCAGCCCTTCGAACAGGCCGAAGTGTACTTCGACAAACTCCTCGAGAACGCAGAGCTCAGCCGACTGGCCGGCGATGAGTTGTGCGCCTTCCGTGGCGCGGACCAGGGGGCTGGTAAACACCCAGTGCAATTGCGGGGAACCCAGCTCTAGGAGCGCAGCCCGCACCGCGTGCATCTGCGCGCGCCCGAGATCGGATAGCCGCACATCAGTACGCCCATGATACCGAATACTGGATTCGCCCTCGGTTTCACCATGGCGCACGAGAATCAGCATCGGTCTCATTGCTCTCACCAGAAGACCCCCGCGCGAAGCCGGATTCAAGGCTCGGAGAACTCCTCACCGAACTCGATTCGTTTTCGCGTCCCAACCAGGCGCGCGGGTTTGCTTACAAGCCCGCCGTCCAACCTCTTCTCTGCCGTTCCATTCCTCGTACCCGCATCGAGCCGGTGTTGACCGCGGGTCCGCCGTCCTATTAAAGGAGGCCGAAGAGATTTCGCGTTCGGCAGGGGCAAGCTCAGATAAGGCGCAGCATTGCCATGCAGGTTGGCGACAGCCAGTACTTCGTCGGCTGGGGCACCCTGGCGCTCATCAATGCCGGCTTGGCACAGGGCAAGCAGAGAAGCGGGCTCAACTGGTTTCTGCTTTCCATCCTCCTTGGTCCGCTCGCGACTCTAATCCTCCTGTTCGTGGATTAGGACCGCGGCACATGCGCCCGTGCCGCGTGGGTCAGCGCCGGACGTTTCAGTCATCCAGCGGATTCAGCACCAACCCGGTCACCAGCTTCGGGAAAAAGTAGGTCGATTTCTCCGGCATGGTGGCGCCGGCGTCGCTCACCCGCTCGACATCAGTGATGGAGGGCGGGTTCACCAGGAAAGCGCCATCAGCACGGCCGTCGCGGACCGCGTCGAGGGCAGCGTTTGCGTCGATGGTGTATTCAAGGTTGCCGCCTTTGCGGATTTCCGCTGCTTTCAGCGAAAAAATCTGATCGAAGATCAGCGTGTGTAGAACGGTCACATCGAGACTGCGCACTTCCACGGGCGCTTCCGGAATCGCCCGCGCGATCGTGTCGAGGTCCCTAAGCCGAACCACGAAAAAGCGTTGTGCGCCAGCCAGGGCGATGCCGATCGTGCCGTGTCCTCCCTCGACCACACCGTTGCGCAGCGCAGCGCGGTCGTCGACCTCGCTTATCTCAAAGACCTCGCGCGCCTGAGCGGCGAACGACGCCATCGCCGGCGGGCGCAGCCTCCGCACGATGCGATGGGTCGGCAGGATCACGAGACCCGGATCGTCGCAGGCGACCAGCGTCATCATCGTGTAATCGAAGCCTTGCAGATCGTCGGGGTGCTCCGTCGCTCGCCGCTCTCTTCGATAGCTCAGCGCGGTTTCGTAGCGATGGTGTCCGTCGGCGATAAGCACGCGCGCCGATTCGAGCGCACTTTGCACGCTCGCGATTTCATCGGGGGCCGCGATGGTGCGCAGCTCGTTGCGGATTCCGAGCGAATCATCGGCCTCGATCAGTGGGGCGCGAGACATAACCTCGTCCCGCAGGCTATCAAGCTTGGGATGCGAGCCTGAATAAAGACCGAAGATCGAACTGATGTTGGTGCGGGTCGCAGCGAGCAGCTTGAAACGGTCTTCCTTGGGCGCGGGAAGGGTCTTCTCATGCGGCAGGACTCGGCCGTGGGCAAAATCCTCCAGCCGAAAGCGCACGACCAACCCGGTCCGGACCAGGTTGCGCCCCTCAACCTGAAAGCGCTGGGTATACAGAAAGAGCGACGGGAGTTCGGCACGGCGCAGCGCACCGCGCTCAACCCATTCGCGCAAGGTCGCCTGAGCGGCGGCGTAGCGATCGGCATCACGCCCGAGCTCGAGGCGAACCACGTTGTAGGGGCTGCGTTCGTAAAGATCGCGCTGCTGAGCCTCGCTGATAACGTCGTAGGGTGGAGCGAGCACCCGCGCGAGGTCGCGCACGGTGCGCTGGTCATAGAGGAGGCCCCGCAGGGGCTCTATCCGCGCACCCAGACGATTCATTCCAAGGCTTCTCCGGCGAGCGCTGCGGCAATCTGGCGACCTGACACGGCGCCTTCCCGAATGATCCGCCACCGGTCGCCCGCCACCTCCAGGACCGTGCTGGGTGCGCTGGAGCCCAGCGTCCCACCTTCAAGGTATACTTTAATTTTTCTCCCAAGCGCGTTGCGCGCGTCCGCGAGGGTTTTTGCGGGGGACTCACCGGCGCGGTTGGCACTGGTCGCCGTAATCGGTCTCTCCAGGCCTGCGGCGAGCGCCCGGGCGGTCGGATGCGATGATACCCGAACTCCCACCCCTCCACTCAAACCGATCAGCTCCGGCGCAATCTGCGCCCGGGCGGGAAGCACCAGCGTTAACGGTCCTGGCCAGAAACATTCCGCTAGCCGCCATGCAATGGGCGGTACCTCCCGTGCCAGCGAAAACGCCGAGCGGGTATCAGCGGCTATCATTGCCACGGTCTTTGCCGCATCACGTCCTTTAATTGCGAACAGTCGATTGAGAGCAGACTTTGACAAGGGGTCTGCAGCGACGCCGTAAAAAGTCTCGGTCGGGTAAACCACCAGCTCGCCGGAGCGCAGAGCATCTATCGCGTCCTCGATCGTGCTGATCTCGGGATGCGATGAAGAGGACTTGGCGGACGAAGAATCCGGCAAGCGAGGCTCCCTGGGCAACCGCTGCGAGATCAGCGGCGACCGGCATCGCTGCGCGACAACGCCCGATGAGCGATATCGCGCCGCATGTACTTGCCCTCAAATTCTATCATTTGCGCTGCCTCGTAGGCGCTGGAAACCGCAAGCTCCAGAGAGGGCGCCATCGCGGTAACGGCGAGCACCCGACCTCCATCGGTTACGAGTTGGCCATCCTTGAGCGCGGTGCCCGCGTGGAAAACCTTGACGCGGACCTTTTTCATCGCCCATCGGACCTTCGCGTCCGAAGGCGCATTGCCTTCGATCTTTTCGATGCCGGTTATCGGAAGCCCCTTGCGATAGGTGCCGGGGTAGCCGGCGGACGAAAGTACCACGCAGGCCGCGCTTTTGGGCGACAGGCTCACCGAAACCTGCTTGAGGTTGCCTTCCGCGGCGGCCAGCAGCAGGGCGCCGAGGTCACCTTCAAACCGCATCATCAGGGCCTGGCATTCCGGATCGCCGAAGCGGGCGTTGAACTCAATCACTCGAATCGCCTGCTCCTTCACCATCAGGCCCGCAAACAACACTCCCCTAAACGGCATTCCGCGCGCATTCATTTCCCTGAGCGTGGGCTGGATGATCTCGCGCATGATGCGCTCTTCCAGTTGAGGGGGAAATTGCGGCACCGGAGAGTACGCGCCCATGCCGCCCGTGTTTGGTCCGCGGTCCCCATCGAAGATGGGCTTGTGGTCCTGGCAGGTCCCGAACGGGATCGCATACTCGCCATCGCACAGCGCAAAAAAAGATAACTCCTCGCCGGGCAGGAATTCCTCGATGAGTACCCGGCGTCCGGCCGGGCCGAATTTGCCGCCCTCCATCGCGTCGGTGATCGCGCCGAGCGCGCTCTCGCGATCGGTGCAAACCGTGACCCCCTTGCCGAGAGCGAGGCCATCGGCCTTGACGACCAGCGGTAGGTCGTGACTTGAAGCGTAGCGGCGTGCCGCGGCTGCATCGTCGAAGACCTCGTAGGGCGCAGTCAGAACCCCGGCCGCGCGCATCACGGATTTCGCAAACGACTTGCTGGTCTCCAGCTGCGCGGCGGCCCTGGTGGGTCCGAAAATCTTTATTCCAGCAGCGTTGAACTCATCGACGATGCCGGCGCCAACCGGATCGTCAGGCCCGACCACAACCAGATCGACCTTCTTATCGCCGGCAAAGCCAACCAGCGCGGGAAAGTCCAGCGGTGAGATCGGAGCCGGCTCGGCCAGCTGATTGATTCCGGGGCTGCCGTTCGCACAAAACAGTCCCCACACACTTTGGCTCTGATGCAGCCGCCAGCAGAGCGCGTGCTCGCGTCCGCCTTTGCCGATTACCAGAACTTTCATGCCGCGTGGAAGGCCGCCCTGCCGTGGAGCGCGCCCGCCCTGCCCCTGGCCAGACCTGCATTACCGGGGCGGTCGCACAGAACAGGCGTATCCGAACTTTACCGCACGATCAGATCCCTCGCCACCGAAGCCCGCTAGGTTTTGTCAACAAAGGTCGAAGTTCCAGGCCCATGAGTGCAACGCCACGAATCTACTTAGTGGCGAAAGTGACGGGTGCCGGTGAACACCATGGCCAGACCGTATTTGTCCGCGGCCGCGATCACTTCCTCGTCACGGACCGCGCCGCCGGGCTGCGCGATCGCGGTGGCGCCCGCCTCGGCCGCCAGGGTCGGGCCGTCGGGGAATGGAAACAAGGCCTCGGAAACCAGCACCGAGCCGGCCAAAGAGACCTTGAGGCGTGCGGCTTTCTCACGGGCGGAATACAGCGGATCGATGCGAGAGGTTGCGCCGCCGCCCACCGCGAGCGTGCGATCGTCGGTAACGAATGCGATGGCGTTCGACTTGGTGTGCTTGCAGACCTTGATGCCGAATTGGAGCGCACGGAATTCGGCGTCGCTCGGTGCGCGCCGGGTTACCACCTTGCCGTCGCGAGGATTTTCGATCGCCAGGTCGGGCGTCTGCACCAGCAGCCCGCCCACGACCTTCTTCAGGTCGAATTCATCGCGCGCCACCTTATCGGCGTGAAACCGCATTACGCGGCGGTTCTTCTTCTTGCGCAGAAACGCGAGAACCTCGTCGGGAAATGCCGGTCCAATGAGTACTTCCGTGAACAGCTCATCGACCGCGCGTGCGAACTCCAGGTCCCAAGGGCGGTTAGAGATGATGATTCCGCCGAATGGCGAATCGGGGTCGGTCGCGAACGCCTTGTCCCAGGCGGTTCTGAGCGTCGGTCCAAGACCGACTCCGCAGGGCGTGTTGTGCTTCAGGATCGCGACGACGGCCTGCCGCTCGCCCCGGAACTCCAGCATCAGGTTCACCGCCGAGCTGATGTCGAACACATTGTTGAAGGAAAGCTCCCTGCCGTGGAGTTGCTCGGCCACTTCGAGAAAATGGCCATACAGTGCGCCCTGCTGATGGGGGTTTTCGCCGTAGCGGAGGCCCTGCTCGCGGGGCAGCGAAAGGCTGTAGGTCTCGC
Organism: Deltaproteobacteria bacterium; assembly: GCA_019237115.1. GTDB lineage: Bacteria > Desulfobacterota > Binatia > Binatales > Binataceae > JAFAHS01. The sequence goes on from JAFAHS010000467.1 coordinate 36,741, forward strand.
CCAGCGCGGACGGCTCGCCATCGCCGCCGTGAGTTCCCAGCCAGTTTGAAATCGCCCCATCGTAGGCGGTGACGCGCGCGAACGCCTTGCGCATCAGGCGCCAGCGGGTCGCCGCGCTGAGTGTGCCGCCGTTGCCATCCAGCTCCTCTATGATCGACGAGTATTCAGCGGGATCCACGACGACTGCGACATCCCCGTAGTTCTTCGCGGCGGCGCGCACCAGGGTGGGGCCGCCGATGTCAATGTTCTCGATCGCCTCGGCCCGACTCACGTCCGCGCGGGCGACAGTTTTCTCGAATGGGTAGAAGTTCACCACCACGAGATCGATCGGCTCGATGCCGTGATCTCGCAGCTGACGCTGATGGGTGGGTTCGTCGCGCCGGGCGAGAATGGCGCCGTGGATCTTCGGATGAAGGGTCTTGACGCGTCCCTCGAGCATTTCCGGAAATCCCGTGAATTCCTCCACCGCTCTCACCCTGATGCCCGCGCCTTCGAGCGCCGCCCGGGTGCCACCGGTGGAGAGCAACTCGACCCCGTGGCTGGTGAGAGCCTGGGCGAACTCGGCGAGTCCACGCTTGTCCGACACGCCAAGCAGCGCACGATGAATTTTAATCCGGTCTGCGCCCATACGATTTCAGCCCCGGCAGATTCGTGGTACGCGTTTCCCGACCGTGCACAACATCTCGTACGAGATGGTCTGCACCAGCCGGGCCACATCGTTGACGCTGATCATCGCCTCGCCGGCCCCTCCCCAGAGAATGACTTCGTCCTCAACCGACGCGCCCGGAATATCGGTGACGTCGATAGTGGTCAGATCCATCGAAACTGCGCCGACCACGGGCGCGCGTTTGCCTCGAATCAAGACTTCGCCGCCGTTTTGCAAGCCGCGCTTGTACCCGTCCGCATACCCTACCGGCAGGACCCCGATGGTGCTTTCCCGTGCGGTGACGAAGGTGTGACCGTAGCCGATACCGGCTCCCGCGCTCACGCGCTTGACCTGCATCAGACGCGTCTTGAAGGTCATCACCGGGCGCAAATCAATCTTTTCTCTCACTGCCGCTACCGGCGGGAGTCCGTAGATCGCAAGTCCGGGGCGAGCCAGATCGAAATGAGAATCGTCGCGTAGCACAAGCGCGGCAGAATTCGCGACGTGGCAGATCGCGGGGACGAACCCGGCATCGGATAGTGCGCGCAACGCGCTGCGGAACACGGTGAGCTGGGAATCGGTAACCTTGCTGGTCGGGTCGCTTGCGTTGGCGAGCAGCGTACACAGACCCTCCACCCGAAGAGTCGGCGCGCCGCGGAGCCGATCGATGAGCGCTCCCAGGTCGGACGGCACGACACCTAGGCGGGTAGCGCCGGTGTCGACTTTCACGTGGATTGGAAACCGTGTTCGCCCGGCATTGGCGGCAGCCTTTTCCAGCGGGGCAATCAGCGACGGATGAAACACGAACGGCGTTAGGTCGAGATCGACAATTTCGTGCACCTGCGAGGCGAAGAAGCCTGCCTGCAAAAAGATGCGCGCCTGGAGTCCGGCGTTGCGCAGTTCGCGGGCTTCGTCGACGGTGGCCACGCCGAAGTAGCGGCATCCCTCCGCCGCCAACGTGCGCGATACGATGATCGCACCGTGGCCGTACGCGTCGGCCTTGACCACCACCATCAGCTCGCCGTGCGATGCGGCGGCTTTGAGCGCGTGATAGTTCGCTCGTAACGCGTCGAGATCTATCTCCGCGAACGTGGGGCGTCCCACATTTTCCGTCGTGATGCTGATCTGCTTCCCGCCCGGATCCGTCCTGCGATTTGCGCGTGCAACTAAAACGCCCGAGCCTCGTTCATGGCCCGGGCGCTAGATGCTCGACTCGCAACTTGCTTCGAATTGGCTTGAGCCACTTCGAAAATTCGCCCGTCAATGGGCAAAATTGAGCTAACCACCGCAGGTAGGCACAGTCAATCAATCGCCTTGTGGATTGTTGATTGTCGAGGCCCGAAACGTCGCTCGTCGCCTGCCTCCGCAAGGTTCGCCCACCAAGCGGGTCGAAAATGATGCTGGCGAATTGCGCGAAGCACCGGCGTCAGGGCGTTACCCTGGTTGGCTTTCTTTATTCGCGGCGAGTGATATAAACAAATCAGGCTGGGGGTGCGCCTTGGGCGCTGAGAACTCTCAGACGGGAGAACCCCTCGAACCTGATCCGGGTTATGCCGGCGTAGGGAAGCCAAACGGCCGAACGATCGATGGTCGGCCGAAAGCCGCTTCCCAGGGCGCCCGGGAGGCGGCTTTTTCGTGGGTGCGGCCAAAGACTTCAGCGCCTTTACCATCACGCTCAATGGCGAGCCGTACCGCGTCGAAGGCGAGGCGCGACTTAGTGCGCTGATCGCGGCTCTCAAGATGCGCCCCACTCGAATCGCGGTCGAACTGAACCGAGAGGTGGTGCCCAAAGCCGACTACGACAAGACCATTCTCAAGGCGGGCGACCAGCTGGAAATAATCAATTTCGTCGGAGGCGGATGAGCTTCGCCGCTCAAGCAAGGAACCCCGGCGCGAAGCTTGCGTCGCAAGGCATATGACTCAAGACTCTCTGTTCGAACTCGCTGGCAAGGCCTTCAAGTCGCGCCTCATCGTCGGGACCGGCAAATACAAGGACTTCGCCGAGACCCGCAGCGCGGTGGAAGAAAGCGGTGCTGAAATCGTCACGGTCGCGGTGCGGCGCGTCAACATCACCGACCGCGGCAAGGAAAACCTGCTCGACTATCTCGACCCCAGGCGCTACCAGATTCTGCCCAACACCGCAGGATGCTACACGGCGGAGGAAGCCATCCGCACGTGCCGCCTGGCCCGCGAAGTCGGCGTCGGCGACATGGTCAAGCTCGAAGTGATCGGTGATGAGAAGACACTGTTCCCAGACGTGGCTGCCACCATCGAAGCTGCCAAGGTGCTGGTAAAAGAAGGCTTCAAGGTCCTGCCCTACATCACCGACGATCCGGTTACCTGCCTGAAGCTGCAGGAAGTCGGATGCGTCGCCGTGATGCCGCTGGCCGCGCCAATCGGATCGGGGCTCGGCATCCGCAATCCCTACAATCTTGCGATCATCGTGGAGCAAGCCAGGGTGCCGGTCATCGTCGACGCGGGGGTTGGGACCGCATCGGATGCCGCGGAGGCGATGGAACTAGGATGTGATGGCGTGTTGATGAACACCGCGATCGCGGGCGCCAAGGATCCGCTGGCCATGGCGCGTGCGATGAAGCTTGGAATCGAGGCCGGCCGGATTGCCTACTTGTCGGGGCGAATCGAAAAGAAGCTATACGCGACCGCATCCAGCCCCATAACCGGAATCGTTCGGTGACAGACGTTTGAGCGGAACTCGGCGGGTCAGCTTCCGCCTCTATCTCATCACCGATCGCCGAGCGGTCAAGTCGGCAAGTCTTCTCGACGCGTGCGAGGCGGCCTTGCAGATCGCGGCGGAATTTGCCCCGCCGGGAAGCGTGGCACTCCAGCTCCGCGAGAAAGATCTCGACGCGGGCGAACTGTATACACTCGCTTGCCAATTGCGCGAAATGACCACCCGCGTCGGCGCGCCGCTATTCATCAATGAGCGGGTTGACATCGCGCTTGCTTCCGGTGCCGACGGTGTCCATCTGCCGGTCGCGTCAATCGGCGCAAGCGCCGCGCGCAAGCTTTTGGGCAACGACCGACTCGTGGGAGTTTCCACGCATTCCGCAGCGGACCTGATGGCGTCCTCCGAGGAAGGGCAGGCCGACTTTGCGGTGTTCGGCCCCGTGTACGAGCCGTTGTCCAAAGGATCGTACGGCGCGGTCCAGGGCTCCGCGGCCCTGTTTCAAGCCTGCAAAGCGGGTTCGCTTCCGGTCTTCGCCCTGGGAGGTATAACCCCCGCGCGGGCTGCCGAGCTTTATGCCCACGCGGAAAGGCCGAATCTTGCGGGGGTCGCCGCCATCGGTTCGATCCTCGGGGCAGACTCGCCCGGCCAGGCGACCCGCGCGATGCTGGCAGCCCTCAAGGTTGCGCCGAGTTCGTGACGGCGCGCACCGCCGCGATCAGATCGTCGGAGCGTGGCAGCTGCCGGTAATACGGCGAGGTAAAAATCCACCGCACCCTGCCGGCGCGATCGAGTACAAAAAAAGCCGGAATCGCGTTGTCGGGCTCACCGTTGCGGTGATGCTGGACGAGCCCGAGCGGTCCCAGCACGGCTTCGTGCTCATCGCTGAGCAGCGGCAGGTCGGAATGCAAAAAGCCCGACAGCATTTTTGCGCGATCGATTGGATCCGCGCTCAGGGCGATCAGGTTCACGCCGTTTTTCCGCAGTTGCGGAAGCATCGAATTCAGATCGGCGATCTCGTGGCGCGAAAACGCACAGTAGTCACCACGATAGACGTACACCACGGTAGCCGCAGACCCTTGGTTCGGAGGTCCCTGGTGTATGACACCGTGCTGGTCGGGAAGCGCGAATGCCGGGAACCTGTCGCCGACCGCGACCGCCAGATGAAACGGCGGATTCAGGGTGCCACGCAACGTGTAACTGATGAATCGTCCGCCGCCGACCCCGATCGCCGCGCTCGCGAAGATCGCCAGCAGCGAGAAACCCAGCTTTGCGTGGGGCGACCACAGCCGCAGGGCGTTCCGCACCCCGGCCAGCGCAATCACCAGGGCGCCGGCAATCAGACCATACGATGGCCAGGGAATGCGTTGGTGAATTCCGAGATACTCGGACGACCAGAAGTTCAGCAACACCCATTCGTAGGTTGCGAAGCCGAACGCGGTGAGTGCGAGGGCACCCAGCGCGCGCAGCGGTTGGAAGGGCGGGGTGACCCAGGCGACTTCCTCGGACGCGAGTTCCGACGCTGGTTGCGGGCCGGGAGCAATGGTGGCCGCGGGCTCTTGGTCGGCGCCCATCAGGCTGGAATGAGTTCTTTGAGCTCGGCAACCGTCGCGAATTCGATTCCCGCGTCTCTCCACCTGTTGCGTATGGACGGGGCGTCCTCGCCGATATCCGCTATCGCGTCGCTGACGATCGTGAGCTTGGGGCCGAGCTGAGTGAGACCCTCTACCGCATGCGCGACGCAGACTTCCGTGTACACGCCATAGATCACCACGTCGCGAAAGGGCTCCAGCAACATCCGCAGAATCGCACGCGCGTGCCGGTTGCCGATAAAGACGTCGAACTCCTGTTTCTCGAATACGATTTCCCCGCGGTGACCCAGAGCGGTCTCGATCTCTTTGGAGCTGAGCGGATGGTTGGGGATGTAGAGCGGATGGAGTGGCTCGGTCTCGGCGATTTTCTTCTGCCCCTCGCTGCCGTCCATGCAGTGGTCGTCGTACTTGCCGCCGTTGCGTTTGAGTTCCGGGTCGTGGGGAAAATGGCGATCCACGGAGCACACGATGCGGATGTCGTTCTCGCGCGCCATCGTGGTAAGGCTCGCGAGGGCTGGAATGATCCGGTTCGCGCCGGCGACGTACAGCGCACCACCGGGGAGCAGGAAATCGCGCTGCGTGTCAACGTCGTAGAATATTGTAGATTCGGGTTGCACGATGGAAACCCGGTCCGCGTGCCTTCTTTCAGTCTATTCCGATTCGTGCGTCGCGTCTAAACCGATTAGAAATGACCAGGTTCCCGCTCGCGGCGATTGTCACCTTCAAGCTGAACGGTCATGTGATGGATGTTGAATTTTCTCTGGAGCAATTGCGACATGTCCGAGAGTACCTGGTCGTGATCGACCGCGCCGGTCACCACGCAATGTGCCGAGAGCGCAACCTCGCGGGTGGTCAGACACCATACGTGAAGGTCGTGCACCTCTTCGGTGCCATCCACCGCGAGCAAATCGTTACGCAGTTGGTCGAGATCGATGTGCCCCGGCACCGATTCCATCAGTATATCCACCCCCTCGCGCACCAGGCCCCATGAGCTGTAAAGCACCAGCCCGCCAATCAGTAAGCTGACCGCGGGGTCTGCCTGCACGAATCCGGTGAAGTACACGAGTGCACCTGCAATCAGGACGCCACCCGAGCCGATCAGGTCCGACAACACGTGGACGAACACCGCCCGCCGCGCCATTCCGCGGCCGCCGTGCGGGCCGTCTTTATGCTCGACCGTCAACCACGCCGAGAAGGCATTGAGGGCAATTCCCACCAGCGCTACCGCCATCACGCCGAGGCCGTGCACCTGCTCGGGATGACGCAGCCGTCTGGCGGCTTCGATCCAGATGAACACGACCAGCAGCCACAGGAACAGACCATTGAGCAGCGCACCCAGGATCTCGGCACGAAGATAGCCGAAGGTTTTCCCCACCGTCGCCGGTCGGGTCGAAATCCACAGCGTCAGCAGACTCAGGCAGATCGCCGCGATGTCGGTCATCATGTGGACCGCGTCCGAGAGCAAGGCGAGGCTGTTGGTCAGCCACCCCCCTATCACTTCGGCAATGAAATAGAGCGACGCGACCGCCAGCACGACGTACAGGCGGCGCCGATCGGCGGCTACGCTCGAATGGGGCTCAGGCGCGTCCATGACAGCACGAATTCAGCCGCGCGCAATAGCCGGCGCCGGGCTCAATCATATTGGATTAGCGAAGAACAGTTGACGGGCGCGACTCGCGTGCGCCCGCCCAGCGCTCCGAGTTCGATAATAAACGAACAGCCGATCACCCGGCCACCCATTTTTTGAGCCAACTTGATGCTCGCCGCGGCGGTTCCCCCGGTTGCGAGCAGATCGTCAACGATCAGTACCCGCGAGCCCTCGGTAATTCCGTCGCGATGCATCTGCAATGAAGCGCTCCCATACTCGAGCTCATATGACTCATCGATAGTGTCGTAGGGCAGCTTGCCGGGCTTGCGAGCGATGGTGAATCCGACCCCCAGGCGATAGGCGACCGGTGCGCCTACGATGAATCCGCGGGATTCGATTCCCAGAACCACATCGGCTGCTCCGAGATATCGCTCGGCCATCAGGTCGATAACCTGCGCGAACGCGCGGGCATTCCTTAACAACGGCGTGATGTCCCGGAACATGATCCCGGGCCTGGGAAAGTCGGGAATATCGCGGACGAGGTTTTTCAGCTCCTCGATGGTCATTGCTTCGCCTTCTGGCCGTGGCGCGTCGCGCGAGAGTGCGACGGAGCATGTAAGAATACCCGCGGCCCGGTGAAAGAACAAATTTGGACGTTTGGAAGATGCGAAAACGCAGCCTAGGGCCGGTACCGCTCTTGGTCACTTATGTTTGGGACCGCGTGGTTTTTCCCGGGCTTGCAACTCGCGCAGGTAGTCATCGAGGCGGTCGAAGCTTTCCTCCCAGAATCGGCGGTAGCGCTCGAGCCACTCGGCGGCATCCTTGAGCGGCGCCGCTTTAAGACTGCACGGGCGCCACTGTGCTTCGCGGCCGCGGGTGATCAGACCGGCGCGTTCCAACACCTTAAGATGTTTGGAGATGGCTGGCATGCTCATCTCGAATGGCTGCGCGAGTTCGGTCACCGAAACTTCGCCCAACGCCAGACGTGCAAGAATCGCTCGCCGGGTGGGATCGGCGAGCGCGGAAAAGGTGTTGCTCAGAGTGTCAGGCGTCATCGGGCGACGAACCTCGCTACTAGATAACTAAATGGTTAAATATCGTGCGTGCGCTTGTCAATGGGTCGCGAAACCACCACCACCTTCGGACCCCGCCCACTGGAATGCGCCAATACGCCCACCCGGCACCTTCCCAATCGTCGCGGTCGTTTGGCCCAACGAGGACTCACGTCCCGCTCTGCTCGGCGTACGTGATTCCGGGGGCTGCGGGGGGCTCGGGAAGATAGGCGAGGGGATTGTGGGCGACATTTTGGTAACGCACTTCGAAGTGCAGGTTCGCGCCGGTGGTGCGGCCGCTGGTGCCGATTCGTGCGATGGTCTGCCCGCGCACCACGCGCTCGCCTTCTCGGACCAGGTTCACCTGGTTGTGGCCATACACCGTTGCGTAGTCGTCGTCGTGACCGATGATTACGACGTTGCCGTAGCCATGCAGTGCGCCGGAAAAAATCACCGTACCGCCGTCGGCGGCGTGTACCGGGGTGCCTTCCGGCGCGGCGATGTCGATTCCCTGGTGCATCGCGCCGTTGCGAATTCCGAACCCCGACGACACCATCCCATCGGAAATCGGCCATCCGAATTGCCGCGACGCGCGCTCGCCGCGATAGGGGAAGGCGTGTGAGCTTCCCGCGTAAGCCGGAGGTGACCCGCGGTAGGCGCCCGGAATGGTCAGGACCTGTCCCACCCGCAGGTCACGCGGGTTACTGATGCCGTTGGCGTTCATCAAGGCGGTGGTGCTGATGGCGAATCTCGCCGCGATGCGGTAGACCGTATCGCCGGATTTCACCACATAGGTGGTCTGCGAGGAGGAAACCGCCGCCGGGGGAAGAGAGGGTGCACTGCTGCCGCACCCGCTCACTACGAGCACGCCGATCAGCGGCATAAGCGCAGCTGCCATCCCCGCGTACCTCCGCCACCCGACCACCTTCACCGCCCCTGTCGCCCACCTCCTGTGGCCCTTATTCGTCCGGGCCTGGCATCCGGATTATACCATTGACTGCCAGCTACAGTTCGATGACGTGCCCGTCAGGATCGGTGACGTAGGCGTAGGGGCTTCCGGGTTGATGCTCTCCGCGCTGGAGCAACGCACCGCCCGCGGCGATCACTTCCTCAATGGCGCGCTCGAGTTGGCGCCGGTCGGCCAGACGGAAACCGAAATGGTCGATGTTGCCAGTTCCCCGGGCTGCGTGGGGGCTCTGCTGGAGGGTTATGGTGTCGTGGGTGCCGGGCGGTCTCAGAAAGACCATGCCCGGACCGTCCCAGAACAGCTCCTGGAAGCCGAACACGCGTTGGTAGAAGGCCTTGGCGCGGTGGACATCGGCGACCAGCAGGTTGATGTGCGTGAGGCCCTGCGTTTCGACCATGGCGCGGCCCCGGACCCTATCCTCCCCTCTGGCGCGCTACTCGCTGAAACCGTGCTTGCCGGTCATTTTCACGTAACGGCATTCGCCGAAATATTCTTCCTGCCAGTGACCATTGTTGAGGCTGACCTTCACCAGGCTCTGCAACTCATCCTCTCCGATCGGGGCGACCAGACGTCCTGCAGGAGCGAGCTGCTGCAGCATCATCCTGGGGATATGAGGCATCGCCGCGCTGACTATGATCGCGTCGTAAGGCGCGGCGGCGGAATAGGCCTCGGAACCGTCCCCCAAGATCAGATGTACGTTGCCAAGGCCCATCGCGCCCAGAAGAATTCGTGCCCGCTGATGGAGGTGTTCGATGCATTCGATCGAGTAGACCTCGCGCACCAGGTGGGCAAGTACCGCCGCCTGGTAGCCGGAACCGGTTCCTACCTCGAGGACCCGCTCGCTGCCCAAGAGCGCGGCAGCCTCACAGGTGAGGGCGACCATGTAAGGCTGGGAGATGGTCTGCGAGTCACCGATGGGCAGCGGTCCGTCGTCGTAGGCATGTTCCGCGTATTCGGCAGGAATGAATCGATGGCGCTCTACGGAGCGCATCGCGGCCAGTACGCGAGGATCGCGAACCCCGCGCGCCTCGATTTGCTCCTGGACCATCCGCGCCCGTGCTTGATTCAAGTCCATCGATGCTCATCCCGATTATACGCGCGCCGCCGCAGGCGTCTAAGGCCGACTTACACGCGACCTGTGGTTCTCACATACCGATCGGTTTGTAATTTCCTCGGCGGCTGTGTTAGGCCGACTTATGAGGTGCGTCGGAGAGGCCGCATCTTGAACTGGGAGGCGGCACGCTGATGGCGGACGAAGCACAAGCTTGGCGTGAAGAGAGGGTCGCGGTCGACGGCACCAGCCTTATCGTCGAGAGAGGCGGTGCGGGCAGGCCCTTGCTGGTTCTCCATGACGAGCTGGGTAATCCGGGCTGGCTCAAGTGGGCCCGCGCACTCGCGCAGCGCCGAACCATCCTTATCCCGCTCCATCCCGGGTTCGGCCGCACCGAGCGCGCGGAGTGGATGCTCTCGATTCGCGACCTTGCCGGCTTTTATTCACGCTACGTCAAGGAAAACCGCCTCGCCCCGGTCGACGCGATCGGGTTTTCGATGGGCGGATGGGTCGCCGCCGACATGGCCGCTTCGAATCCCGCCCAATTCCGCAAGCTTGTGCTGGTCGCCCCGACCGGCATTCGACCCCCCACCGGCGACATCCTCGACATCTTTCAGGTCATGGCGCCGCAGCAGGTCATCGCCAGCGTATATAGTCCCGCCAACACTCCAGAGTTCGGCGAGCTGTACGGCGGGCCCATGTTGCCCGAGCAATTCGAGAAATTCGAAGAAGCCCGCGCCCAGACCGCCCGCCTTGCGTGGACCCCGTATATGCACAACCCCACCTTGCCCCGCCTCTTGGGAGTTGCGGCCGGACTGCCTACACTGATCGTGTGGGGCAAGCAGGATGCCATCGTGCCGGTGAGCACGGCCGAGGCCTATCAGAAGGCGATCGGAGGGGCGCGCGTGGTCACCTTCGACGACTGTGGTCATCGCCCGGAAATCGAGAAATCCGCGGAGTTCGTCCGCGAGGTTGAAGCGTTCCTTGGCGAGTAGGCTCGGGAACGCAGAGGAGATGCGGCCATGCACATAATGTATTTCACCGAGCGTCCCTACCGGCACGTTCCCAACGATGAAGTGATCAAGAACGGCTTCTTCGGAATTCCCAACAAGCATTTCGATGCCAGCAAGGGCTCGCAGCTGCTCAACGAATATCTTGACGAAAAGGTCCTGGCGGAGCAGCTCGGCTTCGATGGCGTGATGTTGAATGAGCATCACGATACCGCGTTCTGCATGGGCTCGGTGATGAACGTGGAGGCTGCCATCCTGGCGCGCATCACGGAGCGGGTGAAGATCGTGCTGCTGGGCAACCCGCTGCCGGTGGTCGGCAATCCGCTGCGGCTGGCCGAAGAATTGTCGATGATCGACATGATTTCGCGCGGCCGTCTGGTGGCGGGATGGGTTCGCGGGGCGGGCAGCGAGCAATTTGCGACCAACGCCAACCCCGGCTACAACCGCGAATACTTCAACGAGGCGCATGACCTCGTCGTGCAGGCGTGGACCCGCCCGGGCCCGTGGCGCTACGAAGGCAAGCATTTCCATTATCGTTTCGTCGACCCGTGGGCGCTGCCGATTCAGAAACCTCATCCTCCGATTTGGATTCCGGGTCTGCTGAGCCCGGAAACCGTAGTCTGGTGCGCACAGCATCGCTATCCCTACATCGCGCTGGCGACGTTCCTCGAGCCGACCGTCGAACTGTGGAACATCTACCGTGATGCAGCGGCCAAGGAGGGTTACCAGGTCGGTTCCGAGAACTTCGGCTATTTGCAGAAAGTGTTTGTCGCGGAGACCGAAGAGAAGGCGCGCGACCTCGCCAAATGGGACATGTTCGGCGGCGCGGGAATTGGCTACAGCCTGTTCGGCAAGCCGCAGTGGATGTTTCCCCCCGGCTACAATTCCAAGGAAGCGACCCGGCGCGTCGCGCGGCAATTCTCGGATCCGAATTCTTCGGAGGGCAGTCCGTTTGCCAATGCGACTACCGGCCGCGGCTCCAACGGCGCCAGCGTGGCGGAATCGCAAATCGATTTTCGCACCGGGGTCTGGCAGGAGCAGAAGATCGACGTCGAAGCCACCCGCAAGCAGATCTTCGAGACGTTCCCGCAGGTCGAACGTTCGCTGCAGGTAATTTGCGGAACCCCCAAGAGTGTCATCCCGAAGATCCGCAAGGTGCTCGAGGTGTTGCGGCCAGGAATCTTCGGCTTCTGGCAAAACGACGGACCGATTTCGGCCGAGGCGCGCACCACCAACATCCGCCTGATCGCCGAGGAAGTGCTTCCCGCCACGCGCGAAATCGGCAAGGAGCTGGGCCTGCAGTCGCCGTTCGACGTGCAGCCGGGCTCGCGCAAGCTTCCGGCCTCGGGGGTTCCGGAGTCGGTCGGCTCGCTGGCGGCGCTGGCATCGTAGAAAAGGAAATCCGCGGCCTGCGCAGATTCGGTAGTCGGTCCTGCGCAACCCGCGGACGCCCTGATTGCTATCCGATCGTCAGCTTGAGCCACTTCAGCAGATCGCGTAGCACTTCCTCGCGATTGGTCTCGTTCATCACCTCGTGCCGCGCATCCCGGTAGTAGCGCTCGGACACGTTTGTGATTGCGGCCGCGCGATAACGCGCGGCGACCGGCTTGAGCCATTCCAGGTTGTGATTCACCGGATCGGCGTCACCGGCGAACAGGTAAATGGGCAGGTCCTTCCGGATGCGTGCAAGTTCGTTTGGATCTGCCAGCCGCAGCATCGACATTCCCAGGCTCATCATCGACGCCGGCTTGAGTTGAAAACCGCACAGTGGATCGGCAACGTACGCGTCAACCGCGGCAGCATCGCGCGACAGCCAGTCGAAGGGGGTCCGCGCCGGTTCGAAGGCTTTGTTGAATGCGGTCAGGTCGCCGTCGAGGGTCGAATTCATTGCGAGCAAATCGGTCGCTACCGATCCGGAAAGCGCGACGCCGGCAATGTCCGGACTGTGCTCGATGACGTATTGCTGGGCCGCAATGGAACCCATGCTGTGACCCAGCAGTATCACCGGCAGCCCGTGCTCGCGCTCGCGCGCGATCCAGGTCAGCGCCGACATGTCGTCGACCAGTCCGTTCCATCCTGCCGTCCCAAAATCTCCAATCGAATTCGACCGTGTCCCGCTCAGTCCATGACCGCGATGATCATTCGCGTAGACCTGGAATCCAGCTCGATTCAGTGAGGCCGCCACGTGATCGTAACGTTGCGCGTGTTCGGCCATGCCATGGGAGATTTGAACGACCGCGGAAGCGGGGCCGTGCGCTGGCCATCGATATGCAGCGATCTCCAGCCGGTCCGCGCTCGTGAACCAGAATTGTTCGCGATTCATAGACGATGCATTATCGCCATTTCGCGGACGAACTCTACTGCCACACGCTCTTTACCGAGGTCTTTTGACGAGGACGCCCACATAGTGGGAGTTCAGCGGCGTAATGAAGTCCAGCCATGCGCACAGCGCCCACGCATAGCGAGCCAGCCTGCGCGTGATCGGAGGAACCGCCGAAGCGCTGCGCAGATGCAGCTCAAAGCCCGGGAACGCGCTCGCGATCCGCTCGCGCGTCATCGCGATCATATCCGTGCCGCCGCGCGGCGGCCGATAGCGGAAGTCATACCACAGGACGATTCCACCCGGCTTAAGCACCCGCGCAACCTCGGCGGCGACCCGCATTCGGGTTGGTTCATCAGGAACCAGTGAGAGCACCAGGAACATGGAAATCATATCGAACGAGGCGTCGGCGAAATCGAGATCCACGGCGTTGCGGCAACGCAGATCAATGCCGGGCAGGGAGTTTTGGCGGGCGGCCTGAATTCGCTCCTCCAGGATGTCCACGCCGTGCAAATCGTGCGGTGAAGCGCCCCATTCCCCATAGCGGCGCAGCCAGTATCCGAAGCCGCATCCGACATCCAGGATCTTGCGGTCGGCAAGATTCCGCCAGCCATGCTTCTTGAGCGTGCCCAGGAACAGACGCTCCTCGGCCTGCACTCGGAACAGATAGCCTGGATCAAACCACTGCTCGCGCTGACTTGGGCGGCGGACCGTAACCTCCCTGATCGCGGTCGCCAGGTTTCGCTGCGGCGCCTCTTCAACGCGGTTTTCGATGCGCGGTTCTCCTGCGTTCACCTTGGCCCCCCTTGGATGGATCGGCGTCGACCTTCCGGGTGCGCGTCGGACGGTTCAGTGAAAGCAGAAAGCGTACCAGCTGCCCAAATGTGGTTTATGACGCGATCACTTCCCACATCATTCTCATTTGAGCCCAGTTCGTTCCCGAAAATTCAATTAATTGTGGGGCCGAGATGGTTTGTCCACCCTCGATCTCACGACCACCCAGATTCCGGAAGCGGTCCGGAGGTTATCTGGAAAATCCCGGGTGAGGAAGGTGAGCAGCCGACAAGGCTGAGAATCTGGCAAGGTGAAAGTCCTTGCACCGTCAATTGCCTGTATTCGGACGGTTAGTATATCCGGTGCGTGCGGAGGTAACGAAGCACGATAGGCCCGGACGTAAAAGCCCCGGCTGCCCTGCGGCAGTATGCGCAGCGGTAGGGACGATCTGGGGGGTGAACAAACTTGGAGGCCGGAACATTACGGAATATCTGCAACCTCGAAACACGGGCCGCGAGAAGTCGTCTTGCGGAGCAAAGCGGGAAGCCGATCCCATCTTTCCTGGGAGAAGGCCGATGACACTGCGGAAGAAACAGGTAAGTGCACGCAGTGGGACCGCCGGGGTACGGGATCCAGCATCCAAGGAAAGATTCTCAGAGATAACGTCGGGAAGCTCCCATGGGGCAGCAGGGGCTGGGTACAACCTGCAAGGACTCTCCGAACGAGGCTAAAAGCTGAAGGAGGAGAGAGCCCAGTGGGAGTGGCACATGAGCCCGTAGGAGCGAGGACCGAGGGGTAACGCTCTCGGAGGAGATGGAAACACGTCTCCCCAACGGCGGTAACACCGAAGTTGGGCAAAGGGGCTCAGGACACTTGGCGGTTTCCTCGCCAGTGTGGGCGGCCGGCTTGATAAAACCGGCACAACGCCACATGCCGGCCGGGAGACGAGGCCGGGGGTAAACCAGAGAAAGAAGGGGCGCATACGAACCAGCGCTTTAAACCTCTCTCTCGTCTGGGAAGGCCCACGGAAGATAGCCGAGGTTTCAAACCGGACCCGGGAAATCTGGCCGTCCGGGATTATAGGGGGGCTTCGGGAAACGTAGCCATGGTGGGACTGAGAACCCAACTCGCAATCGAAAGAGCGGGATTGGAAACCCCCCACCTAAAGCGGGCGCGCCCGATTTCTATCCCAGTGAGCTGCGGTTAGGTGTGGTCGCCTCGTGATTGGATCGCCGATCTGCACTTCGTACGAATGAGGGATTTCGGCCAAAAACAATAATTAGCGAACGCGATTCCAGATTTGAGTTTCCCCCAACAGCGAAAAGCCTACATAACCCCTTACCCGCAAGGTCTTGGCATTCTGCACCGTCAGGTTGCAGGAATAGGTGCGGCCGTCCTCGGGATTGTAAATCCGGCCGTTCTTCCAGACGGTGGGATCGTCGGTCGGTTCGAAACCGGTGAGTAGCGCAAGCCCCACCAGCTTCTGGGTGCGCAAACCGGGGTCCGGATTTTTGGAATCGACCGCGTCCTTTCCATCGTCACCGAGCGGGTCCTTGAGCCAGACGATGGTGCCGCACAGGCTCGCCCCGCACTTTTCGATCTTGACGTGAGAGTCGTCGCCTTGCGTCGCCCAGATTCCCAGTGGATTCAGCTCGCTGCTCGCAGCGCGAGCTCCCGGGGCGGTCAGGAGACAACACAGCAACATTGCGATGAATGCCAGGCACTCGGTCACGTGCAACCGGTCTGGGTCATGGTCCATAGATCGCGTCCAGATTATTCCCGCCCCGGAAGCGGGCCAACTGACTGAGACGTATCGGTGAGTACACGCGACATAAACCAATTTCGCACCCCCAGTACCTCCGCCTCCGCGACCACCGCGAAACCGAAGCGCCGATAGAAGCGCACGTTCTCGCGCTTGTCGGTTTCCAGATATGCGAGCCCGGCGCACTCGTCCATCCGCGTGCAGAAATCGGCCATCAGCGCGCGCCCCACCCCCTGACCCTGAACCGCGGGCTCAACCGCAACCGGACCGAGGTGCCAGTGCGGCTTCGATAAATCCCGTCGCGACCACGCGCCGACCCATTGCAGGATGCGCCCGGCGGTGCCGATTTGATTGGCTAGCACCACGGCCGGCAGAATTCGTACCTTCTCGGCGAGTGTAGCCTGGCAATGTCCCGGCGGGGCGAAGGCGCATACCGCGATCATTTCCGCGTCACGAAAACCGCCGAGAATTTGTCCGCGCCGATACAGGCCGTGCAGCACCGGAGAATAGAAGCGCTCCAGCCTTTGGCGCCGGCGCGGCGCGGCGCCGCCAAACGCGCGCACGTCGATCGGATTGTCGCACATCGCACGACTGAGCAGCAGCCCGGCCATGGGCAGCTCGTGGTCCAGCAGCCGGCGAACGGTGATCGGGTTCATGACGTGACAATACATTTGTATTGCTAACGATACAAATGTATTCTCTTACAGTGACCTGGTGGTCGCGCTTTGCGGATGTCGAAACAAAAGCCTTCCGATCTGACCGCGTATGCGCGGATTCGCAATGCCGCGCTCAAGTTGATCGGTGAAAAAGGAGCGGCCGCAACCTCGATTCGCGAGGTCGCAAGGGCGGCGGGCGTGTCCCCCGGACTGGTGCAGCACCATTTCAGAAGCAAGCGGGCGCTTGAATCCGCGGTCAGCGCCTACGTCGCCGGTAAGATGGCGGAGTTGGGCGGCGCCGACCTGGAACCCGGAAGAACCGCGCGGACACCGACCCTGGGCGCGGCGGTCATCGGCTTTATCCGGCGCAATCCCGAGCTGGTGGCATACCTGCGCCGCGTCATCCTGGAGGATAGTCAGGTCGGCCACCGCCTGCTCGACTCACTGGTGCAGCTGAGCGGCATCCTAAACCGCCGCCTTCAGACGAATCGCCTGCTACGCGGCAACCTCGATCCCATCTGGACTCCGCTCAACACGATGATCCTGGTGCTGGGTCCTTTGCTGCTGGAACCCGCGCTGAACCGTTATCTGGATCATCGGCTGCGCAGCGAGGAAGGCCTGGCCCGCTGGGATGCCGCCGTCGAAGATCTGTACCTGCGCGGAATCTATCGCCACCCGCCCGCACCGAAGCGCCGCGGGGCATCGCTCGGGAGCCGTCCAGGCCAGCACTCGTGAACCGCAATCCCCTCCGTTTGGTCAGCCTTGCAAGGATGCGACCGCGAAAGGTAATCGTCTCCTGAGCGGTGCAAGAAAACCTCACAAGACCGTCGGGGAGTTGACTTTTGTTCAAGCGGGTACTGATTGCCAACCGGGGGGAAATCGCCATCCGTGTCGCGCGCGCCGCGGAGGCACTTGGTGTCGAGTCGGTGAGTGTATACGCCCCTGCCGACGCGCTTTCGCTCCATGTCCGGGTGACCACCGAGTCGCGTGCGCTCAGGTCGCAGGCGCCATCGAACGATCCCGTCCGTGCCTATCTGGACATGGACGCGCTGATGGAAGCCGCCAGGACCAGTGGCTGCGATTGCGTGCATCCCGGCTATGGCTTTCTCTCCGAGAATGCCGGTTTCGCGGAGCGATGCCGCCAAGAGGGCCTCGCGTTTATCGGGCCGCATCCCGAGACGCTGGCGCTGTTCGGCGACAAACTGAGAGCGCGCGAGCTGGCCGGCTCGCTGGGCATCCCTATCATCCCGGGCAGCCCGCACGCGCCGGCAAGCGCGAAGGACGCCGCGGCGGTTGCCGAAGCCGTCGGCTATCCGGTGATGCTGAAAGCGGCGGCTGGCGGCGGTGGGCGGGGGATGCGCGTCGTCGCGTCCGCCGATGAGATGGCAGCGGCTTTCGTGCGCTGCCAGAGTGAAGCGCAGGCGGCCTTCGGCGACGGCGCACTGTTCATCGAGAAACTGCTCGCGCGCCCCCGCCATATCGAGGCTCAGGTCGTGGCCGACCGCGCCGGCGACCTGGTTCATCTCCACGAGCGCGACTGTTCGGTCCAACTGCGTAACCAGAAAGTAATCGAAATAGCCCCGGCGCCCGGGCTGGAAGCCGGACTGCGGCGACGCATCCTTGAAGACGCGATTCGCCTTGCCCGCGCCGCTGGTTATGTGAATGCGGGTACGGTTGAGTTTCTGGTCAGCCCCGAGCGCGGCGAGCATTTCTTCATCGAGTGCAACCCGCGCATTCAGGTGGAGCACACCGTAACCGAGCAGGTCACCGGCATCGACCTGGTCGAAGCGCAGTTTCGTATCGCGGCCGGCGAATCCCTGCAAACCCTGGGCATCCCCGACCAGGCCGCGGTCCCGCCGACCCGCGGATTCGCAATACAGGCACGCATAGTCGCGAACGGGACAGGCGTGCTTACCGCTTACAAGGAACCGACCGGTCCCGGTGTGCGAGTCGATTCCTGCGGCTACCTAGGCTACGCGCCGCCCCCGCAGTTCGACCCGATGTTCGCCAAGCTGATTTGCCAGTCGAATTCGACGCACACGTTCAGTTCCGCGCTCGACCGCGCCTTGCACGCGCTCAACGAGTTCCACATCGCCGGTCTGCTGACCAATCTTCGCCTGCTCCAAGCGATCCTCTCCCACCCCGCGGTGCGCGCCGGTGACGCGCGCACCAGCTTTTTCTCCGAGCATCCTGATCTCGCCGCGGCGGCCGCCGCCGCGAAGGCTCCTGCCTCGGGTTCGCTGGCGCTGCTCGAACAACAGGCGATGTTGCTCCGCGGCGGCAGAGACGGGCTCACCATATCCGCCACTCAGTCTCCGTCTGTCAGCCTGGTTGTCCCGGCGGGAGAGGAGGGTGTTGAAAGCCCGATGGCCGGCAACATCATCGAGCTTACCGTGGATGTCGGAGCGGCGGTTGAGGCCGGCGCGATTCTGATGGTTATCAGCGCGATGAAGATGGAAACCGCCATTACGGCGCCCTGCGCCGGGATACTGACCGCGTTGAGCCCCGCCGAAATTGGCGCCACCGTCGCAGCAGGGCAGATCATCGCGACGATAGCTCCATCGCGGCGCCCCAGCGCTGCGGCGACGCCGCGCCACTACGGCGACGACAGCTGGGCACCAATGCTGGCGGACGTGCAGGCCCTGCAGGCGATCGCGCATCAACGTTTCGCGCCCGATTCGAGCGATCCAGGGGTGCTCCGCCAGCGGCGCCGGGGCAAGCTGACCTGCCGCGAACGAATTGACCTGTTGCTTGACCCCGGCACCTTTCGCGAAGTTGGCAGCCTTGCGGGATTCGCCGACTACGACGACGAGGGACGCATCGCGGGCTTCACGCCCGCCAACCATGTGGGCGGGTGGGGCAAGATCGGTGGACGCACGGCGGTGGTATGCGCTGACGATTTTACCTCCCGCGGCGGACACGCTGACGGCGCGATCGGTGGCAAGGCCACGCACCTCGACCGGCTGTCGATCGATTTGCGCTGCCCATCCGTCCGTTTGCTGGACGGCTCTTCGGGCGGCGGCAGCATCGCGGCAATGGTACCCAAGCAGCAGAGGGCGGGAGAAAGCACCGCACAGGAAAGCTCAGGCGCGATAGTTGCGGGCCGCCCTCGCGTCTCGGGGGAGGGTGGTTCGTTCCTGACGGGCCATCTCGGAAGCACGATGTACGTATCGCAGCTAAGCCAGGTGCCGGTGATCAACCTGCTGCTGGGTAGTGTGGTGGGTATCGGCGCGGCGAAGGCGGTTCTCGGCCATTTCTCCGTCATGGTGCGTGACATTGCGCAGCTGTTCGTGGCCGGCCCTCCGGTGGTGAGCCATGCTATGGGGTACGAGATAAGCAAGGAGGAGTTGGGCGGCTGGCAAATCCACTGTCGGAATGGTTCCGTCGACAATCTCGCCGACTCGGAGGAGGAGGCGACCGCGATGGCGAAGCGGTTCCTCTCTTACCTTCCCTCCAGCGTCTACGAAGCGCCCCCGGTCCTGCCGCCGGACCCGAGTGATCCGGCAGATCGCCGCGAGGAAGAGTTGTTCACCATCATCCCCCGTAAACGCACCACGACGTTCGACATGCGCCGGGCGATCCGCCTGATGGCGGATCGCACCTCCTTCTTCGAGATCGGCCCATTGTGGGGTACCGATCAGATCGTGGGCTTTGCCCGGTTCAACGGCTATCCGATGGGCGTGCTCGCATCGGACTGCCGGCACGTCAATGGCGGCGCGCTCACGGCCGACGGGTGCGACAAACTCAAACGCCACCTCGATCTCTGCGACATGTTCCACCTTCCCATCCTCAACCTGATCGACAACCCGGGCTTCGCGGTAGGCCTGGAACATGAGTTAACCGGAACCATCCGCAAAGGCGGAGAATGGATGATCGCGTTTGCACAGGTCGAGGTTCCGATCTTTACCGTCATCATGCGCCGCAGCTTCGGGGTGGCCGGCAACAACTTCGCAACGCCCCGCAGCGGCGCCAGCGCACGGGTGGTGTGGCCCGCCGCCGACGTCGGCGGCATCCCGCCCGAGGGTGGGATCGAAGCCGCGTACAAACGCCAGCTCGCCGAAGCCGCCGACCCCGCCGCCCTGCGTGCGGAGATAAATGCGCGCATCGAAAGCGCCCGCGGCCCCATAGGTCCGCTAAACCGTTTTCAGATGGAAGAAATGATCGACCCGCGCGACACGCGCCCATGGGTGTGCGAGTGGGTAGAAAACGCGTACCGCATCGTGGCGCAACCGTCGTTGCTGGTTCCCCGAGCAATCCAATTCAGGCCGTGATTTCGACACCAGTCAGGGCGGTGCAAACGCCTGCGCAAATGACCGATCGGCGGTGCGACCACCCGGTGAAGCGAGCGAAGCGACTTGAACATTGGCCAGACCAACCCCCCAGCCTTCGCTATGGCTCTGACTGCTTGGTCGGCAGCGACTCGAACCATGGCAGCACCAACTGCTCATTGATGGAGTAGGGATATGCGTGGCCCCACTCGGGGAGCTCGTGGTAGGTCACCTGGTAGCCGATGCTCTCTAGAAGCTCGCAGGTCTGGCGGGCGAATGCGACCGGAAAGATGAAATCGTGGACCCCGTGGATCACCAGCATCGGGGTGTCCTTCCCGCGCTCCTGGCGCAGCATCGGATCGACCACCGGATGGAGCGCACCGGCTACCGGGGCGAGGCCGCGAAACAAGTGGCTGTGCTCCAGGCCCAGGATGTAGGTGAAGATGCCGCCGTCCGAGAGGCCGGTCAGATAAACCCGCGCCAGGTCGATTGAATACTGGTTAGTGACCTCGTTGAACATGCGCAGGAACGACCGAGTGTCCAGACTGGGCAGGCTCATGTCCCAGGTGTCGCCCCATGACTTGGGTGAGAGGATGGCGTAGCCGCGGCTGCGCGCCGGCCTCACCCACGTCCATATGTATTCCGAGCCCTGACCGTGGCCGCCATGTAGGGCGACGATCAGCGGCAGGGGTTTGTCCTGCGAATAATCTTCCGGAATGTAGAGCGTGTAGTCCGAACGTTCCTGGTTGCGCTTGCGCTGGATGAAGCCCGTCGCTGCGCCGGCCGCCGGGGCCGAGGTGGGCGCCGACGCGCCATCGAGCAGAAAATGGCCGGCGATCACGGGTAACTGGTCGCGCAACGCATAGAGTTGATACAAACCTCGGCAGAGGGCAGCGCGGCTATATAAGTAGATGAGTGTCCATTGCGGGC
>JAFAHS010000476.1 GCA_019237115.1 Deltaproteobacteria bacterium
CAGTACTCGCCGGACCTCAACCCGATCGAGATGCCGTTCAGCAAATTCAAAGCATTTCTGCGAAAGGTCGCAGAGCGAACTGTCCGTGGTCTTTGCCCGTCGGATACGTTCGTTCGTGCCAACCGTCAGTCGCAAGGAATGTCGCAATTACTTCAGACATACCGGTTATGCGGCCATATGACCGGAATCTGCTCTAGCTGAAGATCAGTGAATAGTCGTCATAATGCGAAGTGGGAAAACCCTTTGCCTTCACCATTTCGAATGGGTTTATCTGAGCGTTTATGGGAATGGCAGCTGCTGTTCGACCCGCATTAACAGTGGAGCTAGCCCAACCTCCAATGCCGGCCAGGATCAAAACGAGCCGTTGCCCCCCAAAGGAATGACGGCTCCGCTCAGGGTTGCCAAAGAGGCACCGGACCCAGTTAGGCATTCGACCGCTCGCCCGCTTGAGTCACTTGACGACCGCATCACGAAGCTGTGGGCCACTGAAGTCCGTTCCCGGCGGAACGCAGAACGGTGCGGAGTTAATGTCGTAGGTGAGCCAAGCAAACATCGCGGCCGTGACGCCCCTCACGCATCGATAAATTAGCGCGATACAGACGATACAAATCGGTAGTGGGACGACATTCTGGCGATACTGAAGGCATGTAACGTTAACGCTACCGGCTCGAAAGGGGCTGCTCACCCAAGGAGTCATCTATGTCGAAGATCATCTCTGCTCTCGCCTTCGCGACGCTTCTGAGCCTGCCCGCCTCCGCTGCCCCCGCAAGCGCAAACTGTCCGGCGCTCGAGGGTTACCCCGACTGTCATAACTCGAACTCTTATCGCGAATATCCTCGCGATCTTGCTCAGCGCCAATATCCCGGCGAGTCGGGACAAAAAGACTACAACCAGGGGTACCCCGTGTGGCATTGCTGGGACGATGTTAGGTGTTCAGCAAGGTAGGCATGGATGTTGCGAGCCGCAGGGGGCGATCCGCTCAAGTCGAGACGGAATCGAAGTGAAATGAAAAAGTTGATAGCTGCGGCTCTCATCGTCTGCACAACCATCGCTGTGGTCGCGGTGACGATCATTCGCCATGTGAACAACAAGCAAGATGCCGCGTGGTGCCACGATCACGGATACGCAAACTACGCCACCAAAGACGGCTTCTGCGTCGGAGCAGGCGGAAAACTCTTCAAAATTGGAGAGGCCCCATCCCCCAGGCTTGGACCCCAGACCGCAAATAGTAGGGTCCCAGTGCCGGAAACTAGGCTGGATTGAGGACACGCAAACTGCCGCAGCTCTAGCGCATCGGACCTGACGTTATTTGGTTTTGAACTTCAGGGACCCTGCACCACCTTCACCTCGTGGTGTGCTAGCAAACGCAACCCCTAGACGTTTTCCCTTCCGGCTCATAACCAGGAACTTGTCCTCCGGCATATGGCCTTCGGCCTTCAACAGCTTTTCCAAATCAGTCTTGAATGTCGCCTCTGCCTCAACCATCGCATCGAAGGATTTCTTCACCGCGGCAGGCAAATCATCTGCATCGATGTTCTGCCATTTCAATTCTTCCCGCGCCATTTTCCTGCTCCAACGTGGTCTGACGAAGAGGCACAAAACTAACAGGCCCGCCTCGATCCGGTCCTCGTTAACAGCGGGGCTGGAATGCGGGGTCGGCCGAGGCCGGACGCTCCCCCGAGCTGAGCCCTTGGCCGACCGCAGACACCCAATTTACAGCTGTGCTGGGCCTCAGCCCCGCGATTTAAAGCGCGAGTTTGCCGTCGCGCCAAGCAAAGGGGCGACCCTTAGACTACTCCTATCCATGACCCAGCGGTTGGCATTTCCACGCTACTTTTTTGAGAGCGTGCCGTAAGCGACAATTGTGTTGGATTCGATACTGCCAAACCAGAACAACGCCAGATCGTTACCCGCTCGCGTAACCGTTATAGTACCATCGGGACAGCGCCCACCTTTGTCGACTGCGCCCTTAATGATGATTTCGACGAAGAAGGCATAGGATTTCGACGCCCCGACGCGAGTAAGCTTTCCTGTGCAGTCGAGGTCAGGATAGGTTGTCTCTGCCCCTCTGGGGCCAATGACGAGCTCGAACTTATAGGGCGTTTGGCTGCCGATCTGGGTGAGTTGACCGCTCCAATTTCCGACGATTGAAGAGTTTGCAGGCCCAGGAGCCTTCGTGCGTTTCGATGGCGCGGGGCTGGGCTGAGCTTCCGCCGGTGGCGGTGGAAGTGGGGGAGGCGGCGGAAATTGCGCGGTCGCGGGAGCAATCCCGCAGATGGCAATAACCAGGGCGACAGCGCAGTAGAGGAATCCCTTGTTCATGAGTTGCTTCCGCTGGTTGCTGAAGGTCATTCCTCAATTGCTGCTGTTTCTGCCACA
>JAFAHS010000506.1 GCA_019237115.1 Deltaproteobacteria bacterium
ATTGAGGTGCGTCCGACCCGGCCATGATCACCG
The DNA here is from genome assembly GCA_019237115.1 of Deltaproteobacteria bacterium. Taxonomy (GTDB): domain Bacteria; phylum Desulfobacterota; class Binatia; order Binatales; family Binataceae; genus JAFAHS01. The sequence continues at coordinate 34 of JAFAHS010000506.1, forward strand.
GGTTGTGATCATCCGAGGATGGCGGTCTTCTCGCTGAGGAAGAGCGCGAAGAGCGCGATTTCGTGCGGGCCGTTTTGGCCCTCGGCCGCTTGGCACGCTGCCCGGTCTCTTACCCGCCGCTGCGGGCAGCTCAAAACCACCCTTCCTGGATTGGGTGGAGCCCTCGCGACGGGGAACTCGCACTCGGAAGGACGACATTCGGCGCCTTGTGCTCGGGTGCAATTTGAAGCACGCCCGACGTGCTGGCACGGCCGCGCATAGCGCAAGCGGGCGGCCAAGCGCTTGTCGCACGATGGGTGGACCTCTCGATCGAGGAGCAACCCAGCCAGTCGGCATGGCTGAGCGGCGAAGTGTCGGCGGAGGCTTCGAGTTCGCCAAAGCATGCCGAGGAGTCCGAGCTGGTGCGGTTGGCCGAGCGTCAGGTGGGCGCGCAACGGCGTTCTCCCTTGCCGGCTCCCTTGGCGGGCACAATGGTAACAGTGCGCCCCGCGGATATTGGAGTGGAGGAACGGCACGGCATCGGTCGGCGGGCGGGACGGCGCTTGAAAATCTGGATCGTGGTCGAGGATCGAGCGCACCGAGCCATAGGCACGGGATGGCCACATCGCGGTGGTCATCACCGGATCGCCGAACTCTTCGACCGCCCGAACAGCGGTGATCATCGCCAGCGTCGTAATCTCGCCGCAACACCAGATGAGGCGGGTTGGTTCGCGGGGTAATCGACCAGCCCGCGCGTTGCCGAACCGACACGTGCCCTCCATGCCTTCGAACCGAGCGATTGCCGCCTCTCCACGAACTTACAATAAATGGCCGGGCGAATGGTAGAGCGCCGCCACAAACAGGTTCACTCCGTGCAGGCAGACACGCGGAGTAGTTCGACGAAGTCGCGCGAACCGCGCGCGGCATTGGCCTGCCGCTTTCATTCACGCGTTTGTGTGGCTCGGGTCCATCCAGTTGTTGCGTTAACCACAAAGTAGGGCTACGAAGATCGAAATCGCGTCAAATTTAGTCAAATTTGCAACGAATTATAAATGATCTCGACGACCGCACATCTGCTGATGCCCGAAGCGATCTTCTCTTGCGCTTCCGAACGAAGCGGCACCGCTCTTCTACTGGCTGGCGCGGCCTGGCTCGCGCGGTCGGGTCAGGTCTGACGAATAGCGATGGTGAAGCCTCCTTCGTTCGACCGCCGAGCCCCCACCGTCTCTGTCTCACCGGTCAGAGTATCGGCCCAATCTTGTCAAGCCTACGCCCGGCCCCAAGCTTGCTCTCCACACTATGGGCCTGACTCCAAAAGTCACTCTTGCCAGGAACGCAATCGCCGTCGTTGTCCGGAGCTCTGCACCTTCGCAGGGGGCCCTCATATGGTCCCGTTAGATGGTCACGTCACGCTCCACGAAGCGTTGGTCCTCGGCCAGCGCGCATTGCTCGCCAGGTTCCGCTCTGCGCCGACACGCACCCTCGCAGCGGGTGAGTTGCTGACGGAAGCCGGGTCGAGCCCCGCGATCTATCACTTGACCACAGGATGGGCATGTCAATTTCGCGGGTTCGCCGATGCCATTCAAGCCATCGTGGATGTTTATTTGCCTGCAACCGTGCTCGGTCTGGACGCGATATTGCGGTCGCGACCGTCTGAAAAGGTTATGACGCTTTCCTCGGTTGCAATAGAGGTGATCGATGCAAAGGACGCCCTAATAGAGCTGATGACGTGTCGGTCCACAGCACTTTATATCGCCTGGTTACTCGGGCAGCGTCAACGGCGCTCGGACCGGCTCCTCGCGGCGATGTCGAGCCTCGATGCGCGGGGCAGGCTGGCGACGATGTTACTGGACCTCTATTTACGACTACAGCGCCAAAAATTGATCACGGGGTTGACCTACAACCTCCCTCTGACGCAGATCCAGATCGGAGCTTACCTCGGCCTGACTGTAGCGCATATCAACCGGGTACTGCGCTCCCTGCGCGACGACCAGATTGTTAACCTCGAAAAGCATTGCGTGACAATCCTCGATATCGAGCGGCTCAGGCGACTTGCCGGAAACGGGCCGTTGGCGAGTTCCAAAAAGGGAGAATGAGCGATCACTAGAGGGGCCGGCGCCCCTTGGGGTCAGCTTTCGCCATTAAGGACGGATGCTGCTTAGCCGAGCTCGCAGCAGTTCTTGGCGTCAATGTCTTGAGCGGCTTCCAGTTTTAATCCACAAACAGAAACAGTTCAATCGAACTGAGCGCGTTTGCTCGGCCTTTGAGTGAAGACATCGCATAAGCGCGCCCGAACCAGCTTGTGCGCGAGGTCGCGTGAGCTCGACTCGACATGTTGAGCCAGGAAGACAGGGTGCAGTGGACACGCGGCAGCCGCATTCGCCTTAGTGTCCCTATCCGGCTAAAGCAGGTTGCCCAACTGTTGCGGGAAGGCGGCGGACGCGGGCGGCACCGGCTGGCATGACGCCGGCCGTGAGCTGGTCATAGGTAATGGTGACGCACTCGACGGCGCGCCGGATCAGATAGCGATCCAGACCATCGGGCAGGTTGCGGCGATTGAACCGGTAGGACCACTCGCGCAGGTAGCGCGGGAGATGCTTGGCGCTGACCCCATGATGGGTGCCGACCAGCCAGGCTTTGATGTTGCTGAACAGCGTGTGGATGATCGGGAAGAATTCGCCGGCATTGGCGCTGTCGCTCTGGACCACCGGGGTGTGTTTCAAATGCGCGCCGAGATCGGCGTCGCGGCCGCGATAGCCGGCAAACCCGTCGGTCAGCAGATACGAATTGGCGGCGACATTGGCTTTTTGTTGGGGTTGGCGGTGCTACGACCGGGACTGGTCGGGTCGACGCGGCCACCGATGAAGGTCTCGTCCGCTTCCAGAAAGCCGTGCAGCGGACGCGACGGATCCTCGCTCAGCCCATGGCGCAGCTTGCGCGCCATCGTCCAGGCCGTCTGATACACCACACCGAGTTCGCGCTGCAGAAACTTGCCCGAAACCCCGCGCTTATCGTGGCCCATCAAATAGGCGGCGAGAAAACCACTTGGTCAGAGCGGTTCGCGTGCGGTGGAACACCGTTCCAGCGGTTGCCGATTCCTGCCGGTGGCAGGTCGCACATTCGTACACCCGTGGGCGCGTCTTCAGCCGCCACGCCTGACGCCCGCCGCACCCGGCACAGGCGAAGCCGCCGGGCCAGCGAAGCCCGGCCAAGTGTTCGATACACCGCTCCTCGGTCACAAACTCGACGAAAAACTCTCGCAGCCCAGCCATTGATCCCCCCTCTGATCGACCCGGCTATGCTACCCTGAGGCGAGCCTCAACTCCAGAACATTTCATGAACCTCTCTTGCCTGGAGAGGGATGCGCCTTAGACGACTGCCGACAGACGCCGCGCATTTTGATAAATTATAGTTAAATTATATAATAATACTTAAGATGTTCCTCCTCTTGCGGAAGGCCAAGCGAAGTTGGTAATCTGTTAGTCCGCGTTAACCTTTATTAACTTTTCCTTGGGATCTGCCCCGCGTCATCGCCCTCGCCCGTACCATCCGCAGTCAACTCGGGCCGCGGTCAACTCGGGCTGGTGGTTAATTCGCCAGCGATAGCCAAGCGGATCGTGCATCAGCCCGTGTAAGACGAAAGGTTAGATTGGTGACAGATCCGATCGCAGAAGCTTCCGCCTACCTCGACAAATTAGAGGCAGAGCGATTGGCCGCGATAGCGATTAGTGAACAGAAAGCCGAGGAGGCCAAGTTGATCGGAGCC
>JAFAHS010000429.1 GCA_019237115.1 Deltaproteobacteria bacterium
AGGTGCCGACACCAAACGGCGAGCCGGTACGGCGCTGACACTCCATGCAGTGACACGCGGCTACGAGCGCCGGCTCGCCGGTCGCCTCTGCGCGCAACGAGCCGCAGCAGCAATGCGCGATCCTGGTCATGGCTAAACCTCCGAGCGTGCGGCTGAGTTATTCGGCAGCCGTTTTGAACACTCAACCATGATTGGGCGAACCAGTTGCGGCGTGATTTCAGGGGAGACAAAGCGCGTTACGATCGTAGTACCGCTATGCTGTGGTTTGCTGCGAAGTAAAATCCTGTCGGGTCTCGAAAGCATCCGGCGAGAGTATGCAGGCTTTGATAACCTCAAGCTCCAGGGGCGACGATGCGCGCATGGTCAGTGCAGGATCGGTGCTTCCCGGCCGATCGCTTTAAAATTGCGGGCGCGGCCCTTCGAACTCCGCGGGCGGTCTGGCATCAAGGTCCATCTCGGTCGGGGAACTCGTTGATTGCGCCTTGCCAATACCGCGCACGCTCGGTCCAGCCCAGACGCCGGCGCCGAACGCCAACACAGCCGTAATCGCGACGACCACAACTATCTTCACTCCGGGCTCCATCGCTGAACGTGCCCGCTTGCCCAGTGGTGGCTAGCACGCCGCCGATGCACCGGCTGTGAGGTAGCACACACGGGACTGAGCGCGGGTACAGAAGAAAACGCTCTCAGTCAGCTGCTTAGTCCTGACCCAACTGCGACACCAACTGTGCGAGCGGCGTGCTGTACCGAAAATAGATTTTGGCCTAGTGTTCAACGCTACGACGGAGGTCGCGCGATGGCCGTTGAACTCTATCATTTCTGGAGCTCGGTCTGCTCAGTGCGGTGCCGCATGGCGCTCGAGGAGAAGGGCGTCCCATGGACCAGCCGCTACATCGATCTCTTCAAGTTCGAACAGATGGAGCCCGGATATCTCGCCATCAATCCCGACGGCCTGGTGCCGACGCTGGTCCATAACGGTGCGCCGGTTCGCGAATCCACGGTCATTAACGAATATATCGACGCCGCTTTCGAAGGTCCAAAGCTCACACCGACCGATCCTCTCGGACAGGCGAGGATGCGCGAGTTTGTTCGTAAGTGCGAGGATGGCTTCGACGCGATCGTGAAGCTGACGATGGTTAAGTACATCCTTCCCAAGCTCAAGAACCGTTGGAGCATCGAGGAGCTGACGAAACAGGCCGCGAGACGTCCGATGAAGTATTATCAGGACGTCCACTCCCGCGCGGTTCGCGGCGAGATAACGGACGACGAGCTTGCGAAGTCGCGGGAGACGATCGAGGACCTCCTTGATCACCTGGAACGCATTCTCGATCGCGGACCTTGGATTGTGGGCGATCAGTTCACGCTCGCCGACATTGCCGTAGCGCCTTACATGTTCCGCCTGTCCGCGCTCGGAGCGGACCAGTTCTGGTCGCACAATCGGCGCCCAAAGGTGAACGAGTGGAATGCCCGGCTTTCCGCACGTCCGGCTTTCCGCACCGCCGTATCTTGGCCAGACGAGAGCGGCGGCGGCTACGAGGAAGTTGGCCTGAAGGCCTCGACGATGGCGCAAAAGGCGACCGCCTGATGCAGTTTTGCGCGCCGTCTCAGGTAATTCCAGCACGGCCATTTGAATGCCCGTTGTTGGGCGTAAGGCCCGACGAAATTTGCTCGGTCTGAGCCTTTCCGGTTCGCTATTGCGGCAAAAGCAGACTTCATTTGCTCAATATGAGTTCTTCTGCGTGTGACCCCATAGCGGGCCTCCGGATGGCCTCCGCGTTACAGCCGTAACCGCTTTCCCCTCTGCTGAAATCATCGCGTCGCGCCGCCGCGCTAGCTTCTCGGTGCGGCTGTTCTCGCTTTTGCATTGGGCTTCTGGACAAAATCGACCTTAGCTAACCATCCAGATGTCGCGCATTCGGTCGGACCTACGTCGAGTCTCTCGCCCCTCGAAATGCACCTCAAAGCGAAGCCTGCTGACATTCCAGTTCATTGCATGCGTGGCGACTCTTACTATTAGGATCGCCACTAAAGCCATCGATCTTCTCCTGCTGGCCGACTGAAAGATGCTGATGGCCGGAAAGCTGGAGGTCCGCGCTGCTGGAATGATGGCGCTGCCAGGGCCATCGTCGTTTACGCCCCGTCAGGTTCATCGACCATTGCAACTATGTACATCCCGGTGTTGTCGTCCCATCGAACATCGATCACGTCGTCTTGAAGATATTGATCAAAGAGTAAATAAGTCGCGAACGAAGATTCCGCTTGTGATTTAAAGACCGGTTGGTCTATATATAATCGATGAGCCACCGAACCCCAGTGCAGTCGCCCCGCGGCCGCCCCCGAAGTTTCGACGTGGAAGCCGCTGTCGAACGCGCGATGGGTGTGTTCTGGTCGCGCGGCTATCACGCCACGGCGCTCCCGGACCTTCTTCGTGCGACGAAGCTCTCGCGTGGCAGCC
>JAFAHS010000190.1 GCA_019237115.1 Deltaproteobacteria bacterium
CAGAATGATGCCGCAGGGTGCGTGAAAAGGATGATATCCGCTCCGCACCAAGTCATCGGATAACTTCTGGATACGCGGCTCGTGCGACACCGCCGGGAAAGAGTATGGTGCGCTCGCCGGCGGCTCGCTGGGGTCTTCACCGCGCGCGCCGTGCACCTGATACAGGTGCTCGGCTTTGCTATAGTACGGCTCCATTTCCTCGTAGCTTATGGGCCAAGCAGGCGAGATGCCGTCGTGGTGCTTGAGTTCACCGAAATCCTCCTTGCGCAAGCGGTAGAGCGCCGCACCATACATCTTGGTGGCGCCGCCCACGAAGTAGTGGACGCCGGGCTGAAAAGGTCTGCCGTTCTTGTCGCGCCAGGTGTCGCCGGACACGTAGCGATTTTTGACGAACACCTCTTCGACGCTCCAGTTCTCGGGTTCCCGCTTGAGCCACTCGCCCCGCTCGAGCAACAGGATGCTCTTGCCAGTCGAAGCCAAGTGACGGGCCAGCGTCCCGCCGCCAGCGCCGCTGCCGATGATAATGACGTCGTAGTTTCGATCACTCATGAGACTTCATCCATGGTGGTTTCGCTCGCCCGAAATTGATTGGCGACTCCTGGCGTGGCGGAGCCGGTCAGACCGGGCCTGAAACGGCGAAGTTTTGCGAGAGATCCCGCCGGTGCCACTGTTGTCCGCGCGTATCGGCGTGGGCCAACCAAAGCTGCCGTTTTTCGATTGTCACCGTCAAATTGGCTCGCGTTGCATCGAGGGTAGCTCTCAGCCCGGCTCGAAACATCGGCCGGAATTATCAGCGAACGAGCATCACACTCAAGGCCAAGATGCCAAGAATTGAGATCAAAGCCGCCACGATGACGGCCAGTGAGCGCGGGCCACCCTGCTAGTGTGCTCCCAGCACCCGAAATATTCTGCCGATATTCCACCGTCGCCAGCGCCAGCGAAGCCAAACCCAGGCCCACCAGTACTAGCCCAAACCGCCGCGCTCCGATCAGCTGATTTTTCGGCCCGCCTGCTTCTCTCAGGATTTCAAAGAAGTTGTAAACACTGAAACCGAAGGTATTCAGCGAAGTTGCGGTCCTCACCCAGGCAAGTGTGGTTCGTTCAAAGGCAGCCCAGCTGCGCTCGAAAGCAAGCTTCGTCGATAGGTCGAGTGCATGTACGCTATGCGGAGTCTGTTCTGTCATCTGATAGCCAAGTTTCGTTGACGCGACCTTAAGAGACTTTCTCGACTAATTAGTAGCAAGTAGTAGCGTCCGAGGCATTACGCACCATTGATCTTTTGTTCACCAAACATCCTGTCAGGTTGTTGCCTGATTCACTGATCTCGAGCGACGGATAGTTACTCGCGTCCAGCGCTACCGCTTCAACTTCGACCCCGCGTACTAATGTTCGAAGATAGGCCCGAAGCGTTGGCAGTTTTACGAGATTCGAAAAAGAGTCTCCGCAACTCACCTTCGCCCATGCGCTCGTTGATCTCGACGAACGCGAAGTAGAAGGCAAATATGAAACTTATTCCCAGCACCCAGGCGAGCAGCCGATAATGATTCGCGTGCCCTACTACGTACCAGATGGCTCCTCCAAAACTGTGAACCTTATGCAATGCCTCCAGGAATCGCTCGACATAACCCAGCAGGAGAGTAGCAGCCGCATAAAGGAGTACTTTAGCCGCGATCGCTATAATTCCCGGATATTGCTCGAGGCTGCGTGCGAGCGGCGTCTCGTCAAGCACGAGCGCAGCCTTGGCACCCACCAGGGCGCCAATTACCGCGTTAGAAAACATCGCTGTCTGGACGGAGAATTGCGCAAGCGTTAACTTGATGAGCGAAATCAGGAATAGGAATCCGAAAAACAAAAAAAGAAAGACCGGCCAGATGGCAATAAACTCTTTGCGTAACCATCTGCCCACTCCGGCCAATCCGTGCGACAGAGTGCCTGCCATTTCAACTAGCGCTCAGCCGCCCTCAGTGCATATACCAGGGCGGAACTTTGTTTGCTGCTCCCTGCCTAGATCAACATCGAGATCCTGACCATGGTCCACATTCTCTTACGTCGTTTAATGGCTACCTCCTTGCCCTTGAAGCTTTCCCATGACTTGGTCGATGGTGAAGCTCGCCGCTTTCTGACGAGGCGGATATTCCGCAAAAGTCTTCAAGAAATCCGCAACTATCGCCTGCGCCGGTATGAATAGGAAGACATGATCAATTACCCAGTCCCAGTAGGTGTTCGAGGTGATATCCGCCCGCTCGTAAGGGTCGGTGCGTAGGTTGAAAATCTTCGGAAGCCGTAATGATACAAGCGGTTCCTGCCAGATCCGTAGGGTGCCCGGCGCCCGTTGCTCCATAAAGGTCACTTTCCAGTTGTCATACCGCATCGCCATCAGGTCGCCGTCATCGGAGAAGTAGAAGTAATCCACTCGGGGACTCTTCTCCAAGCCTCTGAAGTGCGGCAGGAAATTGTATCCGTCGAGGTGGACCTTAAAGGTCTTCTGGTCCGCCCGATAGCCTTTGAGCAGCTTTTCCTTGATGTTCGGTTCACCCGCGGCGGCAACCAGCGTGGGCAACCAATCCATGTGGCTGATGATCTCGTTGGAGACGGTCCCAGGTTTAATGACGCCAGGCCATCGAACCATGCACGGTACCCGGAACGCTCCTTCCCAGTTGGAGTCCTTTTCGTTGCGAAACGGCGTCATGCCGGCGTCTGGCCACGAGTTCATATGCGGTCCGTTGTCGGTGCTATACATCACGATGGTGTTGTCGACGACTCCGAGGTCGTCCAGCTTCTTGAGCAGCTTGCCCACGATCTCGTCGTGCTCGATCATCACGTCATGATAGTCCGATTGCCATCGGCCTGCCCGGCGCCGAAGCTCGGGCTTGATATGTGTGCGCAAATGCATGTGTGAGGTGTTGAACCATACGAAGAAGGGCGTGCCAGCCTTGACCTGACGGTCCAGGAAGTCATTCGTTTTGGCTAGGACCTCATCGTCGATAGTCTCCATCCGCTTTTTGTTTAGCGGACCGGTGTCATGAATCGACGGCGCGCCGTTGGGATTAGCCTTGCATTCAAGCACGCCCCGCGGGCCGTAGAGCTTCTTGAAGTTGGGAAAATCAGAGGCCGGAGGATAGTCGGGCAGCTCTGGCTCCTCGAACGCGTTTAAGTGGTAGAGAAAGCCGAAAAACTCGTCAAACCCATGGTTGATCGGCAGAAACTCGTCTTTGTCGCCGAAGTGGTTCTTACCGAATTGCCCAGTCGCGTAGCCCAGCGGTTTCAGCAGTTCAGCAATAGTCGGATCCTCGGGGCGAAGACCTAAGTCGGCTCCCGGCAATCCCACCTTGCTCAAGCCCGTGCGAAAAACGCTCTGGCCCGTGATGAAAGCCGCTCGACCGGCGGTGCAGCTTTGTTCTCCGTAACTGTCGGTGAAGAGGATTCCTTCTTCGGCAATTCGATCGATATTGGGGGTCCGGTAGCCCATCATGCCTTTGGTGAAGATGCTGAGGTTCGAAGTGCCGATGTCGTCGCCCCAGATAATCAGGATGTTCGGAGTTTTCGCAGTTGCCATTGTTGGTTCCTCCCTGGTCACCGCGTTAGGCCATTTTTAGGACTATTGGTCCGGGCACGATGCTATCGTGCCAGAGCATCGAAACTCCGGCTATTGGACATTGGTCCATTGGACGTTGGTCCATTGGTCCTCGTCAGGCTAGGAGAGTTCGCAAAAACGCAGGATTGAGCGCCTGGGGTGGTGGGAGCGTCCCCCGTGAACCACGGGGGTGCCGAACGTTCACCATCTTTGCTCCCGCCCGCGATCCAACGTCAAATGTTCAGTTTAGGAGAACCCGGCCTTTGGTCCTATCGCGTCATTGCCTCCCGCTTGTTCAAAGGGAAAGTACTACACTGGCGGCTAGCGCGGCACCGCAATCCCCGCAAAATCGGTTGCCGGCCGGATTGTCCGCGCCACACTGATGAGAGCGATTCCCCAGCGCCGCGCTGCAGTTGCCACAGAACTTCTTGCCCTCGGGGTTGTCCGTCCCGCATTTCGAACAGCGCATTGAGCTCCTTGATCGCCTGTCCCACACTTTTCAATTCTGGCGGGACTTATCCAGCGCCCAGCGACGCGACTAAACCTGACTATGCTGAGGTTCAAGGAAACGAGCAAATTGCATTTTGGTCCAAGATTCTCGGGCCGGTTGCGATGTCAAGCGGTGGAGTAGCCGTTCAGGCGGAGAATCTCCACGAGGGGCGCCATGGAGTTCGGCCGGCGCGAGCTGTAGCCCGGCGCCGACGTGGCAATTTCCGTGATTCCTCCCATTCCTACCATGCACTGTGAAGTCAGACCCCGGATCAGGGCCAGGACGCCGGAATCCCGCGCTCCTCGGCTCTCTTGAGCACTGCTCTCTAGCATGGGATTCACAGTAATCTCTGTTGGAGAAAGGGTGACCGACTCGGTCTCTGCACTCGATCTGGACTCTCGCATCCTGCGGGCAGTGATGCCGACTTTGACAGCGAGCGGTGTAGTGGATGCGCCCCGCTCGAATTGAGGCGGTCTTACCTGCTTCAAATCGCCAGAGATTCGCGCCCAGTTTGGCCGTTGCTCCAACCTAAGCCGATGCCGTAGGCGAAGCTAATCACGTACGTGAACGGTGACCGCCCGTTCACGTTGGCACGGCCAAAAATAGGTGCCGAACTCCTCGCTATCTTGGCTCTTTTCCTTATTGGTCGGAGTGACTTATAACAACCACACGGGAACCTGCCCCTGCGTTCACCCTCGTCCGAAGCTTTCAAGCGGGCAGCAGTGAAACTCTCTTATGGCGACTCGCTTCGAAGAAGACGCACACGCGGAGCATCAACAGAACGGTGCTAACCGGGCGCAACGAGAGGCGGATTTCGAGAAGCTCCTGAGCGAATTGTCCGCAGCAATTACCCGCGTGTCAGTCGCAGAGATCGATAGCGAAATCGAGCGATGGCTCGAGCGCATCGTGCTCGCTACGGGAGTCGACCGCAGCACGGTTATCCAATTAGATCGTTTCGACGGACTTTTATACATAACCCATGTATGGGCGCGAGAGGGTGTAACTGCTCTGCCGCCGCGTCTGCGAACTGCCCCACCACAGGAGTTTTCTTGGCTACTTGACCAAGTCAATTCAGGCCGCGTGGTTGTTATCGCGTGTATGGATGACCTTCCTCCTGAAGCCTCAAACACTCGGGAGGCCTTTCGTCTGGTTGGAAATAAATCAAACCTCACGCTGCCCCTGACCGTAGGCGGAGTTGTGATCGGTGCGCTCCTCTTCGGCGCGGTCCGTTTCGAGAAACATTGGTCTGAGCAAGAGGTGCAGCGGCTGAAACTGGTCGCGGAGGTTATCGCAAACGCGCTCGAGCGAATACGCGGTGAAGCCGAGATTCGTCGGCTCTCGGAGGAACTCCGGCGAGCGTCGCAGATTATGACCATGGGAGAGCTTACCGCTTCCCTTGCGCATGAGTTGAATCAGCCGCTGGGAGCAATCTTGAACAACGCGAAAGCGGCACGGCGCCTACTGACGGCTCGGACTCCCGACCTGGCCGAAGTCGACGCGGCTTTGGACGATATAGTTCGCGACGATGCGCGGGCGATCGATATCGTAAAGAATGTTCGTGCGATGTTTCAGCGCGCCGAAGCGAAGATGTTGCCGGTCGATGTCAGGGAGCTTCTGCTTGACGTCGCTCGCATCGTGACTGCAGAAGCAAGAATGAAAGACATTTCGTGGAGGATAAAATTGCCCGATTCTCTGCCTCTGGTGCAGGGAGACAAGACCCAGCTGACGCAGGCGGTTCTGAACCTGGTCATGAACGCCTTCGACTCGGTTTGCGACGGCGACGGACCGCGCGAGGTCGCGCTGCGCGCAGATCAGGAAGTGCCCAACGAAATACGCGTATCGGTGCGCGACTCGGGCAGGGGCATCGACGCCGCGGTCATGCCGCGTCTCTTCGAGCCCTTCTTTACGACCAAGCCGAGCGGAATGGGCATGGGGCTTACTATCGTTCGCTCAATCATCGAGAATCATGGCGGGCGTATTTGGGCGACCCAGAATCCTGATCGCGGCGCAACGCTGGAGTTCGTTCTGCCGGTTGAACCGAGCACTCGAGATGAGGCTGCCGAGCACTCGTCGGGTCAAAAGAGCCGGAAGAAAGGTATGCCTTAAAAAAGAATTCAGGCGCCGCGGAAAAGGGTTGCGGGCCCCAGAACCAAACTGTGACGCCCGAGGCCGAGAGGGGGGCTCTCCCGTCCGGTGTCCCCAATATCTCTTTGCCGCTGCTAACGCGAACTGCTCTGGGATACTGAAAAGGACAGAAGCGTTACCAGTGTGTTTCGCCCGTTAATAGATTTGGCGTGGCACGCAGTTAGTCAGGCTTTTTCTCCGCAACCCGAGCAAAGGGCCGCACCCATCGGATCTTTCGGGTTAACGGGCTGGAAATCGTGCCATCCGCCCTCGGCGGTCCACATAGCGCCTGGTGGACAGCCCCTCATCTCCCAAATCGCAAGCGCCCGCGCTGGCGCGATTCTGGGAGCTAGTCGGGTAACCTGAAAAAGGGGTCGAGGCCCGGCGTAGAATGGTGAATGCGGTTACCGTCTACGAAAAGGAGGCAACGACCCCGGCCGTACGTAGGAACAGACTACCACACGCGATACCCACAGGTGCATGTCATCGACCAGAGCGGGCGAACCCGAGCCACGGCGCGGTTGGCCAACGATGGTCTGACGGTGACGAAATCCTCAAATCGCTTGGCGAGCCATGCGCCGCGGTGCTGGAAGCGGGCTGGAACTGGGGCGTGATCTACGACTGGTTGGCAGCCATCGACAACCCTCAAGCAGGTTGAACTGGCGCACCCTTTCTGGGTGCGAGCGATTGCCGCTGCCCAGGTCAAGACCGACGCCATCGATGCGCACACCCTGGCTCAGCTGCTGCCCTCCAACTTGATCCCACGTGCCTACGTACCGGGAGTCGGGCCCGACGCCTGCGCGAAATCGTCCGTCAGCGGGTATTCCTGGTGTGGGTACGAACCATGGTCAAGAATCGCATCCACGCGCTGCTCGATCGCTACCACGCGCCGGCGCCCAGGAACTGTTGCGACAGGATCTCACATTGCTTGAGGTCTTGTCCGGCGAGGTGCGCGCCGCCGAGCAGTGGCTGCGTGACAGCGTATGCGGTGATCATCGGGTCGAGCTATTGCGCACCGTTCTCGGGTTGGGCGATCTGCTCGCCACCATGGTGGCCCTGGAAATCGACCGCATCGAGCGCTTCGCGTCCGAGGCCAAGCTCGCGGTGGCCAGACGTTCCACGGCAAGCTGATGCCGCAGACCAACAAGTGGTTACGTTGGGCGCTGGTGGAAGCGGCCTGGATAGCAGTCAGACTCGGCCCCTACTTCCGCACGCACTTCGCTAACCGCACAAACGTGCGCTAAGCGCGATCGTCGCCCTCTGCCCGCCGGCTGCTCGAAGTGGTGTGGCACGGTATATGACCGGAACGTGCGGGGAGGTCGTCGCGGTTTCAGTTTCGGGGGCATGGGTCAAAGAGCGCTCTCTAAGCAGCTGGCCCACATGATCATTCATCGTGTCAAGCCGTCAGGCCAGCAGCTTTGTCAGCTTCCCTGCGACATTTTAAAGGCGGCGATAGCATTGTGCAGGCGCGGGAATATTCGTTGTTCGCCGATGGCCTGGATAATACGGTGGCGGATTAAGTCCGCCCGTAGCGAGGGCGCGGTGCGAGCAAACGAAAACTCGACATTGATTTGCTTGAGGTACTGGTTGAGATCCCGCAGCATCCGCGCGGCCGAGTAATCGACATTGGTGATGGCCTCGGCATCGACAACCAGCCATCTCACCCCCGAAGCTCGCGCCAACGTCCTGACCTGGTGCGCAAATAGGCCGGCGTTCGCATAGAAAACCGCCGCGCCGAACCGATAAATGACCAGGCCCGGCTCGGTAACGGTTCCCGCCACGGCCGGCTTGGTTTCCCATAGTCCCTGCTCGCCCTCCACCAACACGCCGGTCTGAGGATGATAACTGTGGTTCAGGACGCGCAGTAACGACAGCACCATCGCGAGAATGATCGCCTGTTCGACGCCGACCAGCACCACGGCTGCGGCGGTGAGCAATGCTAGCGCGAACTCAGCCGGACTCTCGCGCTGGATGTCGCGGAGGCCGCCCAGGTCCACCAGCCGGACAGCGATCACGAACACGATTGCGCCGAGCGCACATCGCGGGAGGTATTGCAGCGGCTCCGTCAGAAACAGCAGGACAGCCGCCACCACAGCAGCGGTGGCAATCTGCGCGAGTTGGCTTTGCCCGCCAGAGCTCTCAACCATCGCGGTCTGGGTCGGGCTTCCATCGACCACGAAAGTGCCGCTTAAAGCGGCCGCCGCGTTCGCTGCCGAGAGTCCGATCAGGTCGGCATTTTCGTCAAGGCGCTGACTATGGCGCGTGGCGTAGAAGCGCGCCGTTGCCGCACTCTGCGCGACGATCATTACGACACATGAGCCGGCAATCGGGACCAGCTGGCTAATGTCGTGCCAAGTCATCGCGGGAAGCCCAAGGCGGGGCAGACCACCGACCACCGGACCGACGACCGCGACGCCGCGGCCGGCAAGATCCCACAACCTGCTGGCCGCGATCGCACCGGCCACCGCAATCAGCGCTCCCGGCACCCTGGGGGTGAGCCTGTGAAGTCCCAGGATCACGGCGACGACCACCAACGAGATCAAGGGTGTGATCATCCGTACCTGCGGAAGTCCGCGGGCGACTTCGAGCAATTGGCCGATGGACCGCTGCGTATGGACTTCCACTCCGAGCAGCTCGCCCAGGACGGCAATGCCGACCTGAAAGCCGACGCCGGTGAGAAATCCCACCAACACAGTCTGCGAGAGAAAATCGGCGAGGAAACCCAGCTTGAGCAATCGCGCGATCAGCAAGAAGCCGCCCGTCAGCAGGGCGACCGTTCCAGCGAGGGCGACGTATCGGGCGCTGGCCAGGGGCGCCAGGTCTCCTAGGCCGCTGGCGAGGATGGCGGCAGTCGCGGAATCGGCGGCCACCACCAGAAAGCGGGAGGAGCCGAATGCCGCGAACGCCACCAACGGAAACAACAGCGTGTAGAGGCCGGTGATGACCGGGGTGCCGGCGATCTTGGTATAGCCGAGCGCTTGCGGAATATTCAGCGCAGCGAGCTGGAATCCTGCCAGGGCATCGCGGATTGCGCTGTCACGGGTTACGGGCTGCACGCCGCTGAACATTCTGAAAGTGGCCATCGGGCTCAATTCGGCAAAAGCGCCCGACAAGCCGGTACGCGCAACGCGGTGGATTGGTCAAGCCGCCGGAGCTCAGCGCCGGTCCGAGAAACCACAACTTTAAACGATCGTAAGCGGCGGGCGCGCATCATGTTATCGAAGCGGAGGCATTGTGCATTGAGCGAAGCCCTAACCATCAGCTTCCAACACAATTCAGTGGCGGAGTCATCTCGACGAGTTTCGATCCTCGATATGTGTTGAGGGCTGTGACTGAACACTTCAATGACGTATTGTCGAAACCGAAGCCCAAAACTGCCACACGTCACTTGCTGCCCTTCGACCCTGAAGCCTCAGTTTCCTCGGCGTGAATGATCATCGTTTCCAGCGCCTGCGCGAGGTCGAGCTCACTATATTTGTCGTTCGAGTAAAGGGTATCGAGCCTTTCGACCGCTTGGTTTGCAGTGAACTCGTCGGTCGATAGCTGGCGCTCGAGCTGCCGCAGGATCTTCGCCGCACCGCGCCAACGAAATAGGTCAGCCGCGACCTCAAGCACATCGACCTTCTCTGTGCTGACGCGCATCGCGTCGTAGTAG
>JAFAHS010000395.1 GCA_019237115.1 Deltaproteobacteria bacterium
ACCGAACACAAGAGCGTGTGCGCGGTGGCTGACTCGACGCGCACCGCAACGGTTGCCCCGGCCCTGGTGCCCCGGTCGGGGAAAATCGCGGTCTTGAACTGCGGAGTCTTGCCGGAGAGCATGCCCTCGCCGCGGCGCGCCGGTCCCTCCACCAACACTGGAAAGCTCTGCCCGATGGTGGCCCGATTGCGCTTGAGCGAAGTCGCCTCCTGGAGCGCGATTACTTCCGCCAGGCGCCGGCTCTTTTCCTCGTCGCCCACCGTGTCGCCGAGCTTGTAGGCGCGCGTGTGCTCGCGCACCGAATACTTGAAAGTAAATGCCTGGTCGTAACCGACCGTGCGCATCAGCGCGAGGGTCTCTTCGTGATCGGCAGGTTCCTCTCCGTGAAACCCGACGATGATGTCGGTTGAGAGCGCGAGTGCGGGAATCGCCGCGCGCAGACGTTCGACCAGTTTCAGGTATTCTTCGACCGAGTAGCCGCGATCCATCGAAGCAAGCATCCGGTTCGATCCCGACTGTACCGGCAGGTGCAGATACGGCTGGACCTTCGGTTCCGAGCCCATTGCCTCGATGAGCGAATCGCTCATGTCGCTTGGATGCGGCGAGGTAAAGCGGATGCGCTCGATGCCGTCGATGCGCGCGACCATTCTCAGCAACCCGCCAAAGTCGGTTTCACCAAAACGGTACGCGTTGACCGTCTGACCGAGCAGCACGACCTCGCGCACGCCGCGCTCCGCCAGCTCGGTCACCTCGCGGAGCAGATCCGGCGGCGCGATCGAGCGCTCGCGCCCGCGCACGTAAGGCACCACGCAGAACGCACAAAACTTGTCGCACCCGCGCATCGCGGTGACGTAGGCGCGAATCGAACCGTCGTGATCGGGGGTGATATCGGCGTAGGTCTCGGCGCGGTCCAGTCGCACATCGACGGCGGGATCAAATCCGGCGCGTCCGATCAACTCGGGTAGTCGCCGATAGCTGTCCGGTCCGGCGACCAGGTCGAGATAGGGCGCCTTTTCGACCAGCCCCGCGCGATTGTGCTGCGCCATGCATCCGAGCAACCCCAGGCGGATTTCGGGGCGCCGGTGCTTGATTCGCGCCAGGTCGCCGAGCCGCCCCAGGACCCGTTCTTCAGCGTGTTCGCGAATGGCGCAGGTGTTGAGCAGGATCACATCGGCGTCTTCGGGTCGGTCCGCGCTCGCATAACCTGCACGCCGCAACACCGCCGTCACGGTCTGCGAGTCGGCGATATTCATCTGGCATCCGTAGGTTTCCAGGTAGACCCGCGGCCGCCGTGCATCGGTTGCCTGAACGCTCATCGTGCCAACCCGGAATCTTAGGACGCGTATTGGAGGTGAGACAACCCGGACTTCCGACCCGCTTATACTTGAGTCGGCGAACCGATCCCGGCCGCCCTTCGGACAAGCCGACCGGCTTAAATGATCGAACTCCCGGTCATCTGCGCCCGGTCTGATGTGGTTTCCGTAATTTTTTCGAAACAACCACCCAGCGCCGAATGCTGCTTGACCTTTCCGTTGTTCGCGTCAGTGGTTATTGTTTGAAGCGCGATGGCCGCGCCGCGAAAACCCGCCTTCGAGCGGATGGAAGCTACCCTGTTGGCCTGCCCGCGTTGCAAACGCGCGGTGCCGGTGCGCAAGCGCCTGCTGCTGGTCCTGCCCGAGGGCGACAAGTATGAATACCTGTGCCCGCAGTGCGGTTCGACCTGTGGAACCACGGTGGAAACTCCCCCACCACTGGGTCGGATCTGAGGAAAAATCCGCGGGCCGATGACCGGGCCGCCACGCATTCGGCAGCTTTAGGAATGTTTCGCAGCTGCCGGGAACCCCTCGGTGCGTTCCTGGCCGCCGCACGCCCCGGTGTGACTCACATACCCTGGGCAGAGGTCGCCTCGATTTCGTAGATAACGCGCTTCTCCTGGGGTGTGTGGAACGGATATTTGTCCACTCCCATGTACTTCTTGGCGAGTGCATCGATGTGCTCAGTCGCGCCGTCTTCCGTCACCTTGGCGACCCTGCCACGCACCTGGACATAGCGGTAGGGGTTATCAGGGTCCTGGACCGACAGCGCGATTCTGGTGCCTTCCTTCAGATTGCGGTCTTTGACCCGCCCGCGCGCGGTGTTGAAGGCAATGCGGCCATTTCGGTAGTCGATCCAGACCGGAGTCACCTGGGGCGAGCCATCGGGCATGATCGTGGCGACGTGAGCAAATGCTTTCTTGTCGCGAAACAGATCCAGATACTTGTCCAGGTTTGCAGCCATGGTGATTGAACTCCCTTGGTTGATTGACGACTGGACGAACGCGGCCGTCACTGGTGCAAGCTATCCGAAACCGCGTTAACGAAGGAAGTCGGATTCGCTCCGTGGCAAAGTTCCGGCCGCCCCGGCCCCGACATTCCCCGAAATAATGCCGCGCCGGGATGTTTGGTCGAAATTTGACAGCCCCATTTCCATGGGCTAATAGCCAGACCTGAGTTCGCGTTCTGACGGGTCAGATCGGACCAAATTCCCGATTTGCCAAGGAGCGGATTTCCCATGGCCCTATTCAATAAAGAGCCCGAAAAGGGTCCAAAAATTCAGCCGGTCCAGTCTTCCTCCAATTCTCAGCCCCAGCCCGCCGTCTCGGCAGCTGCTCCGCAGCCATCTCCGGCTCCGCGGCCCGCCCCGGCTTTGACGGGCGAAGGTCTCGCCCATCTCGATCGGGGAACCAAAGTCAGCGGCAAGTTGTCGTTTGATGGTCCTGCACGAATCGATGGCGAAGTTGACGGGGAAATTACCTCGAAGGACAGCCTCCATATCGGAGAGACCGCCGTCGTAACCGCGCAAATCAAGGCGGCAGCGGTAATCGTGGGCGGCAAAGTCAGTGGTGACATAACCGGGTCGCAAAAAATCGAAATCCGTCCTTCCGCGAAGGTCGTCGGCAATCTCGCGGCTCCCCTTCTAAGTATCCACGAAGGCGCACAGTTCGAGGGACATTGCTCGATGCAGCCGGAGGCAGCGCGCGAGGACCGCAAAGTTACGGTGTTCCCCAAGGAAGACCGCATCACGCCGGCAACGCACGCAACTCCGTCGGGCGGAGCACCCAAGCCGGCCTGATCTTTCGCGGCCATTCCAGAGTCCAGGGTTCAATCGGCGCACGCTGATGTTGCTACCAAGAGCCCCTCGCCGGGGCGCCGAAAAAGTCTGTCCAGCCCTGCCCAACGAAACTGATTCGGGGTAAGATTTGCCGCTGGCATGACGCCTGGAGAGTCGCGGTAGTATGCATATTCCGCCGAACTGGGGGACCTTCGGAGTTCTGATTGTCTCTTTTCTGGTTTTCTGGTTTATATTCAGCCGGTTGTTTTTTCGTCCGTTTCTCAACCTGCTTTCCGAGCGCGAAGAGCGATTCCGGAGCCTCAATGACCGCACCGAGCAACTCTTGAAAGAGGCGCGGGCGGCGGACAAGGCGCGTGAACAGCGCCTGAACGCGATCCGTCGTGAGTCCCTGGAGCACCGCGATTCCGAACGGCGCAGGGTCGAGGCGGAAGCGGCCCAGTTGCTTGAGACCGCAAAGGCCGACGCGCGCGCGTCGCTCGATGCTGCCCGCACCCGCATCGAAGGCGAGCTGAAGGCAGCCGAGCACGACCTGGAACAGATGGCGCACACGCTGGCGGGTGAGCTGGCGGAACGGGTACTTGGGCGGCGGCTAAACGGCGGCGGAACGCACAATTGACGACGATGAAACGGTGGATCGCAACTGCCCTGGTTTCGCTTGCCGCGCTTGGTCCCTCGACCGCGATGGCGGCTCAAGAAGCCGAGGGACACGGCTCCTGGCTTGGCTTTTCGTTCTTCGTGATAAACTTTCTGCTCTTCGCGTTTGTCGTGGTCTATTTTGCGGGACCGCCGCTGCGCAGGTTTTTCTCCGATCGCGCGTCCACCATCCATTCCAATCTCGCCAAGTCGGCGAAGGCGTTTGAGGAAGCCGAGGCTCTGGCGCGGGCCGCCGCGGAGCGCATCGCCGCGCTGGAAGGCGAAGTGGCGCAGCTCAAACGGGAACTGGAAGAGGAGACCGCATTCCAGTTAAACCGAATCTCCGAGCTGGCACGCAGCAATGCGGACCGAATCCGCCGCGACACCCAGGCCACAGCGGCTGCGCTGGTCGACAACGCGCAGCGACGCGTGCGCGGGAATCTGGCGGCGACCGCAGCGCAACTCGCGCGCGAGCTGATTGCCCACAACTTCCAGGCCGGCGACCAAAGCCGCCTCCTGGAGGGCTTCATGAACCGGCTCGGAATCGAGGCACGGCGATGAAAGCTACTAGGGTTGCCAAACGCTACGCGCGCGCTCTGATCGAACTGGCTGAAAAGGGGCAGGTGGAGAGTTGGGGCAGCGAACTTGAGCGCCTGGCCGCTATCGTGGACTCGCCCGAACTGGAAGCGCGCCTCGCTTCGCCGGAGCTGAGCAATTCCGCGCGCCAGGAGGCGATGGCAAAAATTGCCGAGCGCGTGAACTTAAGCTTCCCGCTGCGATCGTTGGCGGTGGTGATCGCGCGTCATCGCCGAATCGACGCGGTCAGCGCCATCGCCGTTGCATACCGCGAACTGGTTGATGAGATGCTCGGGCGGGAGCGCGCGACCCTGACCTTCGCCGTGGAGCCATCGGACGAGGAAAAGGCGCGGGTGCTGGCTGGCCTGGAAGCTATAGCTAAAAAGAAGATCATCCCGACCATCAAGGTCGACAAGGAATTGCTGGGCGGCGTGGTTGCCGAACTCGGCGGCAGGACATACGACGGCAGCCTCGCGGGGCGGCTTAGCGAAGCGCAGTTGAAACTTGCGGGTGAAGCCTGAGCAGGAATTTATGGCGGACATTCGACCAGCGGAAATCAGCGAGATACTCAAGAACGAAATCAAGGGCTTCGAAGGCTCGATCGCAGTGCGCGAGACCGGCCGCGTGCTGTCCTGCGGCGACGGCATCGCGCGCATCTACGGGCTGCAGAATGCGTCGTCGAGCGAGTTGCTCGAGTTCCCGCACCAGATTTACGGGATGGTGTTGAACCTCGAAGAGGACAACGTCGCCGCGGCCCTGTTCGGCGACCCGCAGGATATCGGCGAGGGCGACGAGGTCAAGCGCACCGGGCGCATCGTGGAAGTGCCGGTTGGCGAGGCGATGCTGGGCAGGGTGGTTAACTCGCTGGGCCAGCCGATCGACGACAAGGGTCCCATCAAATCGTCAGAATCCCGCCGCATCGAGCTGAAGGCGCCCGGAATCATCCGGCGCCAGAGCGTCAACCAGCCGCTCCAGACCGGAATCAAGGCCATCGACGCGACCTGCGCCATCGGGCGTGGTCAGCGGGAGTTGATCATCGGCGACAAACAGACCGGCAAGACCGCGGTCGCGCTCGATACCATCATCAATCAGAAAGGCCAGGGCGTGCAGTGCATCTACGTTGCGATTGGCCAGAAGCGTTCCACGGTGGCGCAGCTGGTCGAGAAGCTCAATCGCTACGGTGCAATGGAATATACCCTGGTGGTGAGCGCAACGGCCTCGGAGGCGGCACCGCTCCAGTACATCGCGCCCTACACCGGATGCACCATCGGCGAGTATTTTCGCGACAATGGCAAGGACGCGCTCATCATCTACGACGATCTGAGCAAGCATGCGACCGCCTACCGGCAACTGTCGCTGCTGCTGCGCCGCCCGCCCGGCCGCGAGGCGTATCCGGGCGACGTCTTCTATCTGCACTCGCGGCTGCTGGAGCGTGCGGCGAAGATGAGCGCCGAGGCGGGCGCGGGTTCGCTGACCGCGCTGCCGATTATAGAAACCCAGGCCGGCGACATTTCCGCGTATATCCCGACCAACGTCATTTCGATCACCGACGGGCAGATCTTTCTGGACCTCGATCTGTTCAACTCCAACGTCCGTCCCGCGATTAACGTCGGTCTTTCGGTTTCACGCGTCGGATTCACGGCCGCGATCAAGGCGATGAAACAGGCCGGGTCCACGATGAAGCTGGACCTCGCGCAATACCGCGAGATGGCCGCGTTTGCGCAGTTCGGCTCGGAACTGGACGCCTCGA
Organism: Deltaproteobacteria bacterium; assembly: GCA_019237115.1. Classification (GTDB taxonomy): domain Bacteria; phylum Desulfobacterota; class Binatia; order Binatales; family Binataceae; genus JAFAHS01. The sequence continues at coordinate 6,071 of JAFAHS010000395.1, forward strand.
GCCAGCGCCTGCTCAACCGTGGCGCGCGACTCACGGAAGTACTCAAGCAGGATCAGTACGAACCGGTTTCGACGGCGAAAGAGGTCTTGATTGTGTTTGCCGGCAACGAGGGTTTCCTCGACAAGCTCGAAATTCCGCAGGTCCGCCCGTTCGAAAAGGGACTGTACGGGTATTTCGATGCGCGCCATGCGGACCTGCTAGACGAGATCATAACCAAGCGCGAGCTCGGTGATGATCTCCGCAAAAGGCTGCGCGCGGCGATCGAGGACTTTCTCAAACAGTTCGAGGCAGAACGCTCCAAGGGGGCGGCGACGCCCGCTTAGCTGCCTCGCCGATGGCCACGCTCAAGGCAATCCGGCGCCGCATTGCCTCGGTCCAATCGACCGAGCAGATCACGCGCGCGATGAAGCTGGTCGCCGCTGCGCGCCTGCGCCGCGCGCAGGAGGCGCTGATCGCAGCGCGGCCCTACAGCGAGGCCCTGGGGCGGGTTGCGGATTCGCTGCTCAACGCCGAAGGGGTGGACATCGCACCGGCCGAAGATGCCAGGAAGTCCGCGCTGGTCGCCGTGATTGCGGCCGACCGGGGTCTGTGCGGCGGGTACAACACCAACATAATTCGTGAGGGCGAGCAGGTGCGCCGCAACCTCGAACGCGAGGGCCTCGAGGTTCGCTACTACGCGGTCGGCAAGAAGGCGGTAGATCATTACAAACGCGCCAAGGCGCCGATTGCGGTGGAGAGCACCAATAACCTGCCGCGGTTGGCGACCGTGGAGCTGGCTCGCTTGATCGCCGGGCGTATGCTCGCGGATTTTCAATCCGGGGCCATTTCCCAGGCTTCCATCGTCTACACCCGGTTTCACTCCGCAATTACCCAGACCCCGGTTTACGAGCGATTGCTGCCGGTGACACCGCCCGCGCGGGGCCCGGCGGATGAAGCGGCCGCACCGGTCGACTATCTGATCGAACCGAGTCCTCAAGAGCTGGTTCCGGTGGTGGTGAAAAGTTACCTGGAAGCCGCGGTGTTTCATGGGTTGCTGGAAGCCGAAGCGTCGGAGTACGGCGCCAAGATGACCGCTATGGACAATGCGACCAACAATGCAATGGAGATGATCAACTCGTTGACGCTCGAGATGAACCGCGCGCGTCAGGCGCAGATCACCAAGGAACTGATGGATATCGTCGGCGGCGCCGAGGCACTGCGCGGCTAGACGCACGATTCAACCACCAACAGGAAGAGCGCCGGATGAGCGACACACAGCAAGGAAACATCAACCAGGTACTGGGCAACGTCGTCGACGTGCAATTCCCGGACGGTTCGCTGCCCCAGATTCTGACCGCACTGCGGGTCACCAATCCCGCCATCAGTGACAAGTCCGGCAACCTGGTGCTGGAGGTCCAACAGCACCTCGGTGAAAACATCGTCCGCTGCATCGCGATGGACACCACCGACGGGCTGGTGCGCGGCATGGCGGTCGAGAACACCGGGGCGCCGATTTCGGTGCCGGTCGGTCCGGCGACGCTCGGCCGCCTGATGAACGTGACCGGCGACTCGATCGACGAGGCGGGGCCCATCGAGGGTGTGAAGTTGATGCCGATTCATCGCGATGCACCCGCTTTCGACGAGCAGGGCATCGAAGTCGAGATCCTCGAAACCGGGATCAAGGTGATCGACCTGATTTGCCCGTATTCACGTGGCGGCAAAATCGGACTGTTCGGCGGCGCCGGGGTGGGCAAGACGGTGTGCATCCAGGAACTCATCAACAACGTCGCCAAGCAGCACGGGGGCGTGTCGGTGTTTGCGGGGGTCGGCGAGCGCTCGCGCGAAGGCAACGACCTCTACCATGAACTGCGCGAATCGGGCGTGCTCTCCAAGACCGCGCTGGTATACGGGCAGATGAACGAATCGCCCGGCGCCCGCGCGCGGGTGGCGCTTTCGGGAGTCACGGTCGCGGAATATTTCCGCGACGAGGAAGGCAAGGACGTCCTGTTTTTCGTCGACAACATCTTTCGCTTCGTGCAAGCGAATTCAGAGGTCTCGGCGCTGCTCGGGCGGATGCCGAGCGCGGTGGGCTATCAGCCGACCCTGGGCACCGATATCGGCGAGTTGCAGGAGCGAATCACCACTACCAAGAAGGGCTCGATTACCTCGGTGCAGGCGATCTACGTTCCCGCCGACGACCTTACCGATCCGGCGCCGGCCACTACTTTCACGCATCTCGATGCGGTCACCACGCTCGATCGCAAAATTTTCGAGAAAGCGATCTTTCCGGCGGTCGATCCGCTCACCTCGACCTCGCGCATTCTCGATGCGCAGGTGGTCGGGGAGGAACACTACACGGTGGCGCGCCGCGTCCAAGCCATCCTGCAGCGCTACAAGGACCTGCAGGACATCATCGCGATTTTGGGGATGGAGGAACTCTCGGCAGACGATAAGCTGGTGGTGGCGCGCGCGCGACGGGTCGAGCGCTTTCTGTCGCAGGCCATGTTCGTGGCCGAACCGTTTACCAACTTGCCGGGCAAGTACGTGCCCCGGCAAGAAACCGTGCGCGGCTTCAAGGAAATTCTCGACGGCCACTGCGACGATCTTCCCGAGCAGGCGTTTTTGCTGGTCGGTACCATCGACGATGCGCGCGAAAAGGCCGAGCGGCTGGCGCGCGAGGGCTGATCCGGGCGGGAGCGGTCTACGTGGCAGAGAATTTTCCAGTCAAGGTGGTCACGCCGACCGGAATCGTCTTTGAGGGACGCGCGCGGCAGGTAACCGCGACCGGTCCGCGGGGTGAATTCGGCGTGCTTGCCGAGCACATCAACTTCATCACCGCGCTCACGCCCGGCCTGCTCAAGATCGAAAAAGACGATGGCACGGTCGAAACCTGGGTGATCTCCGGAGGGCTCACCGAGGTCAAGGAGGGCGCCATGACGGTGCTTGCCAGCGGCGCGCAGACGCCTGCTTCGATCAATCGGGCGCAGGCCGAGGACGAAGAGCGCGCGGCCGACCAAAAGATGGCAACCATCAGCTTCTACGACGCGGGCTACCCCGCCGCGGAGGAAGCCTTACAGCTGGCGCGCGCGCGCATCCAGGCTTCCAGCGGTCCCACCACTCGATAACCGTCGCCTCGGTGCGCGCGGTTGTTTTTCGTTTCTCGTCCGCGATCGTCGCCGGCGGCAGGGTTGGGTGATTTGGTGAAGGGCAATGACCTGACGGTTGGCGGAAAAATGAGTGCAACCTTGGCAGGTTAACTGTTAACGTCTCAAATATAATACGCTATCTCGAATAAGGGCGCTTATTTTAAGTATAACAATGGCGCTGCCAATTCCGGTTCAGCACGCACTGCGTGAATTTGGCTCCGACATACGGGCCGCGAGAATTCGCCGACGGCTCCCAATGCAGATCATGGCGGAGCGTGTTTCAATCAGCCGAAGTACTCTCGCGCGCGTCGATAGGGGCGATCCGGGGGTTAATCTCGGCACCTACGCGACTGTCTTACACGAACTTGGATTCGGCGAAGGCTTCGCTAGCTGGGCCGGGGTCAGCAGCGATCGAATTGGTCTGAGGTTGGAAGAACAGCGGCTTTCTAAAAGAGTGCGATTATCGCAGAGAGATGTGTCGAGGGACGACCTCGAGATCGGAGTCCTCCGCTATGAAGAGCTGGTCGCTGACCGTGAGAAATCACGAAATGCCGACGAAGCGCTGTTGAAGAGTGGAGCCATCTCCCGAAACGAACTTCAAAGGCGCAACTCAATGATCCCGGGTAACGCTGTGGCACGAATCCTCTCGCTGCCCGACTACTGCATTGAGCCAGAGTAAGAAATCATCCGATGAGCTTGGCTTCTCGGATGTCCTCCCGCTTTTGAGCGAAATTTCACAAGAGGAAGGCGTTATCGTCGTTGGCGGTCAAGCGCTCAATTTTTGGGCTGACTAGTCGTACGAAAGAGTGAGTCGAATTGGCACCCGTTACGAGTGGTGATCTAGACCTCATGGGTAGAGCATCTGCCGCAGCAGGTAATGCGGTAGGTGGGTGTGATCCGCGGCCCCAAAAGTACACACGGCTAGTTTCTCAAGGTGGTCGCTTGGTGGTCGGGTCAAGGCTGAACCTAATCCAGCCTCCAAAATTACCCCTTGGTTCACGAGCTGCTTCCAGCCTTAAATCAGGTCGGGATGGAAGTGCGGACCCATCGCGCGCTGGTCGGGCTGTTTGCGCTCCTGCTCGGCACGGTCTGGTCTTGTGCGACTGCGACCAACGATGAGGCGACCGTCCGTGACACGGAGGCAAAGCTCGAGGACGCGGGCTTTATCAAGGTCTTGGTGGATACCCCCTCCGAAGAATTGGAGCACATCACAACCTTCAAGTTGAACCAGTACCAGACCGCTTCCGGGACGGTCTTCTGGTATTACGACCCCGATTACTGCCAATGCCTCTTTGAGGGAAACCAGGCAGAAGCCGAGCGCTATCAGCTCGCGCTCGAGCACGCCAACGACCTCGCGCAATACCAGGAGAACGAGACCATGGAAAGCGCCACGCAACAGGGCCTCATGGCAAGCGCGTTCAATGGTGCGGTACCCTCGCCATTTTTTTGGGGCGGCTGGGGGGCCTGGTACGGCTACGGGGTGGGATACTACGGCGGGAGCGGGGGATCCCAGGGTGGCGGTTTGCACAACCCCAAGCCCGGGGGCGGTACGGGTAAGGGCGGCGGTGGCCTGGGTGGCGGCGGCGGTCATATCGGTGGTGGAGGACATGGTTTTGGTGGCGGTGGAGGTTTTGGTCACGGCGGTTTCGGCCATTCTGGTGGTGGCCACCGCTAGCGCTCGGACTGCAAAAGGCAAGGTGTTAGGTGGTTCGGGATTCATTCAAGTCGCATAGATTCATATGCGCTCGGAATCTTGTGCGACTCGGAGGAAGAAGGCTTGTTCGCAAGAATCTTAATCGTCCTGCTGCTCGCTGCGGGGCTTGAAGTCGGAGGCGACGCGCTGGTTCGAATGGGACTTGACGGGCCAAAGTACTGGATGGCCGCCGGAGCGATCACGCTGTTTGCATACGGCGTGGTCGTCAACACCAGCGGCATCGATTTCAATCGGCTGATGGGAATCTATATCTCACTGTTTTTCCTTGTCTCGCAGATTATTTCGTGGGCGCTCTTCGGGCAGGTTCCCGACGACCGGATCCTGCTGGGCGGCGGCATGATCGTCGCCGGCGGCCTGGTGATCATGCTGATGGCGTAAAGGAAGTTGCAGGTTTCGATGGGGCCTGGGGCGCGGCCGGCCACACGGGACGAGCTCCGACAATGCTCGACTGACCGCATGCGCTTGGTGTGATACCCGCTCACCGCTTAAGTGTCCGCAAGGCCGGGCCGCACGCCGTCGGCGAATTGCGGCGCAACCTGCAGGCTGCGCCTGAAGACCCGAAAACCGCCCGCCTGCAGCCACTGGCATCCCAGGTCATGGCGGCGCGAATCTTGCTCGTGTACATGCCCGGAGGATCGCATGGCCACCTCAGCGGTTTCCGATTGCAAGCACGACCCCGGCGTGTTCGTGCCGGTGATAGACCGGTCGCGCTGCGAAGGAAAAGAAGATTGCGTGCAGGTCTGCCCCTACAGCGTTTTCGAGATGCGCCAGCTAAGCGACCGCGATAAGCGCGCGATGCCGCTGGGTGCGCGACTCAAAGCCTGGGTCCACGGAAATCGCCAGGCGTTCGCCGTCGGCGCGCAAAATTGCCATGCATGCGGCCTGTGCGTCTCTGCGTGTCCCGAGCGGGCGATTAAGTTGTCGCGACCCTCGTGGAACGTTTGACGTGGCGTCAGCAATGACTCCCGCATTTGGCGCGCCCGACCTCGCCAGTCAGCCGGTCGCGCATGCCGCAAGCCGCCGTTACAACGTGGCAGTGGGCTACCTGCGCGAGTTTCTCGTCATCCTCGTGCTCGCCCATCATTCCGCCGTCGCCTATTTCCGGGGCGTGCCAACCTCGCGGTCGCCGCTGCTCGAAACCCCCATGCTGTGGCGAGCGTTCCCCGTCGTGGACCCGCATGCGCATTCGGCGCTGCTCGCCCTTTTCCTCGGGTTCAATGACACCTTCTTCATGGCGCTGATGTTCTTCGTATCGGGATTGTTCGTATGGCCAAGCCTGATGCGCAAGGGAAACGCTCCGTTCCTGCGCGATCGTTTCAAGCGCCTGGGCATCCCGTTCCTGTTCGCCGCGGCGCTGGTCGCGCCGTTGGCCTATTACCCCTCCTACCTGATCGCGGGCCAGCGCGGCGTCGCGGGCTACCTCCACGACTGGCTTTCGTTCGGCGACTGGCCGACCGGGCCGGCGTGGTTCATCTGGCTGCTGCTCGCTTTCGACCTGGTGGTCACCGCGATCTTTGCGTTTGCGCCCGGATTCGCCGGCGCGCTGAGCAGACTGGCCAGGAACGCGCGCGAGCACCCGGTGCATTTCTTCGCGATGTTCGTGGCGGCTTCGATGGCAGTCTACCTGCCGATGGTTGCGGTGTTCGGACCCGCCAAATGGACCAGCATCGGACCCTTCCAGTTTCAGACCGCGCGTCTGTTCCACTACGCAGTATATTTCCTGGCGGGAATCGGCGTGGGCGCGTACGGAGTCGACCGCGGATTGCTCGCGCCCGACGGGAAGCTCGCACGACATTGGGGACGGTGGACGTTGGCGATGCTGGTAATCTTTGGAGCTAACATCGCATTGATGCTGATGGCGACCTCGCGGCACAGCGCGTTGTCGCCCGGGGCCGCCAACCTTATTGGCGGGTTTGTCTTTGCGCTCACCTGCGGCGCGATTTCATTCGCGTTCCTGGCGCTGTTCGTTCGCTTTGTCACTCGGCGCAACTCGATCTTCGACAGCCTCAGCGATAACGAATACGGGATGTACCTGATCCACTACATGTTCGTATCGTGGCTGCAGATGGCGCTGCTTGCGATGGCGCTCGGACCAATCACGAAGGCAGTCGCGGTGTTTTCCGGAGTGCTGCTCTTGAGTTGGGGAACCAGTGCCGGGCTACGCCGTCTGCCCGCGATCAGTCAAGTCGTGTAACTGAAATTATCCGCGCGGCATAAAACCGCGCGCACAAACACCGACTGCGGCACGTATCGTCATTTGCGCCGGCTCACGCGGGCCGCTCGGGCTCTCCCGATGGTCCCAGGAGAATCGGAAATGGATGTTTGCGAGGTTACTGGTTAAAGTTAAAACTGCCGACCGGACAAAGTATAGTATGGTCATTCGTCCGCCGGAAAATCATAGAAAACGAGCGCAATTTTATCTTCTGAAATATCCACCTGGAGTACTTTGTTGGTCAACTCGCCAGATTGTGAAATCCTTTCAGTGCAGCGCGAAACAGGAGGACCTGTTTGTTGAGCGTGACGTTCGGAACGAGGATAACGAGGCCGGAATGTAAATCTGTGTCTGCGTAGAGGGCCTGAAAGTCGGCGGCGTTGTTGGTTACAAGAACAAAGCCCCCTTCTATCGCATAATCCCGGATAGCCCAGTCCTATGTGCTGGCCTTACCCAAATGCGCAACGTGATGTGCCTCGAAGCCGGCTTTCTCGGCCTCGCGTACGAGTTCGACGGTCAGGCATTCATCGATCAGAAACCTCACGACCTGGCCGTGTCGCCGAGAGGAGCGAGAAACATACTTTTCTCGGCACGACTCCGCCAGGGCCGTTTTCGGGGGCGGCCACGCAGAGGGTGTGCGCCAGCATAGATCGGCGCAAGCCTAACCATTTCTTGTGTCAGTCGGGGGTAGCCGTTGCGAAGTGTTTCCGGCGTTTCTCCTTCGCTCAGAAGCTTAGCGACCTGATGAATCGGAATGCGCGTAGCTCTAAAAACTGGAACTCCGCCGAGCACCTCGGCGTCAACTTCGGCAAGTCTTTCAACTCGCCGCAAGTCCTTGATCCGTTGGGTGACTTCCCGCCACGAGGGACGAAAGTCTAGAGTCAGCGGTCCGAGAGAGACGCTGCTAACACCTTTCGCCCAGGCGACCGCGATGGCTTCAAAAAGGCGACGACGGAACAGCGGTGTTGTATCCTTCATTAACTTCCGTTCCAGACACAGATAAACAAGCGCAGGTTCGCCGACCGAACGCGCAGCCTTAGAGCCGCGCTTCTTGGTCACGCGGGCGGTTATCGTCCTTTTATCAATAGCGTTGTTCACAGCCTTCAGAGAAAGCCGCGTCAGCGCAGCAGCTTCGGCCGCGGTGAAGAACGTCTGTTTCTGAGTCAGCATTGGCGAGGGCTCGCTATAAATATTCTCCATTTAGAGAATATATATGTCGACGCTCGCTTTCGAGGATAAGGATAGTCCGCGAGATGTCTTCCGCAGAAAGGGGGGTTGACCTCTTAGGGGTCGTCAATGATCAATTGAAGCTAACCACTCGGTGAAGCTTTTGTGTGCCTGGAGTTCAAGGCGCGATGCGTGCCTGGCGGTGTCAGCGCGCAATACCGCGACCGAAAGCCCGGCCGCCGCAATCTCGCAGGCATGGCCGATGAACCATTGCTCGAGCTGTGCCGCCGCAGCCTCCGGATGAAACTGGAAGCCCACTACGTTGGGGCCCCACGCGTACGCCTGGTTGCGGCAGAACCCGGTCGAGGCGAGCAAGGTCGCGCTCCGCGGCAGATCGAAGGTGTCTCCGTGCCAATGAAGTACCGCGACTCCGTCTTGCCCCAGATGGCGGAACGCGGATTCGCGGCCGGCAGCACTCAAAGTAACCGGTGCCCATCCAATTTCTTTTCCGCCGGCAGGATAAACCCGCGCCCCGAGTGCGCGCGCCATGAGCTGGGCGCCAAGGCAAATCCCCAAGGTCGGGCGCTGTGATGCGAGACGCTTTTCGAGCAACCTAAGTTCGTCCTTCAGTGTCGGGTAGAGATCGTCCTGATATGCGCCGATCGGCCCGCCCAGCACAATCAGGAGATCGGACTCGACGGGATTCAGTGCGGCGATATCCTCAACGCAGACGTCCACATATCGAACCTGATACCCCGCCCCTTGAAGGAGCGGACCAAGGGTACCGAGGTCTTCGAAATGCATGTGGCGAACCGCGATCGCGCTCTTCATGGTTTTCCAGTTGAAAGTTCGAGACGGGGTTCAAGGTTGCGGAACCTGGGTCCCTGCGGCGGCTACCAGGAGCACGACCGCGTCGCGCTTTCCCGCAGCCGCGAGGCGATGGGGCGTACGAGCATCGAAATGCGCCGCATCCCCGGCCTGCAGCGAATGCTGTTCCTGCTCGAAAATCAGGTTCAGTCCGCCCGAGATAACATACAGCCACTCTTCGCCCTCGTGACGGTAAAATTTTTCGTTGTGGCGATTGGCGGGAATTCGCATCTCCATCGCCTGCAGGCCGGTCAGGGCGCCGCCGCCGGAAACGGCGCGATAGGCGAGTCCGTTGGTAATCCTCGTCGCCGAGCTTCCCGACCGGATGATCCTGCACGGGGGCATGGCCTGACCGTCTCCTTCCAGCAGGGTGCGCAGCGGGATCTCGTAGATCTGTGCAAGCGTGATCAATGCCGCCAGCGAAGGCTGGCGGGCTCCGCTTTCGAGCCGCGACAGGTACGGCTCCGACAGTTTGCTCTGCCTGCTGAGCCTCTCCAGCGTCCATCCGCGTTGAGTGCGCAGCGCCTTGAGCTGTGCTCCGAGCGAGGTGAGAACCCGCCCGAGCGGCTTTGGGATCCCGGCCGCCATGCGCAGTGAACTAACATCAGGCGTGCCTGTCGGGCAACCCAACTTTTCCTGCGCCCCGCCACCCAGGCTCTATCCGATCGCTTCGACTGTCACCGCGTCGCCCGCGCGGATCACTCCGCCCCGCTCGACCGACGCATAAATCCCCACATTCGCGCTGTTTCCCTGCACGGCCGCCTTGAGAATCCCCACATCCCGGGGCAGGTCCTCCTGCGCCAGCGTCGTCATCACGCAGCGGCCGGTGGTGCACGTGACCTTGAGGCGCACCTGGCTTCCGATCGCCAGCGTGCGCCCGACCCACTCATTTTCAATGAAGCCCTGGTCCGCCGCTGCGGGAGCCACGACCAGGTTGGGCCGAAACCGCCGCGCTTCGAATCTTCCTACCGGGTAGATGGTTTGCAGTCGTTCCAGTGTCGAGGTGGTCAGGATATGGACCACCGCCCCGTCGAAGAAGCTGCCGGGCGGCATCGCTTCTTCGGTGACGGCGTCGCGATGCGCCAGGTTCTCGACGTCGGGCCAATACTCCTCCAGTTTCGCACTGGCCGGCGGTTGCGACTGCAGTGCGACACTTGAGCCGACCGCGCGCGACAACAGGCTGTCGAGGCCTGGCTGCGAGCTTGTCACCGAAACGCCGTCGGGCATGGTTATTCGTACTGGCGGCAATCCCTCGTGCATGTCGGGGGCCTCGACGTACACAGCGCGAAACCTGAACATGTCCGGCCACCTTCGGGGGTTTTTCGCGCTGACTACTTTGCCCGTTGTCTGGTCCACCAACGCGTAGGCGCGATCCCCGAGCAAACCCCGGGGGGTGACGACGCTGGAAATGATCTCCTCGCCCAGCATCGATTTCACGGGGTAGCGCCATAGGGTTGCGACCGCACCAGTCACTTCTTGCGTATGCATGTCTTTCTCCTGGGCCGATCCGTCTAGGCCGTCGCCTTCTTCGGTGCGTCGACCGCCGCCGGTTTCTTGTGCAGCGCGAGACTGATCGGCGCGGAACCGTGCTCGGCGTGGATGCGGTCCGTGATGCCATTGATGAAATCGCGATTGCTGCGCAGTACCATAAACCATCCGAGGCCCAGTGCCAGATAGCCCAGGAAGATGTAGGGAAAGATGTTTACCGGCCAGGACGGCACCGGGTAGACGCTGCCCACTGCCGGAACCAGCAGCAGCACTACCGAGGCTAGCGCAACACCCAGCGCGCCCGCTGAGAGTTCGTTGCGCTTGCTAAGGTACGCCAGCGCGGCAATCGAAATCAGAAAGTAAGCGCCGAGGAATCCAAAGGCTCCAAAGGTCCCCGCGTCATTGAAAGCATCGAGGACTTCGAGCTTGAAGACCTTGGTCAGGAGTACCGACGACAGCAGGATTAGCGTGGCCATCAGGGTCACCGCGACGTGCGGGGTCCCGTTGGTCAGGTGCGAGCTGCCCACCGAGCTGTGGAACACGCCCAGTTTTCCCATCGGATACATGATGCGGGCACCCGAGTTCATGCACGACAGCGCCAGTGAATAGAAGCTCACCATCGCGCCGAACGAGATTGGCGCCTTGAGCCAGCCGACTTTCATCATGTCCGACAGCACGTTGAGCGGGGCGTCGATCTTGTCCAGCGAGGTTTTGTAACCGGTGAAGCCGAGCACCTCGGTGTAGGAAACCAGGATGAAAAATGCACCGGTCAGGAGCAGGCTCACGATCACCGCGCGCGGTATGGTGCGCAGCGGCTCGATCGCTTCTTCGCCGAACGCGGTCGCGCATTCGAAGCCGACCAGGCTGAAAATCGCGGTCACCACGCCCAGCGAGATTCCCGAGAACGAGGCTCCGTGCAAGCCAATCTGGTTCATGTCGACCGGCGACTTTTGACCGAACAGAACGATCGCGCACAGCAACAGTATGAGTGCGACGGAAACGCCCTCCAGCAGCAGCATCAGGTTGCTGGAAAGCCGAATGTCCTTGTAGCCGAGGTACCATATGCTGCCCGCGCACACCGCAAACAGCGGCAGCGCTCCGACGTGAATGCCGGCCATATCGAGCAGGGTGCTGGCGAAGATCGTGAAGCCGGTCATTCCCGCGGTACCAATAAACAGGTAGGCCCAGATCAGGCACCATCCCGAGATATTCCCAGCGGTAGTCCCAAGCCCCATGACCGTATAGCCGTACATCGAGCCCGCCGCGCTCGAGCGTCGCGCAAACTGGTTCAAGTTCAACGCGACGAACAGCAGCATCACCGTGCCGAACAGGTAGGCCATCCAGCTGGCGTTGCCGGCGTTGCTGTACATGAGCGGCACGATCAGCGCCGCGGTCATGGTCGGCGAGATCAGCGCGATGGCCATCGCGGTGATGCCGGTGAAGTTAAGGCATTCCTTGCGTAATGATCCGGTTGGTTCACCCATGGACGTTCCCTCCAGTGCCGGTCGCAGGTTCCGATTCCCCCGGCCCGCGACCGACGTAATGTTGCCTGTCAGGCAACCCATGCAAGCAGAATGCCTGTGAGGCAAGACAGTCCGATCTCGCGATCAACATGAAATGATGAGACTGCGCGGTCGGGTCGGTGACGTGGTGCTGGTCAGATGACGCCGCGTCGAGCAGCAACCCGGGGCGCGACTCACGGGTGCAAGCGAAAACCTGATGAATGCCAGCAACCGCACTGATTGAGGGAGTAGAGCCGGAGGCGCGAATGCACGCAGTCCGGGGAGTGCAAGCGCCCGTCTATTTCGGACCGCGCGCTTTTCACACGGTGCGGGATGTCGCACACTCAGCTAAAGGTACCCGAGCTTGAAACTCTCGATCGTCGATCAGTCTCCGGTTCCGGCCGGACTCACCAGCGCCGAGGCCCTGCGCAACACCATCGAACTGGCGCGGCTGGCCGAAGCGCTCGGATACCATCGCTATTGGATAGCGGAGCACCATGCGACTGCCGCCTTTGCGAGTCCCGCCCCGGAAATCATGATCGCACGGGTAGCGGCCGAGACTTCCGCGATGCGGGTGGGATCGGGCGGGGTGATGCTTCCGCACTACAGCCCGATGAAAGTGGTCGAACAGTTCAAGGTCCTGCACGCGCTCTATCCCGGTCGCATCGATCTCGGGTTGGGGCGCGCGCCCGGCGGCAGTCCGCTGGATTCTTTCGCCCTGCGTCGCGATCGCGAGCACCAGCCGGCGGAGGACGATTTTCCTCGGCAACTGATGGAACTGCTCGCGTTTATGAACCACGGCTTTCGCGCCGACCATCCCTTCAGCCGCATCGAGCTGTCGCCGGAGATGCCCGGCGGGCCCGAGGTGTGGATGCTCGGTTCGAGCATGTGGAGCGCCGCGGCGGCAGCGCAGGTCGGTCTGCCATATGCGTTCGCGCATTTCATCGACCCGGTTCCCACCCGCCAGGCGATCGAATACTACCGCTCGCATTTCCGCGCCTCGGAACGTCTCGGCCAGCCCGTGGTGGTGCTGGCGCTCGGCGCGATCGCGGCCGAGACCGAGGACGAGGCCAAGCGACTTTTCTCGAGTGTACGCGTGTTCGGCCGGCGCATCCGGCAGGGAGTTCGCTCGCAGATTCCCCCGGTGGAGGAAGCGCTGAAGGAGTTGGAGAACAAGTCGGGGCCGGACCGTCCCGACAACGGCGAGTGGCCGCGAATCGTGATCGGCGAGGCCAATGACGTGCGCGACCGGCTAATCGATATGGCCAGCGTGCTCGGCGCCGAAGAGGTCATGGTAGTGACCATCACGCACGATCATCAGGCCCGTCTCAATTCCTACCGGTTGCTGGCCAGGGCGTTCGGCCTCACGCCGCGGCCCGCGCCAGACCCGGTCTCGCCGTCGTGACCACTGCGCGCGAACACAACCGCCTAAAGCAGCACAGCTGGGTCGGCGAGCTTGGCGTCGAGATCGTGAGTGCAGCGCCCGGCGCGGTAGTCGGGCAAATACAGGTCCGGCCCGAGTTTCTGGCGCCCAATGGGTTCATTCATGCGGCGGTGCTCGTGAGCTTCGCGGACAGTCTCTGTGGTTCGGGTACCGTCGAGGCGCTTCCCCCCGCCGCGACCGGACATATCACCATCGAGCTCAAGGCAAATCTTCTGGGCACGGTCCGCAAGGG
>JAFAHS010000450.1 GCA_019237115.1 Deltaproteobacteria bacterium
CTTTCCTCGATAGGCCAGATCAATTCTCTGTAGCCATATTGTAGCCCCTATCGCACTTGCAGCTAGTTGTCAACTCTGGTAGGGTTCGTGCGTTCTGGATCCATGCAGGCACGCACCGATGGAGGATGACATGAAACAGCAGCAGAAACCCCGACGGCAGGCGATGACCCCGGAGGATTCCCCGCCGCCCGCGCCCCCCAAGCGCACGATGAACGTCCGTCGGCAGGCCGCGCCGGAGGAACGGATCTTCCTGCGGGTGACCGAAGCCGCGTACGCATTAGGCGGTTCGCGCCAATGGATTTACGACCTGATGAAGTCGGGCGACTTGCCTTTCGTGAAGCTGGGAAAGGGAAAGGTGATGCGCATCCCGAAAGCCGCGATTGATCAAATGGTCGTGGAGGCGATGGGCAAGACCGCCTAGTTAGTTGCTTAACCTCGTTGTGCACCCTCGTCCCCGCCGCAGCGCGGGTGTGCAACTCAATGTCCTGAGAAACGGACCGGCCCGCGGACTCGGAATCGCGCGGGCCGTGAGAGCGAAAGTGCGGTGATGCATTCCCAAAGTACCAAGTCGAGTTCGAGTGAGCAATCTAGTTCGCTGGGTGGACGGATGGCGCGCGCGGCCTTGGTCTACGTCGTACGGGTTCGGGTGCCGGTCTTTGCGACCTATGAGCGAACCTCGGCAGGCGCCTGTTCATGCGGCGTCGCGGTCGTCGAGCCACTCGGCGTATGCAGCCTTTCGACGGTCAAGGTCGCAGGCTCCTGCGGTTCCCCGCGCTCCCTGAGAACGTCGCCTCACGCTTCTCGAATTGCCGGCAGTGGTGACCATTGCGCAGTCCGAAGAACTGGAGGGACGAGGCGGTGAATGGAGAAGACGAACTGATTTCAGAGTTTCGCGCGGAAGTCAGGACACACAAGCCGGAGCTGGCAGACGAGTTGGATGACTGCCGCATCCAGCATCTGGGGAATGTGGTGGGCGTGACGCCCAGGTATGGAGATATTAGATACTTGCAAATTCATCTGGAGTTTTTGATCAGCTGCACGCAGCGGATCTTTGGGCCAGACACTCTGTTCGGGTTCGTAGAGCCCCCGACAGAGCCTGATGAGGACGAGGTCGATGATGACCGGCAGACTCAGCCCGAGAACGATTTGGGTGCTGTCCGTAATAATGCGAATAGCGACAACAAAACCTCGCCCGCAGCGAGACCGCCCGTAAAGACCACCGCAACCCGGATCGTTGACGATAGTACAGCACCTGCCTCGCACATAACGGCTCCGCAAACATCCCGCGTGGGAGCTGCGCGATTGAGCAACGGCGTGGTGCCGCAACCCAACCGGGCGACGCGACGACGTGTACAGCACGATCGCGCGAAGGTGGTGGAGACGCTGCACCGGTTCTGTCGGTCTGGTGACGCATGATCGAGATTCGCGCCCTCCACTGCGGTCTCCGGGGCGTGACTGTCGCCGGCTATTTCGATTCCAATCACCTCGCTGAGGCAGCTGACCTGGTGATGAAACGCGAAGCGGCCGGGATCTACCTAACGCTTAACCCGGTCAGGACTTCGCTACTGGCGCGCGCAGCCAATCGCTTCGTGGAGCGGCCGAATTCGACCACCACTGACAGCGACATCGATCGGCGGACATGGCTGTTCATCGATTTCGATCCCAGGAGACCGAGTGGGATCTCGGCGACGGAAGAAGAAAAGCACCACGCTCTCCAGCGCGCGGAGGAATGCCGCCAGATCTTCGCCGACACCGGCTGGGTTGAGCCGCTGGTTTGCGACTCTGGCAACGGCGTGCACCTGAACTATCCGATCGACTTGCCGAACGACAGCGCGAGCCGGGTTCTCTTGAACGCGTGCTGAAGGCTCTGGACCTATGGTTCAGCGATGAGCTGGTCGCCGTTGATCTGAAGAACTTCAACGCAGCGCGCATCACCAAATTGTACGGCACGATCGCGGCGAAAGGCGACGACACTGCCGAGCGACCGCACCGCCAGTCGGCCATCCTCGAGGATCCCGGATTGCGACTTGGCGAGATCGTAACCGCGGAGCAGTTGAGCGCACTGGCTGCGCAGCTCCCCGAGGAGCCGCTGCGAACGGCGCAATCTTTGGCCGGCCAGGAATTCAATCTCGAGCAATGGGTTCGCGAGCACAACGTGCCGGTGCGTGGACCGTTGTCTTACGGGACCGATCTCAAGTGGCTCGGACTCCGCGGAGGGAACTGTCTATTCGGCGGTGATCATAACGCCGAAGCTTTTTTTCTCATTAAGCGCGGTGGCGGCCCGATCCAGGCCGGCTGCCACCACAACAGCTGCCAGGGTAAGGGCTGGAGGGAATTGCGGCTGCAATACGAGCCCGATGCGTCGAGCCGAAGTGGCGGATCGGCTTCAGGAATACCTGCGGTTGCCATAACCAACCGCGCCGAGTCGCTGGGCAATGCTGGCGCGGTGGTGCTCCCACAAAGCTTCGTTCGCAATCAAATTCAGGTCCTGGATTGGCGGGAATTGGGTGAGCTTCGCCGGGCACACACCCAGAACTGGATTACCAAGGGCTGGCAAGCCCGCGGCGAGATCAGCGTGTGGCAGGCGAAAGTCGAGCACGGCAAGACCACCGTCATGCGCGAGTTGGCGATGTGCGGAATTCGTGGCGAGCCGTTTCTGGGGCACGACATGACCAAATGCCGTGTCTTCTACGCGATGCTCGATGCGGACACTCCGGACCTCGTTTACGACGAATTCGACAAGATGGGTATGAACGACAGCGACCTGCCGAATATCAAGTTTATGTTCGAGCCGATGCTGGCGGTCATGGAGAACGGCGCCGAGCAGTTCTTTCGTCTGCTCTACGAGTGGCGGCCCGACCTGGTGATCATCGAGCCCTTCACCCGTCTCAAGCGGATCGACGACTTCAACGCCTACAGCAACACCTACCTGATGGGGATGCTGGCGCAATATGCGCGGCTGCTGAATGCGCACTTCGCGCTGCCCATGCACATTTCGCGCGGCCGCCCATCGGGCGCAATGGCGGCTACCGCCGGCTTTGGGAGCATCGCGTTTGGCGCAGGAGCGAACGCGCGGTTCGTGATCGAGCGCAAGGAAGGGACCGACATCTTCGTGCTGCGGACCTCCAAGGGCAAGAGCGCAGGTTTTGAGGCGATGGAAAACGATCACGTGCTGAACCTGGACCCGGAGACGAACCGGGTGACGCTGGGCAAGCCGTTCTCGTTCGGGCACCAAGCCGCGGCGTTCAAGGACCGGGTGTTCGAATTTCTCGAGAACAATCCGGACCAGGAATGGAGCCCGGCGGCCATCGCCAAGAAGCTCGACATCCCCCGAGGGATCGCACGCGGAGCCGCCAAGATGCTGCATGCCGACAAGAGGGCTGACCGATCCGGAGAAGGCCGGTCGGGCAGCCCTTTCCGGTTTGCCAAGAAGGGAACGCTGCAGCAAACAACTTTGGTTTCCTGACGTGGGAATTGTCTCAAAAAAAATCGACGTCAAGACATTGTGTCGGATCTACGGGGGGTTTTGGGGTCCTGACGTCGATTTATTTCGTATTAGATATACGTCAAGAAACGACATTCCCTCAGCGCATCTTGACGCCGAATTATTTCGGAAATTCGACGACAGGAATAACAGGTTCCTGACCGATAGTCATTCTGGTTCCTACCGTCGAATTATTTTGAAAATTCCACGGCAGCTTTTCATCCCGACATCGAAGGCGGGAGGGGACCGAACATGAGCACTCAGCATCCACAGCTTCGCCTCTTTCGCATCGAGATCAGGCCGAGGCGAAGATTGCACCGCATCGACTGGAACGAAGAATTCGGCCGACGCCGACGCAATCGTCCACGACCGCGTTGCTCCAACTGCATGGAGAGACCTTCGGTTGGCCGCTGCCGGTTCGGCACTCATCTCTGCCACGACTGCGAGGATGTCGAACTGAAATTCATTCAAACCACCCACCGCAATGAACTTGCACCGAAACCGCCAGCCAAGAGGTGAATTCGATGGACTTGTTCGATCGATGGAAGCCCGACCGCGACCAGCGGTGCCAACTCCAGCAATTCAGAGGGGTCAAGCATGGCCCAATTCGCGCTGCGGGCGCAGCAGCCGGGCTGCAGCTGGCAATTGAGTTTTGGCGATGAGGATAAAGGTGAGATCGCGCCAGCCAAGCCGAAGCCTGAGATGGCCCAACGGGCCTGTCAGCGCCCACGAGGCGCATGAGACAGATCAGATGGCGGAACAAGAGAATCATTTTCAACAGAAGCCGAATAGCTGCAGCCTATTCAAAAACACGCACGACCGATCCGATCACACTGGACAGATTCAACTCACGTGTCCGGAGTGCGGCGCGGTTTCGAGCTGGCGGGTAAACGGGTGGAACAAGGCGGCGCAAAGTGGGCTGGCCTACATCAGCCTCATGCTGAAGCCGAAATGGGAAAATGCAACGGCTACCTCAACAACGAACATGGCGAGGACAGATCGCGCCAGCCGCACTGATGGAAGTCCCATCGATAGGGCTGGGTCTGAACAGTTTGGCCAACAACCAGGCGCAGTTGCTGCTGCGCCTAAACCAGAAGCTGCGAAAGGAATTCACCATGGACTCGGATATCCGCAAACTGCAAGTGCTGGCCAGAAAGCTTACCGAGGCTTCTGCGGTAATCGATCGAGTGACCGACGAGCTTGTTGCCGCGAATGCCGGCCTCGAATCGATGATGCCTAGTTCGGTGATTAACAAGTGGCGAAAGAGTTTTAGTGAAGTGATCTTGGAGCTGAAGGTGGTTACCAGGGGGTACCGCGAGCTCGCTGAATTGACGGAGAGCGCAGCTGAGCACTCCATTCCCCTCTCCGTCGACACGGTTCTTCGCGAGCTGCGCAACCTAAACGCAAAGCTGCCATCGACGCTGGTCCGGTGGGAAGAGGCTGATGCGTCGACAACCGGAGACGATGACGATGACAACCGATAGGCTTCCCCACCAATCGGCTAACACGCACGCTTGCCCGCCGGCGAATGAGTATCCGTCAGAGATGGTTACCACCGATGCGGCCCGGCAAGTCTGGGAGCACCTCTACGCAACGCCCTGGCCGGAAGGCTGGACGGTACGGTGGCAGGCACGCTGGCCGCGCAAGGATGGCAAGGCGAGAGTTTGTCACTGGGAGCGGAAGCTGATCGAACTCAACTGGTGCCAGACCGGGACACCCGGCAGCTACGATCCGATTTTGTGCATCCTGCTTCACGAATTTACCCATCTGCGTTTTCCGCGTCTGTGCCACGGCAAGAGGTTCACGCGACTGGTCCAATTCACTTACGAACGTCTGACTGGTGAACGGCTGTTTGCGCAACGGGAAGAACGGCGCGAACCGCAGGCCCACAGGCGCTGGGCACGGCTATGGCTGACCAGACCCATGAGCGCGAAACGGACGCTGAAGAACCCATGCGACAGAAAGGCTCAAGCGGGAGGCCGCACATGAGCAAGATCATTCCATTCAAGCCGAAGTTCCGAAGCGAATCGCAGGCCATCGACTGGAACATAAGACAAACCCGGCTACGACTGGCCAGGAATCAGGGGCCTTGCTCCTGGAGCGTGTGCCGAGACCCCGAAGCACTGAGCAAATGCAGTTGCGGCGCTCGGATGTGCAACTACTGCACCGGCTGGCACCTCAAGACCCACGGTTTGTAACCGACCAGGAGGTGAATTCGATGGACCTGTTCGATCGATGGAAGCCCGACCAGGGCCAAGGTGAGCGCCAACGTGAGCAACTCAAGACGCGGCAGGGAGCCGAAGCCATGCTCACGCTGCAGCACGTGGGACGACACCGCGCTCTGCATTTGCGGTGAGCACTTCTGCCTTGACTGCATCGACCCGCATTTCACCGACGATCGCGACCTGTGCCCAGCGTTGCAAATAAATCCGACTGTGTGGGTCGAGTGGGATGCGACCCTCCGCCTCTACTTTGCAGTGAAAACCGACTGGAGGACCACGCAATGAACAGTGCTGAAGAAGAACAGTGGCTGCGTTGCAGCCGATGCGCGAGTTGGTACCTGAACGGCTGGTTCCACCCGGGCGTTCGCTGCGGCGCTATTTGCCATGGCGTCAAGCAGCCCGCGCCGCCCTGTGAGCGTTCTGCTCGAAGTCGAAGAGTGGGAGCGATTGCGTTGAGCAACAAGCGCCGCGGATGCATGCCGAAGAATGGCTCTGTCACTTTGCCTAGCCCTGCCAGCGCGGCGGGTTTGAATCGCCGTGGTGGAATCGCGCGGGTTTCTTTTCCCTCTGCACCGAGTGCGAGCGTCTGCAGCGCTCTGGCTGGCCACTTCGAGTGGTTCCAGCTCCGGCCCCAATGCCCAGGCGCGAGACTGATCGGCGGCAATCCCGCCAAGGTGACCTATTCGCTCTTGACCTTGGACCCGCCGATGTTCCCGTCCTCCAGGAAGTGGATTTGAACGCCTCGGGCCACCTCGAACATCCGCGATCGCGGCGTTGCGTGGGCATTCCCGGCGATGAGCATGCAAACCGCCGCGAGAAGCGTCGTGTATCGCATTGGCGAGAAAGTCTTGATGGCCATTTTCTGTGAACTCGCACCCCTCTTTCTCAGGAGCATGAGGTAAAAGCGTTTAACCGCTCCCCCCGTATCGATACGCAGTGATTTCGTCCGCGAGATCGATGTTGACGCCAACGGCTCGGTCGTCACCTATCCAGGGTTATTCAAGCGGCCGATATTTATTCCGACGCCCGCGCGGCTGCAGACTCCGCCATGGAAGAGTCAAGCGCGGAGGGAATGCGTGCTGAACCACGACTTCGGTTGAAAACGAAAAGTTGCGGACGATGCTGCACGTCTCAAGGTACCACTCTGGATCGACGAAAGTTCGCGCCGCGTAGCGATTCAACTTCATGAATTTCCAGATCCCCTTCCTGAATAAGAACCGAGCTAAAAGACCTGTCGCCAGTGTTCCTTCCTCCTCGGTCCCGCACATGAGGCATGTCCTGCGCTCATTCCACCCGTTTCTCATCAGCCGCCTCCGCGTTCCGACCTTGCCCGCGAGCACGATCGTTAAGGCATGGGAGCCCTGCGCGCACTTTTCCTTCAATTCCTTGATCTGCTTGCTCCGTGCCTGGCGATGCTCCCAAAGAGGATGGGTCAATTCGGCTTCTTCCTTGGCAATACGGTCGCGAAGGCTCCTGATCTCGTCATCGGGTAAGTGTTCCAGGAAAAACTCGATTATGTCAGTGCCAATCAATCTCGAGTCGCCTCGGTCTTCCTTGCATGACCATCAGCACCGTTATTAGTGATACATCTGGGACATGACAGTTTCCAAGGCCGCGCGTAGCTTGCTAATTCGCGCAAGGCCTTTGAAGTTCCGTTGCCTGTCGGATGACGAAATGTCGCGCAGGCAGACTGTCGCGAGCTAGCCGCGGTCGCTCTTTGACTGACGGGTGAGTGCCAGCCAAACAGAACGCGAAAGTTTCTGCCCGCTTGTTTCTGCCCGCTTTTGTCCAGAACAATTGTCGGCCCAACAGGCGCATCCTCTGGGCAGTTTTCGGGCGGGTGTTTTCAACTAGGACCGAGCATTCGAATCCACTCCCTCCGCGAACGAGTCGCTCCGAACCGCTGTGAAGCGTCAATGAACGATGGGAAATCCCTATCGTAAGGCTGAGGCCAAGCGTTCTACATCTGACGGAGGGCGAGGCCTGAGCGATCCCGCGTTCATTCTCATCGGGGGTGCGGCAGCGCTCTTTTGGAAGTGTGCATACCCGAGGTTCGAGCTGCCAAGACTGATCGTCAGACTGAGAGAGCCCCTCGCTGCTGCCGACTCAACTCTCCTTGCTCGACATAGCTAGGGCAACGAGATACCGTCCCTCTCGCAAACTCGCTTAACGACCCCGACCACCCCCAGTTAACTCGTGGTTCTACGAGAGGGTCTAAAAGCGAGGGATGGAGGTACCTATGGGGCGGTATCATCTATCAACCACTCATCTGTGGTCCGAGCAACAAGTCAGGATCGACCACCGCACATTCTTTCACCGGCAGTGCCAAATATGCGGGAGGGACTTCGTCAGGTCCTTGGACGAGGGAGAATGGCGAGCCGTACACGTCGGGGGTCTAAGGTTCGACTTTCTAAGCGAAGAGACGACCCGACGCTGGGCCTCCGATGACTGTCCTGGAAAGCGGTTGCCGGGAGAAGGAAACCACGAGCCCATCCAGCCAGGAGGAGGTGTGCAAGCCTGGTCGAAACACAGACCGGGTACTTAAAATCACTAGGATCGCCTACCCCTTGTGCGTCTCCCGACGTAGGGAAGCGCGAGGTCCATGCCAGAGGTCAATACTCTAATGCTGATGCTGTTGGCGGTCTTCAGTTGGGCCGTCATCATAGCATTCGCGTTCGTGATGTATGGGGGTTTCCGCATGCAAGACCCGCCGCTATCGCCCCTTCAGTCGATCGTGACCGTAGCGGTGATCTTCGTTCTGGCCTATGCGGTCGAGGGTTCTTCGTCTCGCGATCGAATTCGGAGTAGACTTATGCCTCTTAACCTAATCAGTCGTCCATATAGGCATACAGTTGGAGCCATGCCTATCGTTTGCGCAGTCAAAAATGAACTCAATCTGCTGCCGCATTTCCTTCGCCATCACCGCGAGCTCGGCTTCGAGCACTTCATCTTCATAGACAATGACTCTGACGATGGAACTACCGACTACCTAGTGGGGCAGCCGGATTGTGTCGTGTATCAGACTGCGGAATCATATCGTTTGACGCGCGGCGGAGTAAACTGGATCAGTGATTTGCTTAATATTCATGTGCGCGGAGATTGGGGTATCTTCCTTGATTGCGATGAGTTGCTCGTTTACCAAGACATGGAGACCACGAGTTTTTCGACCTACTTTCGCAGATATGCTACCGAACGAGTCGATTCATTCTATGCATTGATGATCGACCTGTATCCGGACGGCTCTTGGACTGGTGTGTCGGCGCGAACTTCCTCTTCCTTGCTGGCGCATATGAATTGCTTTGATAAAGACTATGTCATTCGAGCAGCACCCCATCGGCCTTGGCTGACGCTTCACCCCGATGCAATCGAGGTGTTAGGTGGCCCACGATGCCGGCTGTTCTCGACCCCTGGGCCGAGACTTGCGGCGTGGGTGGATCCACTATGGATTCGCGGGTCAAGTCGATCGGTTTGTGGACAGAGTACCGCTGTCGCTGATGCCAATGTTGGCGGCTGTCTGGCCGCGCACACAGCAAGCCTTCTTCAAAACACCGGTGAATCTAATCACCGAAAACTTCCGGTACCCGTACTCGCAAGAATCTACCAATCATCAAAAGGCTGCGGCTATGCTTGGCATCCTTCATTTCAAATTTTGCGAAGAACTGAACGCTCGCTTTGACCCGGTATTCTCTTACAACAACTTCTTGCAGCATGGCCTGGAGCGATTTCAGCTGGCGCGTGCACTTCGGCGTTGAGGACGAGAAACACTCACCTATAGTGGCACGCGATAAATCCAGCCATGATTTGTCGCGCTACGGTCTGATTGGAGAACGCCCAGCCGTGGCTTGGACGCAAGGCGCCAGATTCTTCCGCACTGGCCTGAACGTAGGTTCCGACCGCGACCCTTAAACTCTTAAAATCAGTTTGTGGCTCTGTTCGGCCTATTCGGCTGGAGCTTCGACCGATACGCGGATTCGAGTCGGACACAGAAGCGAGCTGTTCGAGTGCCCGAGAGGACTTAGCGGAGGCCTATCCTGCTGCGGTTGCTGGGGAAAGAAACAACGCGCGCATTGAGCCAGCACTTTCGACAGAAATTGGCATCGTTTGGGTTTAGGGTGTTGCAGAAGCCAACGGTTCTCGACTTTGGCGCCGCACTTCATGCAGAAGAGTGCGGCTGCCGGATTTCCGTAGTCGCACTTCGCGCAGCGCACCATGGTCCTCTATGCGCTCAATTCGTCAAAGCAACGCCCTAGCGTCCTTCAGGTCGGCGGTGTCGAAACCCTCGGTGAACTAGATGTAGAGTTCGGCGAGCATCGTGCGCGCTTCGTGGCGGCGATTGGTGTCGCGCAGCAGCCGTGCGAGGCTTGTCACAGCACGCAACTCCCGGGATTTGGCGCTTTGTCGGCGCGCAACATTTTTCGCAGCGCCTCGCGCGGCAACCGCTCGGACGTGGGACGACCTGACGTCTTGACAATTGTTACTCGCCTAGACCAGCTGCGCGGAGAACTGAACATTCGCTGATGGGAATTGAACCTCGAGCTGATCGCACTTCGTAATCAGGTGGCAGTCCTCAATCGGTCGCCTTTCCGGCGGCCGAAGCAGCGGGATAGCCTAG
>JAFAHS010000003.1 GCA_019237115.1 Deltaproteobacteria bacterium
GGCGATCCCGGACCTCTACCATCTCCGAAACGGATGTCGAGATAAGGAACACCAAGAACATTGGGTGCTCTCCCACCCCAGGGCCCCGTGGCATCCGGAATCCTTTTAAGGCGATTGCGTCGGCGGTGACGCAGCCTGCGACATTGTCAAAGCATCAGCTCGGTAACGCGCGGCCCGTTTTCGCCGCGCAATATCAGCAGCGGCCCGCGCCCCCGGGCGGCGGTATGATCAAGGCGGCCTGGTTCAAGCGCTGCCCGACCGCCAATCCGCCGCCGTTCGAGCGCATCGTGCAGAGCTGGGACACCGCCAACAAGCCCTCCGAGCTCGCCGACTATTCGGTCTGCACCACCTGGGGGACCAATGAGGGAAATGAGAGCCTGTCACCGTATTCTTGTCACCGTATTCTGTCACCGTATTCCCCGATTTGGCAAGCTCGGGCCTTCGCTGCGCGACGCCTGCCGGGCGCCAAAGTCGGGATTGGCCTGGGATTGGCCTGGGACTGCCGCGACATTTACTCAACCCCCCAATCGAGAAAGGGCGGTGAGCCGGGCGGGCGGATCGTTTCCGCCGCCGCAGAAAACGCAAAACGGTGACACACGCTTAATTACCCTGTTGCACTGCGCATCCGAAAAGACAATTCGATAAATATGCATGTGTCACCGACAAATTCCGATAAGGTCCGCGAGGCGCGCAAATCGAAACACATCAGCGCGGCTCCCTACTCGCCGCGATTCAAGCAAGCTCCGGTTCCGCCTCTTTTCAAGTCATAGTCCGTTCGCCAAGGCTCGGTCCCTTCGCCAAAGCCCGGCAAACTCTCCTGTTTCGCTGAATATCCGATTGCATCTGTGGCGCGGTCGCGTAACATCGCACGCTGGCTGGAGTTTGGATGGAACGGATGCCGTAAATTCCCTCGAACAATTTTTGGAGGTCTCGATGCGCATTCTCCGCCTCGCTTTAAGCATCTGCTGCCTTTGGGTGATGCATTTCTCTCCGTCGTTCGCGCAAAATGCGGAGACGTTGACCTTCTCCTCGGATATGCGCATTGAGGTCACGACGGGCTGGGTGGGGAGACAGATAACTCGAGACGCGTTTCTCGTCGAACATAAGAATGCGTCCAACGCAGTGGACGCCTCCATGACGATCCGCGTCTCCGGCCGGCTATCGCACGCCCAGGCGCTTCAACGATTGGTCTTAATCCGTTCTCAATATCCCGAGGCGACAACTTTTACTTTGATCGGCGGGTGGCCCGGACTGGAACGCACGATCGAGGTGCCATTCCAACGGCCAGGCGAGTCTGAAAACGATACCACACGTAATAAGCCCGAGACATCGATACAGGTCTTGACCGCAGT
The DNA here is from genome assembly GCA_019237115.1 of Deltaproteobacteria bacterium. GTDB lineage: Bacteria > Desulfobacterota > Binatia > Binatales > Binataceae > JAFAHS01. The sequence goes on from JAFAHS010000003.1 coordinate 1,353, forward strand.
CGCGGTCAAGGACTCGCTCGTGCGATTCGATACGCTGTTGCAACCCGGCGCCGCCCCGGAACGCGGCGATGAGGCCCTCGCGATGGCCCGGACATTGTCAGCCCCGCCCGCTGACAAGTCGACATCGCAGGAGGAAATGCGCAAGCTGAAAGGCAGCGCCATCGCTCCCACGATTTCGCCGCCTCGAGCCTATGCGAAGATCTCCACGCCACCGGTCCAAGGCCCGCGATCGGCTAAGCCGCTGAACACTGGCGGTCGCGCGGGCGGTGCAGCAGCCGAGGAGGTCGCGGGCGCCGGCGAAATCGATGCGGCCGCTTCGATCGACGGACAGTATTTCGTGACGGCTGCGGCGTGCGGTGTTTCGTATTCCTCCGACGGAGGCGCTACTTTCAATGCGAGCAATATTAATGGCGGTCCGACCAGCCCCTCAACCGTTGACGGCGACTGCGGCGTCGCCTGGGGGCCAAGCGGAACCTTTTACCTTAGCATCCTGGGATCACATCCAGTGGAGTTCGTGGCGCTGTACACATCAGCAGATCATGGCGCCGATTTCAGCTATGTCACGAACGCCGTCGATCGTTCGGCGCAAGGGATAAATGTGGATCAGCCGCACGTCGCCGTGGACCATTGGAACCTTTCGGCCAGCAACCAGGACCAAGTCTACGTCGTCTGGCAGGAGACCAACAACTTCGTCTCCGCCCTCGCATGCTCGACGAACGGCGGTTCGAAATGGAGCGCGTTGGCGAGTCCGTCGAGCGGCAATTACGGCTACCCGCGCGTCGCAGTCGGCATGGACGGCATGGTCTATGTCGTGTCGCGATCCTGGCCGAACAACGTCGACATTGATAAGTTCAGCAGCTGCGCCAGCGGTCTCGTAGAGCAGCCGGGATTTCCCTTTTCTGGCCCTTTCGGTGACGCCTATGGGCAGTTGTGTACAGGCGGCCCAATACCTGGTCTTGATCGGTGCAACGATGGCAACACACTCGCAAGTCCGGTCATCGCGGTGGACGATACCGATCCGAACCATATCTACATGGCCGTTGCGTCGATGAACGCAAGCCAAACAGGCCAGGACATTCTGGTTCAAGATTCATGGGACGGAGGCCTCGGCTGGGGGCCCGTGGTCGCGGTTAACGGCTCCGCGACAGCCGTTCGGTTCCTGTCATGGCTTGGGACATGGGGCGGAACAGCGTACCTTGGGTGGTATGACCGGCGATTTGCTGGGAACACCGCTGCGGACCCCAATGATTTCACACGGTATTACATGGGGAGCGTCACATCGGCGAACGGCGCTCTGACCCCGGGCCCGGAAACCGATCTTATGGGGATCGACGATCCCCAATGTGCCGGCGCCAATACAAACAGCGCCGGCCAGATCAGCAACTGGGCGAACGGAACCAGGGAGTCTCAGGACGCGACAAGCTGCACCGTGCAACCCCAGTACGCGGGATTTTGCAGTACGACGAACGCGACGTGCGATTTCACCCTCGGATGTCCTTCGGGTCAGACGTGCAATTCTAGCCCATACGGGGGCGTCCCAAAGTACGGCGACTACAACACTTTGGCAACCGGTGGCGGACGGCTCTTGAACATCTGGGCCTCCGGCACGGCTCCCGCCAACCTCTCGCCCACCGGGAACAATCTCATCAACGCCTATGTCGTGGTCACCGATCTGCCGTCCGATTTCTTCGTACGCGACTGGACAACGAACGCAAGCTCGCACGACAACGGGGAGGAGCCGTCAACCAACCCTGCATTCTACGTCACAAGCGACGTATGGAATCAGACCTCGAGCACAGTCGAGCCTCTTGTCAACGACTGGGTGCAGGGCGACGCGCCTATCGCAGGCGGCCCAAATTGCCCCCCAACCTGCGCCGTCAATTACGCCTTTGCGCGAATAGCTCGGCGCGCGCCCGCCGCGCCCACGGTTTCGCCGGTGACCGTCACCGCCGATTTCCTGATGGCGGATTTTGGGTTGGGACTTCCGTTCGTAGATCTCGGGTCGCAGACTGTCACTTTCGCGGCTACGGACAACGACCTCTTTACCCCGGGATTTCAATGGAGCGTTCCGGCGACGGCGTCCTCGCACGTTTGTCTCGCCGTCCAAATCAGCGCGCCGGGAGACGCGTATCTGCCGCCATCGCTTCTTGGCGGCTCTCCAGGCGCAGCAGGGACCGACCCGCTGGTTCTCCAGGATAACAAAAAGGCGCAGCGCAACTTACAGGTCGTGAGCGGCACGGGAGGCGAAGGCGGCGAATTTTACGCCATCATACATAACAATGAAAAAAACATCCCCGACATCGAAATTCAGGAATTCGTCAATCCAGAGTCTGCGAAGTTTGTTTCAGGCAGCCAGGTGACAATCGTCAATCCCGCGCGTGGTGATTTCGCCAAAGGCGGACGGATCTTCCTTAAGGGCGTCCGGCCTGGAGAGGACAGGTGGTTGCGCCTCTCCTTCGGAACCGTTTCGGTGCCCGAAGGGAAATCGGCGACGTATCAATTTCAAGAGGTTGCTCAGAACAAGGTAGTCAACGGCTTCGCAATCGAGCTGAAGCGCGAACCGCCTGCCTCTATCGTTCGCAGCGGCTTGCGGCGCGAGGCGGATGTGCTTAGCCGGTTCGCCGCAATCGCCAACGACTCCGCCATCAAGAAAGCCGCTCAGGAGAGCGAGTCTTTCTCGACCGGAACCGGAGCCGTGGACCTCAACCAGTATCGAACGCTTCTTTTGAATCAGGCGCGGCTGCTGCTTGGGGGGTTCATCCGCCACACTGACGCGCGACCGGCCCAGGACCCGTTCGGTCTGGTCGCCGGACTATGGGCAATGGATGTCTCCGCGAGATCGAAGGACGAGGGCGTAATGTCGACCGCGGCCGGCGCTCTGATGGAGCGGCTGGATGCGTATCTCACCTGGAAACGCCGAGCGATGACGCCGCAAGCGACTCGTTAACGCCCTGCGCAGCTAATTGTCGTCTTGGCGCAACGGCGTCTTCCGCTTTCTCTCAACTCACGCTTGTCAGCGTAAGGGTGATTTGTTAGACGACGCGGCTTCGCTTAGGGCGCACGGCCCAAAGTCGAAAACGCGGTCATGGCGGAAGTGGTAGACGCGCTAGCTTGAGGTGCTAGTTCTTTAACCGGAGTGGAGGTTCGAGTCCTCTTGACCGCACCAGTTCAATCCTAAGCGCGCGTCTTGAGCGCGGTTGGGGAAGGCGCGGGAGGTTTGCG
>JAFAHS010000048.1 GCA_019237115.1 Deltaproteobacteria bacterium
TCCAGCAAGCGCTCATTCTCGCGCGCATCATAGCCGTGTACGTATACTCTGTTCACGATCGCATCGCAGTTCGTACGAAATGGCGGGAACGTGTAGGTTTCTCCGAGTTCATATCGGCCCGTAAGAGACCACACGAAAACACCAACGAATACGAGGCTTCGCCGACGTTAGGGCGTGGCCTCGTTTGGTGTCGTAGCGGGCGCTTAATGGCAGAATAGTGGTAAGTCTAGCGTTGGACGTCATTGCAGGACGCAAGCCGCGTAGTGGAAAGGCACTCCATGATCATCCCCGGCGACCAATCCGCCTTTGTCGGGTTGTTCTCATAGAAGTGCGTAATCCCATCGACGTAGGTCCCGAAAGTGTTTGGGAAGTTTGGCAGGGAGAGTCCTGGAGCGTTCGATGCCGTCCTCTTATCGGCGACGGCCTTAAACCACAGCGACCTATAACGTTCGCGATCCCCCACAAAGAAGGTGAATGCTGCGTCGACGTATTTTGTGTTCAGCCACTCGATCGTCTCAACCATGCCTTTAGTGTGGCCAGAAGTGTAGCCGCTCTGGTACCCGTCAATCATGCCCTGAACCGCTGCCAGCTGCTGGGTCCGAGTTAACTCGCGCCACCAAGCAGCATCGAATTGAACGGTCGTGGTTGCTTGGCCAACCCGAAACGCGCCCGCGACCAACAGCAACAGAATGAAACCAGAGACAATCGGAGAGCGTCGTGCCATTTCAAGCCCCCATCAGCGCCGAGACGCTCCCGAACCTTCTACGGGTTCACTCAACGTCATCGGTAGCAGTCGTTTGACACCGGTCGCCTGCGCTACCGTCCACGAAGTCTCCCGCCCATCTCTCCGCTCGGCCCCTCGGCGCGCCCCGAGGACCCGCGGAGCAGCGCCGTCACCGTCGCGAAAAAAATATCAAAACTTGATTCCCGCAAGCGTCTTTCTATGGGGTACGGGGTACGGGGTTTTACGGTAGTCTCGGGAGCAGGCTTTGTGCGTGCTCGACCACGGATACCTTGGCGGACTCTCTTTCGGCCACGATCGCGGCGCGAATCTCGCGCTTAAGCATCTTGGCGCGGCGGCCGTCGAAGCAATACCTGCACCCTGGGTACCGCGAGCAGCCATAAAAGATGTGACCATGCGGGCCGTGAAGGCGGCGAAGCGATTCCCCGTCGTACGGACAGTAGAGCCAAGATCGTCCGTCATTTTCGCAGAGAGCCACGGGGTCGGGACGGCGCGCTCGCGGTCCGCGCCGGCCACGAACGTCGAGCTCGAGCCGTTCTCCCGTTTCGTTTTGGATGATCGTCACGAGACTCTAGACTTGCGGTTCTTGCACTCGTCTGACGGTGAATGCGCAGGTCGTGGAGACATTAGGCCCCAGCACCGTGCATCGCCACTCGTAGCGACCCGGCTTCAAAGGTAATGGCATTAGATTCAATGCTAGCGGAGCGTCCAAGGGGGTTCCCGGCGTCATTCCTGGGGGTCTGCCAACTTCAAGTGTCGCCTCGATGACCAGAGGCTCGTTTGGAGGGGTCGGGCTCGGAACGGCGCGACCATCGCTGTCTAGCAATTCGATGCGAACTACATGTTCACGGTTGGCCTCGTCCCAAGGGACGTCAATTTTTACAGCTAAGGCCGACGGCGAGGGTTGTGGGCCTGACGTGGACCATCCGCCGCCTAGGACGTAGAGCTTCCCGTTTACTGCTTGTGCGCTGTCCGCGAGCAGCATGGTCACTTTCCACGAAGCATGATCCATTGTGGAAATCTATGCAGTCGTAAGAACCTTGGACGCACCTATCTTCGTCGGAATCGGGTTCGCGGCGTTCGTGACTCTAGCCACGACTATGTCGGCCGACGCGGTTATTTCTGGCATCGAAAGTGAAGCATAATAAGCCCGCAATTCCTCTTCAGCTTCGAGCCAGCCGGCGCGGAATTCCGGATCGCTCATCCCGTCCTTTATGCTTTCCTCGAACAGGCCCATACCGTTGTCTCCTTCGACCCCTAAGCGACGCTCTTAGTCTTATTGTATTCGGCCAAAAACGCTTCAGCCCCATCAAATGAAGCGTCCGGGGTTGGCTCATCTATCCCCTTTAAGACGCCCGTAAGGATCACTAGCCTATCTCCATCCCGGCCACAGAGAAAGCGCGCCAGGTCTTTTCCCAACTTTGCGCGGGTCTCACTGATTCCGGGTCGTGAGTGGCAGACCTCGTAGTATCCTCCCCCAAGCTTACCTTCGGAGTCCGCGGCCTCTTTCGTAAACTTGAGAAGTTTCGCTCGCAGTTTCTTCGGGAGGCCCTCCTGGAAGGCATGGGCAGGCACGGTACCGTCCTCTCTCTTGAAATACTTGACTTGCCAGGCCATTACGCCTCACGGCCCTCCGAACACTTTGAAGCGATAAGGCGCCTCCTCCAGCCGTCCCTTTTGTAACGCCACGTCCGCCACATCCGCCACGCGAGCACGTTTTTAGGTGCTGTCATCCGCCACAGGGATCGCCACAGCGGAGGCATCCGCCGCAGAGTCCGAGCGTGAATAAGCGGCTTGAGGCGCTTGTGGCGGCTGTGGCGCTCTCTCGGGGAGATAGCGAGCCCATGCGTCCAAAAACTGTTGAGCGTGGTATCCGCGTTCCGTCCTAGTGCCCTTCCGCCACTTCTCTGGCCGGATATCGTATGGTCGCAATCGAGCCGCGAGGCGGCGCTCGTCAAACGGATGCCCTCGCTCCGGTTCCCAAGGTGATTCCTCGAGCTCGGTGAGCGCAGCGACTAGCTCCTTCGATGTTAGGCGATCGACGTCGCGCTCGCTGAACACGTTTTGGACATCGAGCAGTAACCGCGCACCGAGGGACTCGTCATCCGCTGCCCGCCGCGCAGAGAGAACCAGAGCAGCGACGCGCGCACGCGCACCACATTCTTTACCGAATAGGTCGGCAATCGCGAGCAGCGGTTCCCACGCATCCGCTTGTCGATCGCCAAGCTCGTCCGGGATCTCCGGCTCCGAATCGCGGAGGCTACCCGTAATGCTCGCAGCCCAGCGCGCAAGTCGCTCTCGCAACGCTCGAACCTCATCCTCGACGTGGCGCCGGCGTAGCCGTTCGATTCGTTCTTGCGGTGTGCGTCGGCGCAGAACGACGGGCACGGAACGATCGTCAACTGTGTCGGGAAGCCGGCCTATACCCGCGATCGCTTTCGGGCAGAACGTTTGGAGCTCAACGACCTTTTGATCCGAGCCCTTGCCGGCGCAGAGGCTTACCGTAGCACCTCGGCGGTGTCCGCTGTTCAAGATACCGCGCGGCGTTTCGGCATACTCGCGCTCGCCACCAAACGCCGCATCGCTTTCATCGAGCAGCAGCGTCGGGCTGTCGCGATCGACCTTCCTCGCCAGAGCAGCGGCTGTCGTTCGTCCC
>JAFAHS010000186.1 GCA_019237115.1 Deltaproteobacteria bacterium
GTGCCGGCACAGGCTGGGTAGGAACGCTGCGTGCGCGGGCGATTCCAGTAATCCGGAACCAAGCGCATTGGCGATCGCGACGTTGCCCGCTCGCAGCGCCTGCACGAGACCGGGCACGCCAAGCACCGAGTCTTCGCGCAGCTCCGCCGGATCGCAGAAGCTGTCGTCTTGGCGGCGAACCACGACATCGACCGGCAGCAAACCGCCAAGAGTCTTCAGGAACAGGGATTGACCACGGACCGTCAGGTCTGCCCCCTCGACGAGGGTGAAGCCGAGATACCGCGCCAAGAAGGCGTGCTCGAAATAGGTTTCGTTGTACGGACCGGGTGTCAGCAGCACGATCCGCGGATTGTCGCGATGGTACGGCGCGAGGTCGCGGAGCATGTTGCGATAGGATTGAAAATAGTCCGCGAGCCTTCGCACGTGGGTCGCGCGAAAAACCTCGGGAAGGACCCGCTGCGAAACCAGGCGATTCTCCAGCGCGTAGCCGGCGCCCGAGGGCGCCTGCGTGCGATCCGCGATCACCCACCATTGCCCGTCCGGCGATCGCGCGAGATCGGCGCAGTAGTTATGCAGGTAAATTCCCTGCGGTGCCGACACACCGCAGCAGGCGCGCAGAAAATTCGGATGACGGAATACCAGTTCGGGCGGAAAGACGCCGTCGCGCAGCAGACTCTGGGGCCCGTAAATGTCAGCCAGTATCGTATTGAGCAGCGCGGCGCGCTGGCGCATCGCGTTTTCGATAACCGTCCATTCGCGCGGTTCGACCACCAGCGGAATCGGATCGAGCGGCCAAGGACGATCGGTGCTGCGGGGATCCTCGTAAACGTTGTAAGTGACGCCGTTGTCGCGAATTAGCCGCCGCCCTTCCTGCCACCGTGCGGCCAGGCCATCCGCCCCCATCGCTGCGACCGACTCGATGAGGGTGCGCCAATGTGAGCGGACCTGGCCATCGTCCGCCAGCATTTCATCGAAGAACCCCGCACTCGGGCGATACGGCCATCCCGACGAAGTATCCTCGCGGGCGGGGGCCGGACTGATCGGATGAGACTGCTGGGCCACTTTCTCGAGAATAGCCGAGACGGAGCGCGCCGCTAATAGCTATCCGGCGCGGAAAGGACCTGCGCGCGACGCAGATCCAGCGTCATTGGAAACTGGGCGTTCATTTCCCGGGCCGGCGTTCTCACCGGGCCGGGAGTATGGCCGAATGGAAAGAACCGCGCGGCGCGGCGCGCTTCAGCCTCGTTGGCGTTGACCGGAAGGGCTTCATAGTGGCGGCCGCCCGGATGGGCTACATGGTAGGTGCATCCCCCGATTGAGCGTCCGGTCCACGTATCAAGCACATCGAAAACCAGCGGGGTATGCACCGGGATAGTGGGATGCAGGCATGAGGGCGGTTGCCACGCGCGATAGCGCACGCCGCAAACCCATTCGCCGCGCACCCCCGTTGAATGTAACGGCAGGCGGCGTCCGTTGCAGGTCAGGACATAGCGATCGCCACTGAGACCATCGACCTTTACCTGCATGCGCTCGACCGATGAATCGACGTAGCGCGCGGTGGCGCCGCCGGCCGGTTCTTCGCCGAGCACGTACCAGGGCTCGGTCGCCTGTCGTAGCTCCACTTCGATGCCTGCATAACTGACGCGGCCGAACACCGGGTAACGAAACTCGAAGTGCGGCGCGAACCAATCGCCTTCGAAGGGATAACCAGCACGCCGGAGATCGTCGAGCACCCCGCGGAAATCATCTGCGACGAAGTGGGGGAGCATGAAGCTATCGTGAAGCTGGGTGCCCCATTCGATTGGCGCGAGGCGGTAGGGTTCGCGCCAGAACCACGCGACCAGCGCCCGCACCAGTAGTTGCTGCACCAGGCTCATCCGCGGATGCGGCGGCATTTCGAATCCGCGCATTTCCAGCAGTCCAAGCCGTCCCGATGAGGAGTCGGGTGAATACAGCTTGTCGATGCAGAACTCGGCGCGATGGGTGTTGCCGCTTACATCGACCAGGATGTGGCGAAAAATCCTGTCCACCAGCCACGGGGGACAATACGCATCGTGGTGGTCGGGAATCTGGCTGAAGGCGATCTCGAGTTCGTAGATGAGGTCCATGCGCGACTCATCGATACGCGGCGCCTGACTGGTAGGTCCGATGAACATGCCGGAGAACATGTAGGAAAGAGACGGGTGATTTATCCAGTAGCCGAGCATGCTGCGCAGGAGATCCGGCCGCCTGAGAAACGGACTGTCGGCGGGTGTCGCTCCGCCGAGCGCGAAATGATTGCCGCCCCCGGTGCCCGTGTGCCGCCCATCGAGTTGAAACTTTTCGGTGCCGAGTCGGCACGCACGCGCATCCTCGTACAGCGCGGTAACGATCTGGGACAGTTCAGTCCAGTCGCGCGCGGGATGAACGTTCACCTCGATAACTCCGGGATCGGGAGTGACTGACAAGCGGTTTATCCGGTAATCGGGCGGCGGCGGATACCCCTCGATCGCCACGGGGTTCCTTAGGTAGGCAGCGGTATCTTCGATTGCGGCGAGCAGGTCGATGTAGTCCTCCGTCGAGCTGAGCGGAAGCATAAACACATGCAGCATTCCGTCGCGCGGCTCAACGCAGAGAGCAGTGCGCACGATCCATGGGGCCGACTGGCCGATTCCGGGTGCGCGGTCGCGTTCGTCGCCGCGCCGCGATTGCAGTCGGGGATCGGACGGCGAGATGCGCGGCGGCACCGGCAGCGGCGCGCGATTCACCATCGGATCCACCTCGAAAAGCCGCTGCGCCTCGGACGGCGCCACCCACGGCAGGCTGGGCAGCGGCAAGCGCAGCCCGACCGGGGAATCACCGGGCAGGAGATATAGGTGTTGTCCGCGGAGCATCCAGAGTCCCGTCTGCCATTCGGGTCCGCTCTTGCCCCATCCGCGTTGCAGCGGCAGCACGTAGCCGGTGGGAGTATTTAGGCCGCGATCGAAGACGCGGCGCACACGTTCGCGCTCAGCCGAGTCTTCGAGATGGTTTTCAACCGGGTCGACGTTTATCGGCAGTTGGCGCTCGCGCTGGAGATAGTAGAGCGGATCTTCGAACGCGGCATTGGCGTAACCCGGATCGACGCCGAGCCGCCGCGCGAGTGTTTCCGCAAACCGCTGCGCATCCAGCGGACCGAACGAAGTACTGCCTTCGATGCGCGCGATGAGCGCGCGGTCGTGCCACATCGGCACGCCGTCTTTTCGCCAGTAGCAACTCAGTGCCCAGCGCGGAACCTGCTCGCCCGGATACCACTTGCCCTGCCCGTAATGCAGCAGACCGCCCGGCGCAAAGCGATCGCAAAGGCGTGCGAGAAGCTGCTCGCTCAGCCTGCGCTTCTCGGGACCGAGCGCAGCGATGTTCCATTCGGTGCCGTCCATGTCGTCGATCGAAACGAACGTTGGCTCACCACCCATCGTCAGGCGAATATCGCCCGCGGCTATTTCGCGATCGATCTGAAACCCGAGCGCGTAGATGCGAGCCCATTGATCTTCGGTGTAGGGCAATGTCACGCGCGGGTCTTCGTGCACGCGCGTCACTTTCATTTCGTGAGAGAACTCGACCTCGCAAGGACCGACCATACCAGTGATCGGCGCGGCCGATGACGGTTCCGGACTTGTCGCCAGCGGAATGTGGCCTTCGCCCGCGAACAGGCCCGAAGTGGGATCGAGACCGATCCATCCCGCGCCCGGCAGGTAAACTTCAGTCCATGCGTGAAGGTCAGTAAAATCTGCTGCGGGCCCTTCGGGACCCTCGAGCGGTTTGACGTCGGGCTTGAGCTGGATGAGATAGCCGGAGACGAAGCGCGCCGCGAGTCCGAGATTGCGCACAATCTCCGCGAGCAGCCATGCGCTGTCACGGCACGACCCACTGCCCAGCGAGAGCGTTTCCTCGCATGATTGCACGCCGGGTTCCAGCCGAATGACGTATTTGATCGCGTGCTGCAGCCGCTGATTCAGATCGACCAGGAAATCGTTGGTGCGGCGCTCGGCCATGTCGATGCCGGCGAGGAACGCGCGCATCCTTGGACCGGCGGGCAAGGGCTCGAGAAACGGCGTCAACTCTTTGCGGAGCTTTGCCTCATAGGAGAATGGAAAGCATTCGGCGGAGGTCTCCAGGAAAAAATCGAAGGGGTTGATCACGGACATCTCCGCGATCAAATCCACTTCCACCGAAAAGAGGCGCGAGGGATTCGGAAAGACCAGGCGCGCGAGATAGTTGCTCTGCGGGTCCTGCTGCCAGTTAATGAAATGATCGCGCGGTTCGATCTTTAGTGAGTAGGCCGAGATCGGCGTGCGGCAATGGGGCGCGGGCCGCAAGCGCACGGTTTGCGGCGAAAGGGTCACAAGACGGTCGTAGCGATATTCCGTACGGTGGTGGAGCGCTACTCGAATCGGCATTGATGAACCGGAAGCTATCTAGAAGGAAGCAAGCTTGCGGCAGTGGCGCAAGGGAAACGCACCGATTCGGCGAAGTTTTTCGGGCCACGATTGATAATTGCAACGATAATCAACCGTTATGAGTGGGCTGCTCCTGATTAGGGAAGGTGAGGAATCTCGTCTCCGCCAGCCGCTGGCGCGAGCGTGCGCGCAGCCGTGCTGGCGATGGTCGGTGGCATCGAGAGCCATCGGTGCCGCTTGAGCATACGGACGGGCAGAACAAAATAAGGCCGGAGCGTGATTAGCTCCGGCCTTTGGATCGATCTGTGATCGGATGTTCGAGGATCAGGCGTGGCCGTTGCGCAGCAGCTTGCCCGGGGTAACGCCCGTGCAACGTCCTTCGTTCCAGGTCATCTCGCCATTTACGAGGATCGCTTTATAGCCGCGAGCGTGTTGTACGCGCCGCCACTCGCCACCGGGGAAGTCATGAGCGATCTCGCCGACCCAGTCGGGCTCCACGCCAAGACCGTTCAGATCGTAGACGACCACGTCTGCGGCCTGGCCTTCGCGGAGCGTGCCGCGATCGCGGAAGCCGGCCGCGTGCGCGGGCAGCGCAGAGAGCCGGTAGTGCGCTTCCTCCAGGGTGATGCGCTGTTCGTCGCGGACCAGCCAGCGCAGAAAGTCGGTCGTGTAGGCGCCGCCGTTGAAAAACTTGGTGTGGGCGCCGCCGTCCGACACGCCCGGAATCGTGTACGGCGAATCATTCATCATTTCGGCATAGAAATCGACGTTGAACCCGCGATTGGGACCCAGAAATTCCACCTTCAGATCGCCCGCGATTGACAGATCAAGCATCACGTCGATCTCGTGCTTGTGCTCCTCCATCGCGATCTGTCCGATCGACTTGCCCAGGTACTTTTCGAGGGCGGGATTGTCGTTAACCCACTGCACGACCAGGTACTTCAACGCGCCGCCCACTCCCTTCTGGATCACCTCGAGCTTCTTGTTGGCGGCGTCGTGCTCGCGCTTGATCGCTTCGCGCAGCACCGGATCCTTCATCTTGGCGATCTTTTCTTGCGGGGTGCCGGTCGTGACCGCGCGCCACGCCGGGCTTGCGTCGTACAGGTTCCAATGTTCCAGCGTGAACGCAAACCCGGTACGGAAGGTAGCGGTCTGACCGAAGATCGGCAGGCCCTTGTCGCGGCAGCGCTTGAGCCACGCCAGGCTGCGCTGATGCGGCTTCGGGTCGCGGCGGGCGGGCGCGATCGCGTTGTGCAGAATCGGGCGGTTGGCCTCGGCGGCAAGCAGCTCGAGGAAATTGAGGTCTTCCTTGATGCGCCCGGTCGCCTGCGTGATCTGAATGAACCCTTCATCGCGCTCGCGCAGCACGCGCGCGAGGTTCAGGATGTCCTCGTCGCACATCGTGTCGGTGACCATCGGCGAGCCATCAAAGTCCGCCTGCGTCGAGTCGGGCCCCAGGCGCTGAATCGAGAAACCGCACAGTCCTGCGTCCATCCCTTCCGCCAGCAGGCGCGCCATCTCGCTGCGTTCCCGATCGGTGGCCGGACGAGTTTTGGCGGCTTCCAGTCCCATCACGTAGGTCATGAGCGAAGCGGTCGGCAGGTACTGGATGCAATTGATGCCTTTGGGCGCACGCTCGAGCGAATCCAGGTACTGCGGGATGGTCTCCCAATCCCACCTCATTCCGGCTTTCATCGCCTCGTAGGGAATCGCCTCGGTACGTGTCATCGTGAGCATCGAGCGATCACGAAAATCCGGCTTGACCGGAACGAAACCGAATCCGCAATTGCCCAGCACCACCGAGGTGACGCCGTGCCAACCGGAAATGGTGCAATACGGGTCCCAGCGGATTTGCGCATCGTAGTGGGTGTGCAGATCGACAAAGCCGGGCGCAACCAGCAGCCCGTCGGCGTCGATCACCTGCTTGGCGAAACCGGGGGCACGGCCGCCGACCTGCGCGATCTTGCCATCTTTTATCCAGACGTCCGCGCGATAGCGGGGCACCCGGGTTCCGTCGACTACAGTTCCACCTTTGATTTGAACATCGAAATCAGCCATCGAACATCCTCCGTGTACTGTCGGTGCGCTGTTAGAGAGTCACCGCAGCTAATTCGTTCTTACAGCAAGCCTAATAGGGACCGCAAGCCAGTTGAACGCTCGGTATGTAAAAAAATTCACTCCAGTGTGATTCCTGCTGCGCAAGATGAAATAATCGGAGTCGCCCTATGCCGGAAACAAAGCCAGCCGCGCCCCTCGAGAATTCGGGACGGACTGCACTGAAGGAGCAGTACAAGGACTCCAGCAACTTCCGCAAGCGGGTAGCGTTGCACGCGCGCTTCGGCACCAATCGCTACAGCTTCTATCGATGGGTGTTCGACCAGTTCGATCTCTCGCGGGTCTCCGCGATCCTCGAGCTCGGGTGCGGCCCCGGATTTCTGTGGCGGCAAAACGCCGATCGATTGCCCACCAACACGACCATCGTAGTCTCGGATTTCTCACACGGTATGGTGCGGGAGGCGCGCGCCAGTCTGGGGAGTGAAGCGGGCGCGGCCACCTTCTGCCAGCTCGATGCGACCGTGCTGCCGTTCAAGACCGGCAGCCTTGACGCGGTCATGGCGATGGCGATGCTTTACCACATCGAGGATCGTCCGGCCGCGTTCCGGGAGATTCGCCGCGTGCTGCGCGAGGGAGGGAGGCTGTATGCCTCGACGATGGGGCGTGCGCATTTGCGCGAGCTACGCGAAATAGCGGGCCGCGTTTTCGGCACCAATCGTGTCACCAACGCAGCGGAGCGTTTTGGCCTGGAGACCGGCTACGATCAGCTCAAGGCGGCCTTCGCGAACGTCGAGGTCAGGCGCTATCAGAATTCCATGCACGTGACGGAGAGCGAACCGGTGATCGACTACTTTCTCTCCACCGCGCGGATGCGGCAGCTCCCGCCCGCTCTGCTGGATAGGTTGCGCGTCGAACTGGACCGCGTAATCGCCGCCCAAAATGGCATCGCCGTATCGAGCGACTTCGGCGTTCTGATCGCCCGTCCCTGAAGACTCACCGCTCAGTTCGAGGGTCGCGTCTATCTTCGCCGTGAAAGCCCCTCATCATCAGGGTCGCGAGGAGCCGAAGAAAATGGCGATAAGGAAGGTCTGTCCAGCCCTTGCGGAAGGACTGTGTCCGACCCCACCGGCAGGACTGCGCGAGCAAAGGGTTGGCGCGAAAAAACAGGGCGCTTCGCCGAGCGAAGCGCCCCTTGAGCTGCGATAGTCTGTTTTCCTAGAGCAAACCGAGCTCTTTTAGCGGGCCCTTGTCCGACACGGGAGCGCGCTTGGTCTCGGCCTGGATCTTGGATTGGCGCGGGGGGCGCGTGATCGCATCGACCAGCCCGATCGTGTTGGCGAACTCCTTGATCGCAGGCGCCACTTCCTTTGCCATCAACTTCATACTGTTCTGCCGATTCTGGTTGCTGATGGGTCCCTGCACGTTGAACACCACGATCGAGCCGGGGCGCAGCACCTTCATGATGGTCTTGAGTTTCTCGGTTACGGTTTTTGGACTGCCGATGACGAATTGATGCTGCTTCTGCGCGCGCTCGTAGCCGGGCAGAAGCTTGCGGTGGATTTCCTCCGCATCGATTTGCTTCTTTTCTTCGACCTGGGTCGCCTTTAGCTTCTCGCCACTGACTCCAAGCCAGCTTCCCTGCGGCTGCTTGGAGAGACGACGGATCGCGTCTTTGGAATTATATCCCGGCGGCAAGGTGTGCTCCGGACGTGCGAAAGTATTCTGGCCGCCCCCGAACAGAAAGCCCTTGCCGAGTTCCTGGGCCTTCTCGTCGGTTTCGGCGACGAAGGCCGGAACCAGATAGCCGAAATTTTCGGAACCAGCCTGGTAACCCTGGCGTTGGGCTTCGTCGGCGTAGTACTCCCACAGGTCGCAGGTCGCCGAGAGAGCAGTGCCGAGTCCGAAGTAGGGATATCCACGCTGCGCGCACCACAGCACGGTTTCGGGACTGAGCGTGCCCGGAATCCACATCTGGGGATGCGGTTTTTGATACGGCAACGCCCACGGGTTCACGTGGCGATAGTGGAAGTGCTTGCCTTCGTAGCGCCACGGTCCCGGCTTGGTCCACGCCTGCACGATGAAGTCGTGCGCTTCCTCGAAATACTCGCGGTTGTAGGAAGGATTGGCGTTGTTGAAGAACTGCTCGCTGCCCGCGCCACGGACCCATCCGGTGATGAGCCGGCCGCGTGAGATCAGATCGATTTCTGCGAGCTCTTCCGCCATCCGCAGCGGGTGCTTCAGGACCGGAAGCGGATTTCCAATCAAGAGGATGTGCGCCTTCTTGGTCAGTCGCGCGAGGATCGCGGCCTCGACGTTCATCACGCTGCCCATGCAGAACGGGTTGCCGTGGTGCTCGTTCAACGCCACGACGTCGAAGCCGAGTTCCTCCGCATAGCAGTTCTCATCGATCCAGTAGTTGTAATCGTCGGCCGCCTTCTCGCGATCGAAATACTTGTTCGACACGGCGAAGTGCGCGCCGTTCTTCAGAATGACCTCTTCGGGAACCCAGCGGACCGGACGTTCGGTGAAATATCCTACCTTCATGGTGCACCTCTCCTACGCAGCCAGGAACCGGCTGACAACACGTTCGAACTCAGCGGAGTTTTCGATCTCGGGCCGATGACCGACCTGGTCGATAATTGCGAGCTGTGCGGACGGAATAACCCGCTTGTAGGCATCGATACATGCGCGCGGCACGATCCGATCGCTAGACCCCCAAACCAGCAAGGTGGGGGTTTTCAGCCCCTGCAGCAAGTGCGGCAGGCTGGGATTATGCATATAGGGCTCCCATCCGATCCGCGCGCATTCCGCGCGCGCGTCCTCGAACGCCTCGAACTGCTCGGGGGTCATCTCGCCGCCGTAGATTTTTGAAAACTCCGGAGTGCCCGCGGGATCGGCGACGGTGGCACGCAAATGAGTTCGGATCGTGATCGGAAACACGTCCATGATTTCGCCTTGTTCGGGCTTGATGCCCATCGGGGCGACCAGGACCATCTTCGAAAACATCCGCGGGTCGGCGGCCGCCATCTCGGCGGCGACGAAGCCTCCCGCCGAAAAGCCGACCACATCGACCGGCTCAAGCTTCAGGTCCCGCACCATGTGGGAGTAAAAGCCCGCGAGGTCGCGGTAGGTGCGTATCCAGTCCAGTCGTGGAGTCTTTCCGTAGCCGGGCTGCAGAGGGATTACTAGAGTTCGGTCATGGGCGAAAGTTTCGTTCCAGGTCATCCAGCCCGGGTAGCCCAGCTCGTCGTGAAAAATCAGCAGCGGTTTGCCGCTGCCGCCTTTGACCACTACGAGTTGGGAGCCTCTAACGTCGTGGGTTTCTTCGGTCGCCTTGATCATATCGCTCACCATACGGCGGCGGGGGCTATGCCTGCCAGCGCTCCTCGACCCCCGAGCCATTGCGATGCAATTGAGTTTGGACCTGCAATGGGAGTACCACGACATTGGATTGACGGCAAAGGAAGCGGGTCGATTTTTTGCGGGCCGGGGAGCGGAGCAATCGCGTGCCAATTGAAGGACTGACCACGCCGGTCAGAGAAAACCATCGCTTCGACGAGCGCAATCTGGAGCGTCATCTCACCGAGCATCTGGCCGGATTTCGTGGTCCATTGGTCGTTTCGCAGTTCATAACCGGTCAATCGAATCCGACCTTTTTGCTGGAGGCTTCGGGCGCGCGCCTGGTGATGCGTAAGAAACCGCCCGGCACGTTGCTGCAATCGGCACACCAGGTGGAGCGCGAATACCGCATCATCAGGGCGCTCGAGAACACCGACGTCCCGGTGCCGCGAGCCCATCTGTTATGCGAGGACACCGGGGTCATCGGGACGGCGTTTTTCGTGATGGATTTCGTGCCGGGACGCATCATCCTGGAGCCCATTCTTCCGGGTATGAAGCCTGCCGAGCGCGCCTCGGTATACGATTCGATGAATGAGACCATGGCCCGGCTGCACCGGGTTGATTTTCGGGCCGTGGGGCTGGAAGGCTTCGGCCGACCGGATGGATACATAGCGCGACAGGTCGCCCGCTGGACCAAGCAGTATAAGGCGGCCGAGATGGAACCGATTCCGGCGATGGACCACCTCGTGGAGTGGCTCGCCAACCACATCCCCGAAAAGGACGAGACCGGGATCGCACACGGAGATTTTCGGCTGGGCAATCTGATACTGCATCCGACCGAGCCCCGGGTAGTCGCGGTGCTCGACTGGGAGCTATCGACTCTGGGGCACCCAATCGCGGACCTCGCGTGGAATTGCCTTGGTTATCACCATCCGCCCGAGCACGCCGACGCCGGCAGTTTTGCCGGCCACGATCTGAAGGTGCTCGGAATCCCGACCGAAGAGGAGTATCTGGCCGCATACTGCAGGCGCACCGGGCGCGGGAATATCGAGAACTGGAATTTCTTTGTCGCCTTCGCATTCTTTCGCGCCGCGGCGATCGCGCAGGGAATCGCGATGCGCGCGAAGCTCGGCAACGCCTCCGCTCCTGACGCTGCGGACCGTGGCCGGCGCGCCGGCATCAGCGCACAGCTTGGCTGGGAAATTGCGCAAAGGTTGTGAGGCGAAACCTGTTGGTGCTCGGATGCCTGATTCCCCTCGGTCTGGCGCTCTTAGTCCACAGTCCCGCGCAGGCCCGGGACCCGGCCGACCCGTCGGCGGAGGCCACCAGTTTCGGCAACCTGCAGGCGGTTACCATCACCGGAAACCGCCAGGACGCGATGGAGCCGTTTCTGACCCGCGACGGCAAGGTGCTCTTCTTCAACAACTCCAACGCCCCCTCGGTCGACACCAACCTGTTTTGGGCAACCAAAGTTGACGATTTAACCTTTCAACTTCAGGGCGAGATTGACGGGGTCAACGGGCCCGCACTCGACGCGGTCGCGTCGATGGATCTCAGCAACAATTTCTACTTCGTATCCACGCGCAGCTACGACACGACCTTGTCCACCATATATTCGGGCACCTATTCCAAGGGCTCGGTGAGTGGTACGGCGGTCGTGGCGGGAGTCTCGCCGACCCGGCGCGGGCTGGTCGATTTCGACCAGGAAATCAGCGCCGACGGGAACACGCTCTACTTCACGGAGGGCCTCTTTACGGGTGGGAGCGTGCCCGCTTCCTCGGAGCTGCGGATCGCCCGTCGCAGCGACAACGGCTTCAGGCGCGACGCGCAGGGCAGGGAGATTCTTCGAACCATCAACAGTGCCGGCCGGCTCAACTACGCCGCCTGCACTTCGGCGGATGAGCTGGAAATTTTCTTCACCCGCTTGAACGGCAAAGAGCCGACCATTCTGATGGCGAGCCGCACCAGCACCACAAAACCATTTGGGGCAGTCGAAAGGATCCCGGCCATCAGCGGTTTTGTAGAAGCGCCGACCATCTCACCGGACGGCCGATCATTGTATTTTCACCGGCGAAATCCTGACGGCGTCTTCTCGATCTATCGGGTGACGCGCCCCTAGCCCGCCGCCAACGCATGGTCGCAGCGCCGCGGACGCGTGTTGCTACTTGCTCAATTCCGCGAGGCGGGCGAAAAAATCCGGAAAGGTCTTCGATACGCAGCCGGGGTCCTTGATCTTGACGCCGGCAAGCTTGAGCCCGACGATGGCGAAGCTCATGGCAATCCGGTGATCGGCATAAGTTTCGATGGTGGCCGGTGCGAGCTGCGAAGGCTCGATCCCGATTCCGTCTTCGTAGTCGGCTACCGTCGCGCCAAGGCGGCGCAGCTCCGTCGCCAGCGCGCGCAGGCGATCGCTCTCGTGGTAGCGAATGAAGCCTACCCGGCGGATCCTGGTCCCCGACGCAGCGAATGGCGCGATTGCCGCCAGCGTCGGCACCATGTCAGGCATAGAGTTCATCGCCACGTCGATGCCATTCAGGCTGCCGGTGCCCGAGATCAAAACTCCGTCAACCGTCCATTCGACATGTGCGCCCATCTGCTCGAGAAGCTCAAAAAAACCGAGATCGCCCTGGACGGAATCGCGGTGGACGCCCTGGATCTTGACCTCGCCACCGCAGAGCGCGGCGGCGGCCGCGAAATATCCGGCCGCCGACACATCGGGCTCCACCACGAATTGTCGCGCGTGATAGGTCTGCCCGCCCGGTACCGTGATCACATCGCCTTGCGTCTCGCTGCGCGCGCCCCACGCCTCCATAAGCCGCAGCGTCATATCGACGAATGGGCGCGCGGTGTCCCCTAACACCCGCAGCTTGAGTCCTCGCGGCCACAGCGGCGCAGGCATCAGGACCGCGGACACGAACTGTGACGATGCGCGTGCATCGATGGTGCTCTCGCCGCCCCCGAACGTGCCGCGGCGGCTTTCGACGATAACCGGAGGGCAGCGATTGTCACGTTCCGCATAGACGCTTGCGCCAAGCTGCTGCAGGGCCTCCAGGAGCGGTCCTATCGGCCGTTGACGCATCCGCTGGTTGCCGTCCACTCGGTAGCGGCCCTGGCCAAGGGTTAGGAACCCCACCAGAAACCGCATCGCGGTCCCGGCGCCGTCGACGAAGAGCTCGGCGCTGGAGGCTGGAATGGCGCCGCCGAGACCATGGACCGAGATACGGTGCGCGGCCTCGTCGACCTCGACGCGGAAGCCCAGCGCGCGGAGCGCCTCCGTCATGGCGTTGGTGTCATCGCTCAGCAGGGCCGCTTCGATAGTTGATTGCCCCGATGCCATCGCCGCGAGCAACAACGCACGGTTGGTAATGCTTTTGGAGCCAGGCAGCCCGATGGCTGCATGCAATGGCCCGCGCGCGGGGGCAATCTCCAGTTCTTCGACGGTCATCGGGCGCTCGTGAGCTACAGTTAGGCACGCGCGGAATGCCTACTCAAGCGGCCCTCGGTGAAGGTTCGGACGATGACCCACCTCCCGTCGCAAGAAATCGGTGAGCGCGTTGGACCCTCATCCCGCGCAGCCCTCTGTCGCCCGCGAGGCCGGCGTTTGAGCGCTCACTTGCCGCGCTACTAAAGGACGATTTTCCCGTCGATGATTGGTTGGTCGGCTTGTTTGGCCTTTTCCATCGTCGCCGCCGGAATCTTTGACTGCAGGCGTGGATTGTAGACGACCTCGACCATGCCCTCCTTCATTCCATATTCCAGCATCCCGCCTCGGAACGCACCGCTCTTGATCTCGGTGGCGATGCGCACGAAGGCCTTGGGGATGTGGGTCACGGCGCTGGCCAGAATGTTCTCGGGCGCGACGGCATTCTGATCGCCATTGGTGCCGAACGCATAAATGCGTTGATTGGACCGCGGCCTGGAACACGCCCAACCCGGCCGCATCGGCATTATGGAAGAGCAAGTCGGCTCCGGCGCCGACCTGCGCGAGGGCGGCCTCCTTGGCCGCGCCTACGTCATCGAAGCTGCCCGTGAAGCTGACCAGCAGCCGTCCTTGCGGCCGCGTTGCGAGGAATCCCCGACGGATTCCCGCGAAGGTCAGCTTGATCGACGGCAGCTCGATTCCACCGATAGCGCCAATCACTCCGGTCTTGGTCATTCCACCTGCGATCACGCCCTGGACGTAGGTCGCTTCCTCGATCTTGAAGGTCAGCGAAAGACATTTGCCGCGGATCCGCTTCCGGAAGTCACGATGAACCAGGTCTTCGGAAACAGTTTGCCCACTCTGAGCGCCGCGTCCGTGTACTCGAATCCGTGGGCGAAGACGATGTTGAAATCGCGCGAGGCAAAGTGGCGCAGCGAATCCTCGAAATCGGCGGGCGACCGCGTCTGCACCAGTGCGGTCTCGACATTCAGCTCTTTGTTTATCTGTTGCAGACCCTGGAATGCTGCCGCGTTCCAGCCCGCATCGCTCACCGGGCCGGGTGTAAGGAGCGCGACCTTGAAACCCCCGAGGCTGGTGGACGTGCGATGGCTGGATTGACAGCCGAAGGTGATACAGAACGCTACTACCAGCGCGAACTCTGCACCTCTTGACTTGAGGAGCCACCGCAATCGACCCTTCGCCAAAACTACACCTCACACGCTTTTAGCTGCCTCGTTGACTATCAGAGGCTGACAGGGTAATCGATAAGGGCATTATTTTTACGGCAGGCTCGCATGAGTTGGCGGCGAGCAGTGGAGAGAGCGGTTTGCTGGAAAGGTTGCGTCGTCGTCTGACTGGCGTGTTGTTGGCTCTGGCTGCGAGCCTGGCTGTTATGAGCCTGGCTGGCGCAACTTCCTGCCGCGCCGCCGCTCAGTTACCGTTCCCCCGCCCGACATTCATCCAGCCCAACGTTCGATTCTGGGTCGACGTTTTTACAACCTACTCCGTCCGCGATTTTGCCATCGTTGATCGCGACAAGGTTTCTCGGGTTTACGAAGTTTACAAGCTCCCCGGCTACGGGATCCCGACCCGCGAGGACGTCGATTGGATCAATGCCTATCTCAGGACCAAGTATGGCGACATTCTGGAGCGCCTCGCAGCGGGCCATCAGCCGGAAACCAACGATGAGCGGCGGGTAGCTGAAATGTTCAAAGGCGAGTCGCTCAGCGCCTACTCGCTTGCCGCGGAAAACTTCCGGGTCCAGGAGGGACTGCGCGAGCGCTTTCGCGAGGGGCTGGTTCGCAGCCGTTACTATCGGCCGACCATGGAGAGAATCTTCCGGCAGTGGGGGCTTCCTCCCGAGCTGGTCACTCTGGCCCAGGTCGAATCGGGCTTCCAGTCGCACGCCAAGTCTAGCGCGGGTGCCTGCGGTATCTGGCAATTCACCCGCGCAACCGGTTGCAAATACATGACGATTTCGCGCCACCACGATGATCGGCTTAACCCGATCCGCGAGACCGAGGCAGCCGCCGAGTTGCTACGATCTAACTACGACCAGCTGGGTGATTGGGCACTGGCCATTACCGCATACAACTATGGCACTGGTGGCATAGCTCGGGCCGCCGACCTGTACGCCGGCGATTACTCGACGATGATCGAGCGCTACCAGGGGCCGCATTTCGGCTTTGCGGTGAAGAATTATTACGCCGAATTTCTAGCTGCGGTGGACGTCTACGAGCACGAAGAGACTTATTTTCCGGGAATCAAGTACGACGTCGCCAGTATTGAAGCCAATGATACGGAATCGGAACCTGACGATGACGCGCCGCCCCGGCATTCGAGGAGGAGCCACCGAGCCCGACACCACGGCGCCGTCCATCATCATCACCACCTCCATAAAGCCTGATTCGCCGGAGTCGAGAAAATCCTGATTGCAGCGTCCGCGCAGAGAGCGTGCTCGGAGAATTATGTCCGACGCGCCGAGGTTATCTTACTGCGCCCCCACGCGCTCAGCCTGCACTCGCGCCTTATCTTGGGTTTGGGACCAGGCTCTTTTGAGAGATCATCCGCCGCCGCTTGAGGCGTCGGCGACTTTAGTGCGGGGACTAATGGCCCGGTAGCTCTTGCGTTGGCGCAGGTTGTGGAGGTATCGCTCGACCCGCGGAAATGCGTCCAGCTTCATTCCGTCGACTTCCAGGACCATCGCCACCGCCATCATCGGCGCATCAGCCAGCGAGAGGTCGCCGCAGAGATAGTCTCCGCCACCCTGGTCTCGCTCCAGCAGCCTCTCCAAAAAGGGCAGGTCGCGGCTACGTAGAAGTTCACGCCCCTGTTCCATCTGTCCCTGGTCGCGCTTCTCCGGAGGACTCCAATACGGCATCCAGATGAGCGGAAGGCTGCCTGCCAGGATGGCCTCGTCGGCAAACTGCTCGGCCTGGCGAACATGGTTGCGCGCCGTGCGGTTGTGCGGCATCAGCCGGGCGCCGCTCGTGTAGTGATCCTCGAGGTATTCGTTGATCACGGTGGAGTCGAAGATGATCAGGTCCTCGTCTTCGATGTAGGGAACTTTGCCGAGCGGGTGCTTGGCCAGCATCTCGGGAGGCTTTTTCCAGAGATTGCCGGGCGGCAGATTTTCAATCCGGTAGGGGACGGCTTTTTCCTCCAGCACCACTTTGGTCTTGCTGGCGTGGGTGGAGCGCAAGGTCCCCCAGGGATAGTCGCGTTCCGTGGTATACAAGACGATCATCGCGGGTGCCCTCCAGCGGTCCTAAGCAGCGTACCACCGGGCATCCGCGCGGCACCATGCTTTCGGGCAGCAACCTCTGTTATCGTTTAGCGCGATGCCAGCGGTGCGCGAACTCAGCCCCGAGCTTCGACCGCTCGCTGAGTCGCTTCGGCAAAAGCTTCCCTCCTTGGCGGCGCAACCCGATGCGATCGTAGCCGAGCGTGCGCCCGATGAGCGTGCCGCGCTCGCCGCGCTCTTGCAACTCGCTGAACTCTCGCCCGACCTTCTGGTCGCCACGCTGCAAGATGCCACTGTTGCGGCCGATCTGATCTTCTGCCTCGGCGCTTCCGATTTGGTGCTGAGTGAACTAACCGCCGCCGGCGATCGCTGGATCGAAATATTCCGCGCTGCACGCTCGGCATCGGTCCGATCGATTCGCACCACCATGCGATGCGATCCGATAGTCGCAACCACGCGGCAGGACGCGGCAGCGGCTCTGGGTCGGTTCAAACGACGCGAGTTTATCAAGATCGCCATCGCCGACCTGCTGCGACGCATCGAAGTGGCGGAGACCGCCCGCCTGATGTCGGCGCTCGCCGACGAGTGCATTCGCGCCGGACTCGCTGCGGTGAAACATCTGATGGGTCCTCGCGCGGCGGACGCGGGCGCGTTTTGCGTGCTCGCGATGGGCAAGCTCGGCGCCAACGAACTCAATCTCAGTTCCGATATTGATCTGATGTATCTTTACGATGCGCCCGATACCCAGGCTGCGGCAGTATCCGCGGCGCGAACCGGGGAGCTGCTTACCGAAATGCTCTCCGACGGCTCTTTTCGGGTCGATCTGCGGCTGCGCCCCGGGGGCCGCAGCTCGCCGCTGGTGGTCCCGTTCGAGGGCGCGCTCAGCTTCTATCAAAACTACGGCCAGACCTGGGAGCGCGCCGCGCTGTTGCGCGCGCGAGCGGTTGCCGGCGCGGTTGCAGTGGGCGACAAGCTGACCGCGCAGCTCGGAAGTTTCGTTTATCGGCGCTTTCTTGATTTCGATACGCTGCGCCAGCTGCGCGCCATGAAACATCAGATCGAGGCGGAACTGAGATCGCCCGAGCTCATCGCACGGAACATCAAGCTCGGGCGCGGCGGCATCCGTGAGATGGAATTCATCGCCCATTCTCTCACTCTGATTTACGGTGGCCGCGATCCGCGAATCCGTACCGGTAACACGCTCGCGGCGCTCCGCCAGCTGGAAACCCATGGCTACATGGCGCAGGAGAGGGCGACTGCCCTGGCGGAAGCCTATGTTCTGCTGCGCGACGCCGAGCACAAGCTGCAGGTCGCGGCCGGGATGCAGACCCAGACCCTTCCGGCAGACGATGCGGGTATGCGCGCCCTGGCGGCTCGCATGGGTTTCGGGAAGGAAGCGGAAGCGTCGGCGCGTCTGGTCGAAGCGCTGGAACGGCGCCGCGACCTGATCGCGTCTCAGTTTCGCGAGACCCTGGCCGGGGGCCAAGAGGAGGCGCGTCCAGCGGCTTCTCCCCAGGCGGTCGCGGCCTGGGCCAACGCCGGGGAGCACGATTTGACAATCCCTCTGCTGGCCACCCTTGGCTATGCATCGCCCCGAGAAAGCGCGGGGCATCTTGAGCACCTGTGGCGCGGACCCGAGCACTGGGCGCAAAGTCCGCGCCGCCGCGAATTACTCGACAGCCTGGGGCCGGTCCTGATCGACGAGATGCGCTCGCTGGCCGATCCCGATCTCGCCATCATGAACCTGGCCGCGTTCATCGCCGCGGTGGGCGCACGCACCTCATTCCTCGGGCTGCTGGAGCAGCATCCGATTACCCGGCGCGTCCTGCTCAGGCTGTTCGCGTCGAGCCGCTACCTTTCCACTATCTTCATCCGCCATCCGGACATGCTCGATACGCTGGTCAGGTCCGATCTGGTACGCACACGCCGGACCCTGACCGAGTTGAAGGAGGAAGTCGGCGAGTTGGTTCGGGCGAGTGCCGACCTTGAGGGTCGCCTGGATGCGCTGCGGGCGTTTCGCCATCAGGAGTTTCTGCGCATCGCCATCGCCGATCTGGCGGGCGAGCTGCAGCTGCCCGATGTAGAGACCGAATTTACCAACCTCGCCGAGGCGGTGCTGGCGGAGTCGCTCGAGGTGGCGCGCGCCGAAGTCGCCATCCGCCATAAGATCCCTGCTTCGCTGCGGATGGCGATTCTTGCGATGGGCCGGCTCGGAGCAGGCGAGATGACTTACAACTCCGACCTGGACCTGATTTTCGTCTATGCGGATGGTGGGACGGGCGAGTCCGACGCGGCTTTGGTCGCGTCGCGCATCGCGCAGAAGCTCATCGCGGTGCTCGAGTCTCGTACACGCGAAGGTTACGCCTACAAGCTCGACTTGCGGCTGCGGCCTTCGGGCAACCAGGGGCCGCTGGTGACGTCCCTGCCGGGATTTGTTTCCTACCATCGCAAGAGCAGCGCGGTCTGGGAGCGCCAGTCGCTGGTGCGCGCGCGCGTGGTGGCAGGTCATCCGGGTTTGTCAGCCGAAGTGGAACGCGCCCGCCAGGAGTTCGTATTTTCCCGCGGACTCGACACTTCGGGAGTCGCCGAGATCGCCGCGATGCGCGAGTGGATGGCGAACGAAATCGGAATCGAGGACAAAAGCCGCCTCAACCTGAAGCAGGGGCGGGGCGGGCTCATCGATGTTGAGTTCCTGACCCAGATGATGGCGCTGCGGCACGGGAAGAACCATCCAGGGCTGCGCGCCCGAAACACCCGCGCGCTGCTTGCCGCGCTGCACGATAGCGGCCTGCTGGAGGCTGCGGACGCGGCCAGTCTGACGGACAACTTTGATTTTCTCGCACGCCTGGAGAATCGCTTGAGAATCGAAAGCGATCAGCCAGCGTGGGCCGTGCCGACCGATCATGACGCGCTGCTGCCGCTTGCACGCAGGATGGGCTTTCAGGGCGAGGACGGCCCGGAGCGCCTGCTCCAGGAATTGCAGGCGCGGCGCCGACGAATCCATCAGGTCTTTGAGAAGTACTTCGCAGCGGAAACCGCGGCGTGACGATTGCTCCAGTCATAGTGACCCGGCCGGTCTCCTGGCTCGTGGGATCCTCCTCGGGCCCGCCTTCCCGCCGCGGCAGAAGGGCAGGTGCCGAATTCTGACCGGCTTCCCGGACCCGGGCGTCGCGCAAACAATTCACGCCGCGTGCGCTCGGTGGTGGCCGACCGCTTCTGCGTCGAACGCGCAGTGGCATGAGAGTAGGCTTGTGCCTCGTGCCAAGGGTCAGCTTAATCACCGGCGGGGTGCGCAGCGGGAAGAGCGCTTACGCGGTTAAACTCGCCGCAGAGCGCCCGGGAATGCGACGAGCATATGTCGCGACCGGCGAGGCCTCGGATGAGGAGATGGCGGCACGTATCGCGCGGCACAAGGCCGAGCGCCCTCCCGATTTCGTGACAGTCGAGGAGCCGGTGAATGTCGCCAGCGCGCTCGACGCGCTCAACGGCAGAGCGGACATCGTCATCATCGATTCGCTGACTGTGTGGGTCGCGAACCTGATGCGGATCTACTCGGGCGAAGACGCGTTCTGTCATGAGGCGCGTACGCTCGTGCAGGTCATGGAGCAAGCGCCCTTCGACAGCATCGTCGTGACCGACGAGGTCGGCAGCGGCATCGTGCCTGACAACGCAGTGGCCAGGCACTTTCGCGACCTGCTCGGCCTGGCCAATCAGCGCATCGCCCGCTCTGCCACCGAAGTCTTTCTGATGGTCGCGGGCCTTCCTCTCAGGGTGAAATAGCCGGCAGCGGCTCTCCTCTGTCGCCGCGGAGCCACCTAAAAAAGAAACGCGGGAACTGTCCCGCGCTTCATCGCTCGAGGGAACCTCTCGAGGCCGCGCAAAAGGATGCGCGGCCTCCTCCGCCTGTCCGCTGGGGGTCTTCTACGCGGCGGGCTGCGGTCCGCGAATCAGCCGCCCGGGCATCGCGCCGGTTGGCTTGCCGTCTTCGTAGGTTACTTCGCCGCTCACAACCGTGTGCTTGTACCCATCGACCCGCTGCACCAGCCTGCGCCCACCCGCTGGCAGATCGAAAACCATCTCAGGCGCGTGGAGCCGCAGACCATCCAGATCGATGGCATTGAGGTCGGCCTTCAATCCCGGCTTGAGCGCGCCGCGATCGTTGAGTCCGTAAAGCTTCGCGGTGTCCGCCGTCTGACGCCTTACCACGAACTCGACCGGCAACCTGTCTCCGCGGCTGCGATCTCGCACCCAGTGCGTGAGCAGGTAAGTCGGCATGCTCGCATCGCAGATGAGCCCGCAATGCGCGCCGCCATCGCTTAACCCCAACGTGGTGGTCGTATCGGTCATCATCTCGCGGACCGCATCAAGGTTGTAGGAGGCGTAGTTGGAGAACGGCACGTACAGCATCTCGCGGCCGTTGCGCTCGAGCAGCAGGTCGTAGGTCAACTCGGCAGCGCTTTTTCCCGCCTGCTGTGCGCAAGCTGCGACGCTGGTCTCGGGAGCGGGCTCGTAGTCGGGCGGATCGCCAAGGCGGAAATACTTGGCGAAGTTAGTCACCAGGTAACGCGTCACGCGGTCCTTGGTTGCGGGCTCTTCCGCCAGAATACGCGCCCGCACTTCCGGCTTGCGCATCTCGGCGACGCGCTCGTCGATCGGCAGATGCGCCAGCTCGCGATGGTAGGTCGGGTGCGTGATGAACGGATGCAGGGAGCTCTGCAGGCCCATCAGCATTCCGGTTGGCCGCGGCGAAATCTGCGGCGCAAGATGCGCGCCCGCGGAGTTGTATAGCTTTACGCGATCGAGCATTCGGCGCCATCCGTCCGGGTTCTGATCGCCCTGGCCCATCGCGAAGGTGATCGGCAGCCCGGTCTCGCGGGTCAGCTTGATCATCCATTCCATGGTGGCGTCGGGTCCGGTCATGTCCGATGCCATCTCGAATACGCCGTGCCCCGCGGCGCGCAGCGCGCGTCCGATTCCGAGCAACTCCGCTTCGCTTGCAAACGTGCCCGGCACGACTTCCTTGTTCTTCGCGCGGTGCAGCATCGTGCGCGAAGTTGAAAATCCCAGCGCGCCGGCCTCGATTGCCTCGCGGACGAGAGCCGCCATCCTGGTGATGTCTTCTTCAGTCGCTTCCTCGTTGTGGGCGCCCCGTTCGCCCATCACGTACGCGCGCACCGCACCGTGCGGCACCTGCGCACCCACGTCGATCACGCGCTGCATCTTCTCAATCGCATCGAGGTATTGCGGAAAGCTCTCCCACGACCAGTTGATACCCTCGGCCAGCGCAGTGCCGGGAATGTCCTCGACGCCCTCCATCAGGCCGATAAGAAATTCCTGCTTGCCGGCCTCAACCGGAGCGAAACCGACTCCGCAATTGCCCATCACCAGGGTTGTGACGCCGTGCCACGACGATGGCGACAGGTAGGGGTCCCAGGTGACTTGGCCGTCGTAGTGAGTGTGGATGTCGACGAAGCCGGGCGTGACCAGCAGGCCCGACGCGTCAATTTCGCGGCGTCCTGCGCCGGCCTTGCCGCCAACGCTGGCGATAACGCCGCCGTCGATCGCGATATCACCAACACATGCTGGTGCTCCGGTTCCATCGACGATCTTGCCGTTACGAATTACGAGGTCATGCATGGGAACGCTCCTTGTTGTCACCGCCATCAAGGTCGGCGCCGTACCGATCGTTCAGGCCGCAGTATCGCCCATCGAGTCGGGTCAACTCAAGCCGCCGCGGAGTGCTCCGGGCGACGCGGCTGCGGAACGCACTTCGGTCATGGTGAACGAAAGCCTGTGAAGTGAGGAATTTCAGCTAAAGATGGCGAGAGTCCGCCGCGAAGCCGGATCGTCGCGCGAGAGGTTTTCGGGGCCGCCGAGATTCCTGCCGACCCAGACTCGGCCGCGAATGACGGCGTGTCGCTCAGCGCCCAAGGGTTGCCAGAGTGGCTCGCTTCGCCGCCTCGTATTCACGCGCCGTCCGGTCGATAAGCTCCGCGGCGCTCATCACCCCGGTCACGCCCGAAATCGAGTGCCCCGCGCTCCACACGTCTTTCCATCTTCGCGGGCCGCTGGCGCCCGACCCATGCATCTGCTCGGCCGCTTCAATCGTCACCCGCTCCGGAAGATTTTTCGGGTCCAATCCCGCCGCTACGATCGAGGGCCGCAGCATATTGGTGTCGAGTCCGGTGAACGCGCGCGTCAGCAACACGTCGTCCATGCTCGATTCAACCAGCATTTGCTTGTACTCGGGCTCCGCCATGCTCTCGTGGGTGGCGATAAACTTGGTGCCCATGTAGGCGAGGTCGCAACCCAGCACTTCTGCCGTCCAAAGCACCCGTCCGTCCGATATTCCGCCCGCCATCACGATCGGACCGGCGAACATCTCACGCACCGCGCGGGTGAACGCGAATGCGTTCATCCATCCGGTCTGCCCGCCCGCGCCGGCGGTCAGCAGAATCAGTCCGTCAACTCCGGTCGCGATCGCTTTCTCGGCGTGACGCAGCGTCGCAACGTCGGCGAAGACCGTACAGCCGATGTCGTGGAGCGGCCCGACCGCGAGTTGCGGCGAGCCGACGCTGGTGATGACCATCTCGACTTGGTGCCGCACCAGGCAGGCCAGTGCCTCGCGCACCTGCGCGTGGCGGATGATCAGGTTGGGGCAGAAGGGCGCGACGAGGCGCGAGGGGTCGTCCGCGCGCGCCGCTTCAAGCCGCGACTTGATTTGCACCAGCCACTCATCGAGCTGCTCCAGGGTGCGGCTGTTGGCGACCGGAAATGCCCCGATCACGCCGTTGCTGCACGCTGCCACCACCAGGTCCGGGCCCGACACTCGCAGCATCGGGGCGGCTATCAGCGGCAGCCGCAGCCGTTTCGCAATCTGCGCGGGAAGTGACACGCGCCGCCCGTCAGGCGAGCTTCACGAGCTGCTTGCCGACGTTCGCTCCCTTGAGCATCCCGATGAATGCGCTCGGCGCATTCTCGATTCCGTTCGCGATCGTCTCGCGATATTTGATCTTTCCCGCCGCCACCCATTTCACCAGTTCGGCGAGTGCCGCCGGTGCGCGGTCCACATAGTCCGACACGATAAAGCCCTGCAGCTTGACCCGATTGATGAGCAACAGAACCAGATTGTTGAGCCCGTGGAGTTGGGTCGCGTTGTATTGCGAGATGAGTCCGCACAGCGGGATGCGCGCGAAAGGATTGAGGCGCAGCGCAACCGCTTCCAGGATGTCGCCGCCCACGTTTTCGAAGTAGATATCGATTCCTTTCGGCGTGGCCTCCGCGAGGTCCTTCATCAGGTTGCCGGCCTTGTAGTCGATGCACGCGTCGAAGCCGAGGTCTGTGACCACGTGCGCGCACTTGTCCTTGCCGCCCGCGATTCCGACCGCGCGGCATCCTTTGATCTTCGCGATCTGTCCGACCACGCTCCCCACCGCTCCGGCCGCCGCCGAAACCACCACCGTCTCACCCGGCTTGGGCGCGCCGATATCGATGAGTCCAAACCACGCCGTGAGGCCCGGCATGCCGAGCGTTCCGAGATACGCGGAGAGCGGCGCGGCTTTGCCATCAACCTTTTGCAGCTCGCGCCCGTCGGACAGGCCGTAACGCTGCCATCCGTAGTAGCCGAGCACGTGATCGCCGTTTTTCAGCGCGGGATTGTTGGACTCGACGACTTCGCCGACGGTCGCGCCGACCATGACGTCGCCAATCTGCACCGACGCGGCGTACGACTTCACGTCGTTCATGCGCCCGCGCATATACGGGTCGAGCGAGAGCCACAGGTTGCGCACCAGCACCTGTCCGGCGCCTGGCTTGGGAACATCGCGGTCGACGATTTTGAAATCGCTCTCCTTGACCCACCCCGAAGGGCGGTTGGCGAGGGTCACCTGGATATTTCTGTCAGCCATTGCAATTTTGCTCCTCAATCTCTCCGCAAGATATGTACGACGCATACCGCGCCAACGCCAACCATGTGCGCCAGCCCGATGCGCGCGTTCGGCTGCTGCCGCGCGCCTGCCTCGCCGCGTAGTTGCCGCGTGATCTCCGCGATCTGCCCGACCCCGGTCGGACCAATCGGATGACCCATCGCAAGGAGACCGCCCGATGCACTCACGGCACATTGCCCGCCAATATCCGCTGCGCCGCTTTCGATCATCCGCGCGCCTTCGCCGGGCGCGCACAGTCCCATCGCTTCCAGGTACAGCAGCTCCTCGATCGTGAATGCGTCGTGCAGTTCGAGGACGTCGAGGTCGCGTGCAGTGATGCCCGCCTCAGCATACGCCCGCGCAACCGTCTCGCCGGTCAGCTCGGCATCGAAATTCTTTGCCTCGCGGTAGACCCGCTCGGTGCGGGTGACCGATGCGACCGCGCGCACGGCCCGATTGCGGTCGATTCCCAGCCGCGCGATCGCATCTTCCGATGCGACGATTACCGCCGCCGCGCCCTCTCCCACCGGGCAACATTGCAATCGCGTCAGCGCACCGGAGATGGCGGGACCCGCCATCACTTCCTCCAGCGTCACCGCCTTCTGCCGCTGCGCATATGGATTTCGTGCGCCGTTGCGATTGTTCTTCACCGCGACCAGCGCTATCTGCTCGGCGCTCACCTGATTGCGATTCATGTACTCGTTGGCGAGCAGCGCGAAGTGAGTGAAAGGGACCACGCGCGCGCCGACCAGGTCGCGGAGGTTGGTCTTGCCGGGCGCGCCGGCGATCGGTCCGGGCTTGTCGACGCCCACCGCCAGCGCGACATCGGAGATGCCGCTGGCGACTTCGAGGCACGCTTGCCGAAACGCGGTCGATCCGGATGCCGAGGCGTTCTCGACCTGTGCCATCGGGATTCCGGTCGCACCGAGGTGACGCAGCATCGGGCGGGATGCCGCCATCCCGATAAACGCGGTGCCGGTGTATGCGGACTGGACGTCGCTCCACTGGATCTTCGCGTCCGCGAGCGCCTCGCGCACCGCGGTCAGCCCGAGATCGACGTAGGTGGTTTCACTCAGGCGCTGATAGCGATGCAGCCCGATACCGACGACGTACACCGGTCGCAGATCGATCAGGGTTTTACTCATGGTCGGTTACCTTGCCGATTTCTCAAAGCGCAGTTCCATGACTTCGCGGCCCTGTTCATCGCTTCCCTGCGCTGCCATCGTCGCGCTCATGCGATCTCCCGCCCGGAGGCCCTCGCCGGTGCGGGTGGTGAGAATCGACCGGATGGCCGGGCCGTCATCGAGCAGGATGACGCCGACCGTGAACGGCGCTTCGATGCCTTTGCCCTGGTGCAGGTGTACGGTCGCGAACGAATGCAGCTTGCCGCGGCCGGGCAAGACGACCGCTTCGAGCTCCTCGCCGGGGGCGCCGCATGATTCGCATCCGTAGTGCTGAGGCGGGAAAAACACGTACCCGCACTTGCGGCAGCGACCACCGTTGAGCGACGGCGGCTTCCCCGATGCGGAGTAGAGCGCGGGTTGAGCAGGTACCGATTGAGCCATCGACAAGCACCTCCGGGGGTAGCGGGAGTGTACTCGAGCATTTGCTGGTTAGTCAACAAATATGTTAAAAACGCATCCGATGGAGCGCACCGCAACCGCCGCGCGGCCGGTTCGCCGCACCCAGCGCGAACGCCGCGAAACCTCTTATAGGCGGATGCTTGCGGCCGCCGTCAAGCTGATCGAGCGGCAGGGCAGCAGCCGCACCACGCTCGCGCAAATCGGCGAACTGTCGGGGTACAGCTACGGCCTGGTGAGCCACCGCTTCGGCTCCAAGGAGGCCCTGGTGCGCGCGGTCACGCGCGAAGCGCAGGCAAGTTTTGCGCGCCACGAAATGGCGGATGCGGATCGCCACCGCGGCCTCCAGGCGGTCCTCATCCTGGTGGAGCGCTACCTGCGCGCGGTGGTCGCGCGCAGTCGCAACGCGCTCTACGTGCTGATCGGGGAGGCGCTTGGCGCGATGCCTGAAATTCGCCGGGAGATTAGTGCAGCCGACGCGAATTTTCGCAGTGGGGTCCGCAAATCCCTCGAACAGGGCATCGCGTTGGGCGAAATTCGCCCCGACATCGACGCCGACGCACAAGCGGCAATGATTGTGGCGACCCTGCGCGGTCTCGCCATCCAGCATCTGGTCGATGCCTCCGCGTTCGATCCCGACGCGATGTGCCGCGAGTTGCGCGTGAGCCTGACGCGGAGCCTCGCCGCGCCCGACGCCGGCACCAGGAAGCGTCGCGATGCTTGACGATATTCGCGTGCTGGAGGTTTCCGCGCCCGAGACCATGCTCGCGGGTAGCAACCTGGCCGCGCTCGGCGCGGATGTCATCGCAATCGAGCCACCCGGCGGCGCGGCGGGCCGCCGGCTCGAGCCCTTCCTCGACGACACCCCCGGAATTGAACGCAGCCTCACCTGGCATGCGATGAACCGCAACAAGCGCGCACTCACGCTCGACCTGGCGAGCATCGACGGGCAGCAATTGTTCGCGCGGCTCGCCGACCGGTTCGACGTGGCGATCGACTCGCTCGATTCGCGGGTCGGCGCCGCGCCGCTCGATCGGTTTGCCCTGCCCGAGAAGATGGTTCGGACCCGCATCAGCGCCTTCGCATCGAGCGGCCCCAAGAGCGGCTATGCGGCGTCAGACCTGGTCGTGATGGCGGCGAGCGGAGCGCCGGGCGTCAGCGGCGATCCCGATCGGCCGCCCGCCTTCTTTTCGGTACCCCAGGGGATGATGGAGGCGGGCGCCGACGCGGCAATCGCGGCCCTGGCGGGACTGCTCGCGCGCGATCGCGATGGGCGCGGGCAGAACGCTCAGGTGTCGGCGCGTATCGCCGCGATGATCGGCGCGATGAGCCAGATGCTCGGGCCGGGTGCGGGAAATGCCGAGCTGGGCCGCACGGGCGGTTCGATTTCGTTCGCCGGCGTCGAGATTCCGAGCATCTACGAATGCGCCGACGGCTTCGTGCTGGTCTCGGTTGCGTTCGGTGCGGTGTTCGGACAGATGACGAATCGGCTTGCCAGGTGGGCGGCGCAAGAGAAGTACCTTGCGCCGGAGCTGGGTGAGGTCGCGTGGACCACCTTTATCGGCGACCTCCAGCAGAAAAAGCGCACCCCTGCCGACCTGCAGGCGCTCATCGATGGCATCAAGGCGCTCGCGCGTAGCAAGACCAAGTATGAATTCGGGCTGGCGGCGCGCAGGCTCGGCCTGCTCGCATCGCCGGTGATGACCATGCGCGACGTCGCTGAATCTAAGCAGTATCGCGAGCGTGGATTGTTCACCGAGGTTGAGATCGCGCCCGCCCGCAAAATCGATGTGCCGACGCGCTTCGCGCAATTCTCCAATTTCCAGATCGAATCGAAACGCCCGGCGCCGACGCTCTCGCAGCATACGGTGGAGATCCTCGACTCGGAATTGAACTTGTCGCGCCTCGAAATCCAGGCGCTGTTTGCACACGGGGTCATATGACGAGAGCTCATCGTTTCGCTCCACGAAAGTCTTTCTCCCGAGGTCCGGGCAGAAGGTGGCGCGTTCTCGCGCCGGAGGAGGGAGGGCTCGGAGACTCCAAATGACCTCACCACTCACCGGCATCCACGTGCTTGACCTGAGCTGGGTCATGGTCGGTCCGGCCAGCGGACGGGTGCTCGCCGATCTCGGCGCCGATGTCATCAAAGTCGAGAGTTCCAGGCGCATCGACCCGGTCCGCACCCTGGGCCCGTTCAAGGACGGCAAGATGGGCCCCGAGCGCTCGGTGAGCTATCACAATCTCAACGCCGGCAAACGCTGCATCACGCTCGATATCCGCAAACCGCAAGGACGCGAACTGGTGCTGCGGCTGAGCGAGTGGGCCGACGTGGTGCTCGAAAGCTTCACACCCGGCGTGCTCGATGAGCTGCAGCTCGCGTATCGCGAGCTGAGCCAGCGCAATCCGAAAATCATCATGGCCTCGACCGCCATCCTCGGTCAGAGCGGTCCCGATGCGAAAGGAACCAGCGGTGTGGGCACGATGGGTGCGGCGATGTCCGGTGCGACCTACCAGTTCGGATGGCCCGATCGACCGCCCAGCGGTCCCTGGGGGCCATGGACCGACGCGGTCACTCCGCGTTTCATCGTCGCGAGCATTCTGGCGGCGCTTCATCAGCGATCGCGCAGTGGAAAGGGCTGCTACCTCGATCTGGCGCAGGCCGAGTGCGGAATTCAGTTCATGATGCCTGCCTACTACGAGTTTGTCGCCAACGGGCGCGTTCCCGAACGCCGTGGCTTGGCAGGATCGGCGCTGGCGGCGCCGCAGGGAGTGTATCCCTGCGCGGGCAAGGATCGCTGGGTTGCGATCGACGCACCATCGCAGGACACCTGGACCGCACTGCGCCACCTGATCGGCGGTGCGCTTGGCGACGCCCGCTTCGACACGATTATCGGACGGCTCCGCAATCGCGACGAGCTCGATCGCGCGATCGCAGCGTGGACCCATACGCGCCAGAACGATGCGGTCGAAGCCGAGCTGCAAGCTGCGCGGATCCCGGCGCATGTCGTCGCCCGCGGCCTCGACCTTGCACGCGACTCCGACCTGCGCCACGTCGAGCATTTCGTGAAGATCGATGATCCAGTAATCGGCGAGGTGGAGATCGAAGGGGCCCGCGCGGCTTTCGATCGCACGCCGGCAGCGCCAACTCGGCGCGGCCCGCGCATCGGTGAACACACTCACGAGATCCTCCGCGATGTGTGCGGCATGTCGGAGCCGGAAATCGCGCGCCTGACCGCGGACGGAATTCTGCAATGAAGCCTGGAGGAGCCCAATCATGAGCAGCAACATTCTCGACCTCAAGGGTCACATTGGACTGGTCACCGGCGCGGGGCAGGGCGTCGGGCGCGCGGTCGCGCTGCATTTCGCCAACAACGGCGCGGGCGGTGTGGTGGTCAACGATTTCGTCCTGGCCCGCGCCGAGGCGGTCGCCGTCGAGGTCGAGCGAGCGGGGTGTGCGGCGCTGGCGGTGCAATCCGATGTCACCGACTTCGCATCGGTGGGCGCCATGTTCGACCAGGCGCGCGCCAAGTTCGGAGGCGTCGACATTCTGGTAAACAACGCCGGCAACGCGGGCGCCGACCCGCGCGCCGTCTCGCGCAAGCCGTTCTGGGAGCAGGAGCCCAAGGACTGGCAGCCGTTCCTGGGTACCAACCTGTTCGGAGTGCTGAACTGCGTGCGGCACGCGGTGCCAGGAATGATCCAGAAGAATTACGGCAAGCTCGTCACGGTAATTTCTGACGCGGGCCGGGTCGGAGAGCCGAATCTGGAAATCTACTCCGGGGCGAAGGCGGGAGCAGCGGGCTTCATGCGCGCGATGGCCAAGGCGCTCGGGCGCTTCTCGATTACCGCGAACTGCGTGGCGCTGGGCGCGACCCGCACGCCCGCGATCGCCGCGGCGACCTCGAACGAGGAATTCGCCAAGCGAATGCTCAAGTCGTACACGATTCGCCGCTTCGGCGAGCCCGAGGATGCGGCGAACATGATCCTGTTCCTGGGGTCGGACGCATCGAGCTGGATGACGGGACAAACGGTGCCGGTCAACGGCGGCTACTCCTTCGCCCTGTAGAGGAAAACAGCATGAACTACGAAACCATCATCCTCGAACGCAAGGACGGCATCGGATACCTGACTCTCAACCGCCCCGAACGCGCCAACACGATAAGCCTTCAGCTCATGATCGATGTAGTCAACGCGATGGAGGAGGTCGACAAGGACCCCGATTATCGCGTCGTGATCCTCACCGGCGCCGGTGGTAAGCATTTCTGCGGCGGCGCAGACCTGCGCGATTTTGCAGAACGCGCGCGCCAGCGCGGTGCGAACAGCGGACAGCCGGGGGCGGGCGGCGTAGGAGACTTCGTCTCGCCACGCCGCGACCTGTTCACGGCGCTTGAGGAATCGCGGGTTCCCGTCATAGCCGCGATCAACGGCGCCGCGATGGGGGGAGGCTGCGAGATCGCTCTCGCCTGCGATATCCGCGTCGTCGCCGACACTGCGACTATAGGTCTCCCCGAAATTCGTTTCGGCGCACTGCCTGCGGGCGGGGGGACCCAGCGTCTGCCTCGCCTGGTCGGTGCGGGAATCGCCAAGGAGATGATCTTCAGCGGTCTCCCGTGGACGCCGGAGCAGGCATATCGGGTAGGGTTGGTAAATCGCGTCGTGCCGGCCGCCGACCTGATGAAGGCGTGCGAGGAAATCGCCCGCGTCTACCTCGAGCGCGCCGGCTATGCGCTCAAGACTGCGAAGGCGCTCATTAATAAGGGCATGGAGATGACCTTGAAGGACGGCCTCGCGCTCGAGCGCAAGATGATCGCCGAAATGGCCACGCCCGACGAGCGCCGCAAGGCCCAGGATGCCGCGGCGGCCACGCAAAAGACCTACGCCCGCATCTTCGGCAAGACCTAGCTGTCATCCTGAGGGTGAGCAACGCGAACCAACCAGGGGATCCCGGGCAGCTTGGCGTAAGCGAAACCAACCGGTTGCGTGCTGGCGAAGCGTCCCGGTGGAAGTTGCCATCGTGCTCGCAGACAAGGTACTCAGAACCCATACGAGCCAGGCAGATCGGATCGAAGGAGAACTATCGTGAGCTGGGATTTTGAAACCGAACCGGAATTCCAAAAGGAGCTGGATTGGGTCCAACAATTCGTGCGCGAGGAAGTCGAGCCGCTCGACTATGTTCTGGGCCATCCCTATGACGTGCGCGATCCCAAGCGCAATGCGCTCGTGCGCCCGCTCCAGGCCGAAGTAAAGAAGCGCAAACTGTGGGCTTGCCATCTGGGCCCCGAACTCGGCGGCCAGGGCTACGGTCAGGTCAAGCTGGCCCTCATGAATGAAATTCTCGGCGGGTCGCGCTTCGCGCCGATCGTGTTCGGATGCCAGGCGCCCGATTCCGGCAACGCCGAGATTCTCGCGCACTATGGAACCGCCGATCAGAAGAAACGCTTCCTTGAGCCGCTCCTGAACAATGAAATCGTGTCCGCGTTCTCGATGACCGAGCCGCAGGGCGGAGCTGACCCCAAGGTCTTCACCACCAAGGCGGAACTCAAGGGTGACCAGTGGGTCATCAATGGCCAGAAGTGGTTTTCCTCGAATGCCCACCTGGCCTCGTTCCTGATCGTGATGGCGGTGACCGACCCCGCGGCCTCGCCGTACCAGCGCATGTCGATGTTCGTCGTGCCGACCGAGACGCCGGGGGTGAATATCCTGCGCAACCTCGCGGTGGGCATGCACGAACGCGAGGGCAGCCACGCCTTCATACGCTACGAGGACGTGCATGTCCCGAAGGACCACATGCTCGGACCCCGCGGCGGCGCATTCGTAGTTGCGCAGACCCGACTTGGGGGCGGGCGGATTCATCATGCGATGCGGACCATCGGGCAGGTGCGGCGCGCGTTCGACATGATGTGCGAGCGGGTGCTGTCGCGCACCACCCAGGGTTCCCTGCTGGCGGACAAGCAGATGGTACAGGAGAAGATCGCCGACTCGTGGATGGAGATCGAGCAGTTTCGACTGCTGGTATTGCGCACCGCGTGGAAGATCGATCGCTACAAGGACTACCTGAAGGTGCGCAAGGATATCGCGGCGGTCAAGGCGCTGATGCCCAAGGTATTCCACGACGTGGCGGCGCGCGCGCTCCATCTGCATGGCTCGCTGGGCGCCACCAGCGAGATGCCCTTCGTGGAACAGGTGATCCAGAGCTTCCACATGGGCCTGGCCGACGGTCCGACCGAGGTTCACAAAATCACGGTTGCCCGCCAGGTGCTGCGTGAGTACAAGGCCACGGCCGATCTCTTTCCGACCCAGCACATTCCCAAGCTGCGCGAAGCGGCGATCCGAAAGTACGCGGGTCGCATCGAGCGCGAGGTGTCGATGCAGTCATGACGGCGTCCATCCAGTACGATTATTCCGGCCAGGTGGTGTGTATTACCGGCGGGAGCCGCGGCCTTGGCCATGCGATGGCGCTCGGCTTCGCGGCAGCCGGCGCGAATCTCGCGATTGCGAGCCGCAAGATCGAATCGTGCGAAGCGACGGTGAAAGAAATCCGTGCGCTGGGCCGCGACGGTTCGGCGCACGCAATTCACGTCGGCAAATGGGACGATTGCAACCGGCTTTACGATGAAGTCTACGCGAAGTGGGGACGCTGCGATGTGCTGATTAACAACGCCGGGCTGTCGCCATTGTACGCCTCGTTGGTGGAACACACCGAGGATCTGTTCGACAAGGTGATCGCGGTCAACCTGAAGGGACCGTTTCGGCTCTCGGCGCTGTTCGGATCGAAGATGAAAGCCGGCGCCGGCGGCGCAATTATCAATGTCTCGTCGGTCTCTTCGATTCGACCCTCCGCGACCACGGCGCCATACTCGGCGGCCAAGGCGGGGCTGAACGCGATTACGGCTGCCTTTGCCAACGAGTACGGGCCGAAGGTCCGGGTTAACTGCATCATGGCGGGCCCGTTTCATACCGATATCAGCAAGGGGTGGTCGCGCACCGAAGAGTTCACGCAACGGGCCGCGAAGAATTACGCCAGCGGACGGGCAGGCGAGCCGGAGGAAATCGTGGGCGCGGCCCTGTACCTCGCAAGTCCCGCGGCCAGTTTCACAACCGGGGCGGTGCTGACCGTCGACGGCGGGCAGTCGAATCCCAGAGTCGCTTAGGCGGATGAAGCTGCGGGCGCACCGCGACCCACGACCCAGGTGTCGGTGCGAGGCGGGCCGGGGTCCGAGGAATTCCGCCGCCTCCCGCCCCCGGGCGCGAGAAGAATTCGGACTAGTCCAACGACGCCCCAGCGGCAGCTGACACGCCGCACACCTGGTGAGAGCACCGCGCTCCTTGAGGCAATCATGCCGAATCTGGTTCGCGAGGGAGTCAAAATCTACTACGAAGAGCGGGGCAGCGGCCCCGCGGTCCTGCTGTCGCACGGGTACGGCGCCAGCGCCCGGATGTGGCAGGGGCAAATGGAGGCGCTGTCCGATCGCTATCATTTGATCGCTTTTGACATGCGCGGACACGACCGTTCCGATTCGCCCGACGATCCTGCCGAGTATTCGCACCAGCTCACCATTGGCGACATGAGCGCGGTGCTCGACGCGTGCAGCGTGGGGCGCGCGGTCATCGCCGGGTTGTCGTTGGGCGGGTTCATGTCACTGGCGTTTCACCTCGCCCATCCGGAGCGAACCATCGCGCTGATGCTGTTTGACACCGGGCCTGGCTACAAAAAAGACGGTCCGCGCGAGGAGTGGAACAAGATGGCGAGGACGCGCGCCGCGCAACTTGAAAGGGACGGGCTCGACACCGCGCAGGCGAGTGCCGAAGTGCGCGTCGCGCGTCACCGCAGCGCAAGGGGCCTGGCGCTCGCGGCGCGGGGAATGCTCACGCAGAACGACGGCAGGGTTATCGATTCCTTGCCGGAAATCCGGGTGCCGACACTGGTGCTGGCGGGTGCAGAAGACAAGATGTTCATCCCGTCCGCCGAGTACATGGGGGCCAAGATACCTGGCGCTGAGAAGTCAATCCTGGCCAACGCGGGTCACGCCGCCAATATCGACCAGCCGGCCGCATTCAATGCGGTGGTG
>JAFAHS010000375.1 GCA_019237115.1 Deltaproteobacteria bacterium
TTTACGCGGCGAGTAAGTGAACAATCTGGTCAAGTGAGCGGTCGGCCTTACGATAGGCGGCTTCGATTTTGGACAGGGGTGGAAGAGGCTGTGGGCGAGCGGACCGCAGAGGCGTTGATGAAAGAGGACAAAGAGCACAGCGACGCGGGATCCTTCGCGATCCTTTTACTGGTTGCGGGGAACGAGACCACTACGAATCTGCTTAGCAATATACTCAATGTCCTGACGGCAGCCATCCGTTTGGCAACGCTTGCGCGAAGATCGGGGTCTCATCGAAGCAGTAATCGAAGAGACTCTTCGTTATGAGAGTCCGGTCCAGCGTATCCCCCGCACCACGACGCGAGATGTTGAGGTCTCGGGCGTGAGAATTCCGGCTGGCGATATGGTCAACTTATACTACGGATCCGCGAACTGCGCCCCGAATGAATCTCCCAGTTCAGACGAGGTCCAGCTCGATCGCGATCTGCGGAATCACGTCGCCTTCGGCATGGCATTCACTACTGTTTGGGGGCGCCGCTCGCCCGGTGCTGAAGCGAAAGTAACATTGAACGCGTTGCTCGACGCTTTTCAGTGATCAAACGCGACCACTCGACGGCCCGGCGTCAAACGGCGACTTCGCTGGTATTTGGTTTTCAAAGTTTGCCTCTTGTGCAGGAACGAGACTGAGATGCGTCTCGCGATGGTTACAGGAAATAAGCGGATATCAACGCGATGTTCCGAGGGAACTTTGCGCATGCTGACGCTATCGGTCTGCGATTCTTGATGATCTCGGAGTATCTTATTGCACTCTCTTGACTGTCGGAGGTACCCATCGGCCATCAAGTACCTCGCTCTTGGGTGCGTATAGCCGCATGCACAGGTTGAAGTCCGCCGCCGGCGCCGGCAGCCAGTTGGATTCCATGTCCTTGCGGGGCCGCTCGTTCTGGAAGTAGAGATCGAGTGAGCCATCGCCATTGTATTTCAGGTCGTCGCGGTCGCCGATTGCGTTTCGATTCAGAACATTGGCAGTCGGGAACCCATCTTTGTCGTACAACGTGATCGACCAGAAGGCGCCCACGGACGGAATCTGGTCCTTAGCAAAGTGCAGCGCGTACCTGTTCGCACCAGTAAGCGGCTTGCCATCGGCGTCGCCAACGTTGAGCGGATAGATGGCGTCCTCAGGTAAGTTGGCGCCCAGGCCGACCAGAGCAACGATCGCGCGCTTAAGGTAATAGTTACCGTACACGCCCATCGTATCTGTGTTCATCTGCCAGCCATTCACGACCCGGGCGAGGGTTGGGAACTTCGCCTGCATGACCTTGAGCCCGTCAGAAACCGCGCGTTCCAATCCATGTTTGACTGCAGCATCGGCCGTCCCGAGGTCAAAGGACTTTCCTGGCACGATACCTAGTCGCCTCATCCGCGCGACGACGGGTTGATCCGTGATGTGGGGCGGGTTGACTTTCAGAAGTTCGGCGGCGTACGCGAAGTACTTGTCGGCGGACATGGTATTCACTTGGGTCATCGGAGGCGTCTCCATGTCCACTGTCGGATCGACAGTGACCGAGACCCGCAGCGCGGGCTTGCCCAACTGTGAAAGCGGCGTCACAGTATAACCGTCCTGCACCTGGCTAACGGCAGCGTAGTCCTTAGGACCGTTGGTCTGGGTGCGCCCGATGATCCAGACATAGGGCGTTGGCGCATCGATGCGTTGTAAACCTTCGGGAATTGCGGCTTGCCAAGCCGGCGGCACAATCACAAAACTGCCTCTCCCGGTGCCCGTCGTGCGCTTGCCGGGAGATGCAAACACGTCCGTCCACATATCGAGCACCGGTAACAAGTAGTAGCGGCCTTGCGTGTCCGGAGCAGTCAGCACGATCGGCTCCTTCGTAAGGTCCAGCCAAGCTATCGAGTACAGGGTATCGAAGTTCGGTCGCACGACATCACGAAAGTCGGCAGGCGGAAATTGCCGGACATGCACGAAAGTATTCATCGGCCCGCGGCCGCTGACGTTGCCAGCCTCGACGTTGGTGGCCTGACGGCGTGTCGTATCCATGAGTACAAGGGGGTAGATGTACACGAAAGCCTCGACGCCGATCTCATAAACTTCCTCTTCGTTGAATGCCATAGTTGCAGTCCCTTTTTCTTTTAAATAAGGTTTTAGACAAAGTGGAGCGAAGGATTTCATACTGGAATTTCTTTGAGGAC
Source organism: Deltaproteobacteria bacterium (assembly GCA_019237115.1). GTDB lineage: Bacteria > Desulfobacterota > Binatia > Binatales > Binataceae > JAFAHS01. The sequence goes on from JAFAHS010000375.1 coordinate 2,188, forward strand.
TTTCCAAGCACCAAGACATAGCTGACACAGCGTCAAGTCGCTCCCCGTCGACGAATCGTGCCAAACCTTGGTATTCGCAGGTGAGCCGAATTCGAGCCATTCGACCTCGCCGCGGCCCATTCTTTCCTCTCGAAGGCGGATTCCTTATACGCGAGCCCCTCTTTTACCAAAAGGAGTTCGTCCGTGACCGGGATCGCGCCGACCATTGTTAGTAGGATCCGATTTCTTGCTGATGTCTCCTTATGTTTGTCTCCCCTCCTCACGCAATTGGACATTGGTCCATTGCACTTTGGATCAATCGAATTCGAGCATTACCGGCCCTATAGTGATGTTGTCGCAGGGAATACATATGAAGACCGAAAAGGCCGCGTTCCTTCCCGCTGAATCCTCACCCAGGATCGCGTCGCAGGTAAAACGATGAACCTTCGGCTAGCGTTGTTTAAAGTCATGTGGGTGGTGCCCCTTGCGGTCGCAGGCTGGACCGCTGTTGCGCTCGCTCAATCGAGCGCGCCGGCGCCTCCGCCCGCGCTCGATCCAGCGGCGGACAAAATTCTGGCCAAGATGTGCCAGACCCTGGGCGCGGCGGATGCGTTCAGCTTTCACGCGGACGTGATGTTCGACCAGGTCCTCCCTGGGGCGGTAAAGGTTCAGTACGGGGGAGCGATGGACTACGCGGTTCAACGACCGGGCGAACTCGCGATCTTGTACCGGAGCGATTTGGGTGGCAAGGATCTGTGGTACAGTAACGGCAGCCTGACGCTGTTCGACCCGAAGTACGGCATGTACGCGACCATTGCGGTTCCATCGACCATCGACGCGGTGCTCGACCAGGTGGCGGAACAGCAAGGTTTGACGATGCCGCTTTCGGACCTGGTGTATTCAAACCCCTGCGCGCGCCCGAAGAAAATCGCGGTCTACAGCGGCTACCTCGGCGTGAATCCCGTCGGGGGCGTGCCGTGCGATCATCTTGCGCTTTCCTCCAGCAAGGACGACTTCCAGATCTGGATCGATCACTCGGGGAAGCCGCTGCCGCGCAAAATCGTGATCAACCATCGCAGCGAGCCGGGTTCGCCCGAATACATCGCGATTTTGTCGGGCTGGAAATTCCCGAAAGAAATCGCCGCGAGCCGCTTCCGGCCGCAGCTTCCCAAGGACGCCAAGCAGATAGCGTTCATGAAGGCTGAGGAGGCAAAGCCATGAATCACACCATCACGCAGCGCAGTTCCGTCGGTTGGATAGCGAAGGCCCTCATGGTGATCGCCGCGGTCGGCCTCGCCCACGCACCCCTGGCGCATGCCCGCGGACGCGGCGGAGGGGGTGATCGCGGCGGCTTCAGTCGAGGTGGAGACGGTTTCAACCGCGGCAGCTTTG
>JAFAHS010000457.1 GCA_019237115.1 Deltaproteobacteria bacterium
CCAGCTTGAGCAGGCGACAGGCCGCTGGACTGCTGGCACTGGTCGCAGCCACCCCGCTGATGATTGCGATCCGCTCTGCGACCGCGCAGGCGATTCGCCTCGCCATCAAGGGCTATGACCCTGTTGCCTACTTCACCGATGGGAAACCGATGCTCGGGGTGCCGGAGATAGAAGAATATGAGTGGGGCGGGCTTCGCTACCGCTTCTCTCGCGCGGAGCATAGAGAGCTCTTTAAGGCTGAACCCGATCGCTACGCCCCGCAGTTTGTAAACTTCTGCGCTATGGCACTGAGCAACGGCGAGCTCGTCGAGGCAGACCCGGAGAACTGGCTGATAAGCGACGGCAAGCTCTATATCTTCGGCAAGCCAGTCGGTCCGGGCCTCTTCCGGAAGGACCTTGCCAATAATATTGCGAAGGCGAATCGAAATCGGACGCTCCTGTCCAACCGCTAGCGGTCGGCAGCCCCGGCGCAGCAAGTTGGGCGTGCGTCGTCGGGCGTTTCCCAGCCACAGCGGAGCTCGCCCGTTGCCTAACGCGCTCGCTCTATCAGAGCCAGGTCAGAGCTCGTCGTAATGCGATCAAACACGATCTCCGAGCCATCTGCTGAGATGTCAAACTCGCGAACCGCGAAGTCCGCCGGAAGTTTGGCGAGTATCTGCTGAGTGCCGGTCCGAAGATCGAGAAGCGAAAAGTCCTTATGCACGATTTCGCCCCCCAGAATCACGAGCGTGCGCGAGTCTCGCAAGAATGCGACCCTCCGCGCTCCCCGTGTCAGCATTACGGTCGGCAGCGGATACGGACGGCCGTCGGCAGCGGCGGCTCGCAAGGGGAAGGTCGTCCCCACGTCTGCACCTGAATACACCAGGAATCGCCCGTCGGGCGACCAGACTGGGTCAATTGAATACTCCGACACCAGAGGAATAGGCGACTCGCCATTGAGGAATATGCGCGTTACACGCGGCTCGCCATCACGAAACACCGCCATAACGACGGATTGCCCATCAGGCGCCCAGCTTGGATTACCCAGCAAAGCCAGCGACTCGGTTAGCACCCTGATGTGCGACCCCTCGCTGTCCATCACGTACAAGACCGTTCGGTCTCTCTCCTCAACCGAGAACGCGACCTGTCGGCCATCGGATGAAAGAGACGGGCCGCCGACGATGCTGGCATGTGCACTGCTCCAGATTTCGCGGGTACTCCCACGTGTGAAGGACCAAATGCCTTGTCTTTCCCCGTGCCTTGATACGTATAACAGCGAAGCACCGCCGAGCCGTGGTGTGACACCATTCGACAACACCAATGACGGATCACTGACAGCAGGCGTACTGCTGCGTTCATCGGTAAGCCGCATGCGCCAGAGACTCGTGTGCGGGTTGGCAATAGTGGCCACGAGACGCGCGCCGTCGGCGCTCGCACCAAGCGAGGTGTAGCTCTCGAGCCCGGAGCTGATGCGACGCGAGACTCGCCGTTCGAGGTCCAGGGCATACATCGAAGGCCCGGACCCGTCTGCGTCAGCTGCAAGATAAAGCAACGTGCGCCGATCAAGCAGCACGGGATAGGAGACGCGCGAGTTATGCTTTGTTAATCGCTCAAGCGCTGCTCCTGACGCTTGGACGCGCCAGATGTCCCAATCATCAGGCGGCACGCCGCGGACAAAATAGATGGATGCATTATCGGGGGACCATAACGGAAAATGACAATGCACTCCCGCCGGTGCCACGTAGATCCTGCGGTCAACCCCCTTTTCTGACTCACGCACGAACAACGGATCACCGGGTGCGGTCGTGTGGTATACGAGCCACCTGCCGTCGTGCGACCAATCGAACTCAGCGATCTCCGGGAGGTACATCCGCAGCGCTCCGCCGCTGACCGGTACGCCCAGAATATTGACGTCACCGGGGTGCGAGCCATCCGCGCGCCTCGTCCAGATCGAAACCAACGACGAATCGGCAGAGAAGGCCAGGGCACGAAGCGCGGGATTGGGAGCTACCAGCCCGCGCAGGGCCCCTCCGGTCAAGTTGCGGTAGGTACCGCTGCCGGCCTCGCTGACCCATGCTTCAATTAGCCCATCCCGCTCCGACAGAAAGGCCACAAATTTCCCGTCGCGAGAGATGGCCGCAGCCTGTTCAGTACCGCCGAACTCCAAGCGAGTGAATTTCGCACCAGCTAGAGGGCTACGCCAAAAGTAGTCGCTTTTGGTTGCCTGCCACGCCAGAACGCCCGCGATCAGCGCCAGTCCGGCCGCAAGGGCCCACCAAATGTGCCTGGATGCCTGGAGCGGGGGTGAATTCGTGTGTGAAGGGTCTGCGCCTGCGTGGAAAAGCGGT
>JAFAHS010000049.1 GCA_019237115.1 Deltaproteobacteria bacterium
ATCGACGGATGCGCGCATCTCCCCAGCAGATCGCTTGCGGATTGCCCGAGTGACGGCGCGGCGATACATCGATCGGGAGCACCCCAAGTGAGGGGAGGAAACCTGATGACAGAACCATCGACACCTGCACCCGATGCCTGCGCGGGAGCCTTTCTCAGCGCGGCCGACATTTATGCGAATGCACGGGGCTTAGCCGCGTTCCTGCGCGAAAAATCATCCGAGATTGAGGCGGTCCGCAGACTCCCGCCCGAGGTAGCTGAGCGTATCCGCAGCGCCGGCATGTTCCGACTCACCATGCCGAGGAGCTGGGGCGGTCCCGAACTCAGCACGCTGGAGCAGGTCGAGGTGATTGAAGAATTGTCGAAGGCCAACGCTTCAGTCGGTTGGTGCGTGATGATCGGATGCGACTCGGGCCTGTTTTCCGGATATCTGGACGACGCTGCCGCGCGCGAGCTCTATCCCAGTCTCGACTTGGCCACGGCGGGTCATGCTTTGCCGGTCGGCCGAGCCGACCGCGTTGAGGGTGGTTATCGAATCAGCGGACAATGGCCCTTCGCCTCCGGAATTACTCATGCCGATGTGGTCTCGGCTGGCTGCATCATCTACGCAAACGGCGTACCCGAAATGATCAACGAGCGGGTTCCCCGATGGCGGTTGATGCTCGCGCCGGTGTCGTCTTTTGAGGTAGCGGATACCTGGTACACGACCGGCCTGCGTGGCACGGGCAGCAACGACTACCGTGCCCACGACCTGTTCATTCCCGAGCGCCACAGTCTAAGCTTTTCCGAGCCTGCCAAGCGTGATGCTCCCTTATGGCGCAACAGCAACACGATTCTCCCCAAGATGGCTGGGGTTCCCTTGGGCGCCGCTCGGGCCGCGATCGATTTCTTCTGCGACGCCATGCAGGGCAAGGTGGAGGTTCCGAGCATGAAACTTTACAAGAACCTCGCGCGTATCCAGAGCACCATTGCCGACGCCGAAATGATGTTGGGTGCGGCGCGCTCCTACGTCTTTTCATCACTTGAGCGTCAATGGCAGCGCCTGGAGAAAGCCGAGAAGCCGACCGAAAAGGAACGCGCGGATGTCTGGTTGGCCAGGGTGAATGTCTGCCACGCGGCGCGTCAGGTCATCAGGATGCTTTTCGACGCTCTCGGCGGAACGGCGATCTACACGCAAAAGGGGCCGCTCGATCGTGCACTGCGCGATGCGGACACCTGGTGCCAGCACGTCGTCGGTCAGCGCCGGACCCTCGAATGGGTCGGCGCGTTGCTCCTCAAGTCGGACGAGAGGCCCAACCCGATGTTGTGAACGGACGCCACCCGATATAGCGATCTTGGGTCTGTGTCACTCGCGTGTATTGCCGCCCGGAGGGAAGCTAGCCCAAAGACCGGGAATCCCGGACATGTTGTTTGTTTCGTTCCGAAATCGAGGCTGGTTTCGGGAAGGAGAGATCGCGGCTCCTTTTCTCGCTCAAGGTGATACCGGCTTCCTGCGCGGTTCTAACGTAAACGTGCCTGGCTCCTTAAACTGGTTAGTCCCCATTCTCCCGTTCGAAGTCCAATCCCCGCCACCGTTCAGCCCTCTACGAAAGCCAGCAGATCAGCACTCAGCCGATCCTTGTGCGTGATGGTCAATCCGTGGGCTGCATTCTCATAAACCTTTAACTGGCAGCGCGGAATCAGCTGCACGCTCTTGCGTCCAGTCAATTCGATAGGTGTTGAGGCGTCATGGTCGCCGTGGATGAGCAGGGTCGGCAGGGTCATCGCGCGCAGCTCCGGGCGAAAATCCGTCCGCGTGAACATGCGTTGCAGGTCGATCATGACTTTGAGCGAGCACCCGTCCACCATCATCCGGGTCCACCATCCCGCCATTTCCGGCGAGACCGTGTTGGCGGGCTCCCCGAAGAATGCGGGCGCTGCCTCTGCGATCACATGCGCGCGATCCATGCATAACGCGGCCGGGGTTTTTTCGAGGGTGGCCTCATCAACCCCATCGGGGTTGTCGGAGGTCTTCATGATGAACGGCGTGATTGTTGAGACGAGGACGACTCGATCGATGCGGCTGTTCCCATGGCGTGTGAGGTAACGGACCACCTCACCGCAACCCAGCGACTGGCCGACCAGCATGACCTGCCGAAGCTCAAGCTGATCGATTACCGCCGCCATATCGTCGGCCAGCGTATTGAAGTCGTAGCCGTCCTTGGACTCGTCCGAACGCCCGTGCCCACGTCGGTCATAGCCGACACAGCGCAAATTATGGCCCGCAAAGGCGGTCACCTGGTACTCCCACCAATCCGTGTTCAGGCCCCAAGGTGCCGCGAACAGAATCGGTTTGCCGTCGCCCCAATCGCGATGGAACAGCCTGGTGCCATCGGCGGTCTCGATAGACTTCCGGGCTCGTACCTGTGCCGCAACCGGGGCGAGCTTTGCACCTTCGGCGAGAGCGTGCGCCCGCCCAACGCCAACGAGTCCCACTCCGGCCGCCACCGCGGCGGACTTCAAAATGCTGCGTCTGTCCATGGACTGATCTACCTCGGCAGCGATTTTGGGCATGCCCACCACCTGTTAGTCGAATACTCTCGAGGTAAGACGCCGGCACTCTGGCGGGCGATTGCCTCACGAGGAAGTGCCGGATAGGCGAATTCTCCCGCGACCGGGGACCGGCTGAGAGAGACTCGTGTATCTACGTCCAGTCTGTAAAAAGTTCCGTGACGGCTCGCTGCCGGAGCCGTCCGCGCTGAGCTGACCGCTGGTTTCCCGGCTCTTGCACCGTCGTCACCGCGCCTTGAGGCGGCGGGCGATCTCTTCCGGAGACACGTCCTCGAGGTGGGTGGCGATTTGCCAGGTATTGCCCTGCGGGTCCTCGATCATGGCGCGCCGATCGCCATAGTGCATGTTCGCGGGCGCCTCGAGCGATTTCGCCCCCGCAATGAGGGCCTCGCGGTAGACGGCATCGGTATCGGGGACGTACAGGTACAGAAACGCGGGCAGAGCTGGGCGCACCCCGCTCGCGCTGACGATCACGATGGAATCGCCGATCACCATCTCCGCGGGCGATCCTTTTCCGACCCGCGGCCGTTCAACCGCGCCAAAAGCCCGCTTCAGAAATTCGACCAGCGCGTCGGCATCCGGCACAAACAGCCGCGGCGTGATCGAGTGATAACCCTCGGGAATCGGTTTGACGGCCATCCCCAGATGCTACCAGCTGGCAATCCCAAATCAGAGAATCTGCAGCCAACCCGAGTCGAACACGCCTCTAGTGGCTGCTTTTTCTGAGGTGAAGAGCGGTCAATTGAGTTTGTCCCTCGTCGCCCAATGCCAAAGGCGCTAGGCTCCCAAGAGGAGGTCACCATGGCAGAAGCGTTTTCCGGAGGATGCGGGTGCGGGGCGATTCGGTTCGTTTGTTCGGCACAGCCGCTTGCGATTTTCAATTGTCATTGCCGGGATTGTCAGAAGGCCAGCGGTGCGCCCTTCATAAGCGCAATGGCGGTGCCGTCTGCTGCAGTTACGATAACCGGTCAGCCCAAGTACCACTCGGTCCGTAGCGACAGCGGCAACACGATGAGCCGTGGGTTTTGCGCGGAATGCGGATCGAGTCTGTTCGCAAGGATTTCCGGCCGTGCCGATGCGATTGGAATCAATCTGACCAGTCTCGACGATCCGAATCGTTATCACCCGACCATGGACATCTGGACTTCGAGTGCGCTTGGGTGGGTCCACATGGATCCGTCGCTGCACAAGCTGGCCAAAGGCCCGCCGCCGCACTAAGCGACGCGGACGCGAAGCGAACGGAAATTGCCTGGAGCCGAACCCTCCGGCGATTTTGTGCAAACGACCGAAACCGGCGTTCGGAGCGCCGGCCTCCTGGCCAGCTTTTCGACACCAAGGATCACCCCTGCCAGAGAGACGCAGATCAGATGCGTTGTCGACCGCTTCGCAAAAAGCTCATTTGCGCACTCCTGAATGATTGGTGCGCGCTTCGAACGCCTCGAGCAACTCAGAACATCGATCCGCAGACTGGGCTGAATTCTTTTGGAAACCTCACCCCCGCACAATTCGGTGGATTCCTGACTAACTGAATTTCAAGCCTTGCATGTCGCCCGCTTCGCGCCATTGTTTCAGGAGCGCGAAGAACTCGATCGGACCGCCCCCATAGTTGTCGCCCGCCAAGCCCGTGCCCGCCGTCGGCTTGCCTTCGTTGTTGTAGTAGCCGGGCGTGCACTCGGTCAGGAAGTTTAGGTTGTTTATCGCTTTGGCCTTGATGGTCGCGACCCACTCCGCCTCCGCCTCCGGAGTCGGCTCGATGCAGCGCGCTTCATTCTGTTTGGCGTGCTGGATGAGCTGCGCGATATGTCGCGATTGCTCATCGAGCATGTGGGGAAAGTTCGCTGTCAGCGCATTCTGGGTGATCCCCATGTGAAAGCAGTTCGGAAAGCCCGCGCTGTAGAAACCATGAAGCGTCCTGAGGCCGTCCCGCCAATGCTCGCTCAGCGATTTGCCCCCGCGTCCGTAAATCTCGTAGCCGGAGCGGCGGGTGTACGCGGTACCGACCTCGAACCCGGTCGCAAAGATGATGCAATCCACTTCGTATTCGATACCATCGAAGACCAGCCCCTTCTCGGTGATTCGATCGACGCCGCACCCGCGCGTGTCGACCAGCGTCACGTTGGGTCGGTTGAATGCGGGCAGGTACTCATCGTTGAAGGTGGGGCGCTTGCAGAACTGTCGATACCAGGGCTTGAGCGCCTCGGCCGTGGCCTTGTCCTTCACAATCGAATCGACCCGCGCTCGGATCTGGTTCATTTTCTTGAAATCCGCCAACTCCATCATCTTGGCCACGTCGTGGCGCTTGTCCGGGTCCGCTTCTTTTCGCGGCAGGAGCGCAGCCAGGTTGCGGATTATATCGGTCCATCCGTCATTCACCAGGTCGACGTCGGCCGGTCCACCGGAAACCAGGGTATTGAAGTTGTCCATCCGGTTCTTTTGCCAACCGGCACCCAGCGTCTTGGACCATTCGGGATCGGTCGGGCTGTTGCCGCGAACGTCCACCGACGACGGCGTGCGCTGGAACACATACAGATATTGCGCGTGTCTCGCGACGTGCGGGACGCATTGGATGGCGGTCGCACCGGTTCCGATCACCGCGATACGCTTGTCACCGAGCTTGTGCAGATTCCCGTTGGTGTCTCCGCCGGTGTACTGGTAGTCCCAGCGACTGGTGTGAAAGGTGTGCCCCTTGTAGCTGTCGATCCCGGGAATTCCGGGCAGCTTGGGCCGGTTGAGGGGACCGTTGGACATCACGACATAGCGCGCACGCAGAACGTCACCACGATTGGTGCTGACCAGCCACCGGCACTCTTCCTCGCTCCAGTGGATTTCCTTGATCAGGGTCTGAAAGAGAGCGCCGCGGTACAGATCGTACTTCTCCCCGATCCGGCGCGCGTGCGCGAGGATCTCCGGTGCGAAGGAATACTTCTCTTTCGGCAGGTATCCAGTCTCCTCGAGCAGCGGCAGATAGATGTACGACTCGATGTCGCATTGCGCGCCCGGATAGCGGTTCCAGTACCAGGTGCCACCGAAGTCGCCGCCCTTCTCCACGATGCGGAGGTCTTGCACTCCCGCCTCGCGCAGACGTGCGCCCGCGAGCAGACCGCCGAAGCCCCCGCCGACGATCACAATCTCTAGCGTCTCGTTCAGCGGTTCGCGGGTGAAGCCAGGGTCAACGTACGGGTCATCTACGTAGCGGCTGAAGTCACCCATGACCTCAATATATTGTTCGTTGCCATCAACACGGACGCGCTTGTCGCGCTCCTCGCGGTACCTGGTGCGGAGGGCATCGGGGTCGAAACCGAGGTCCGCGATACCGCCGTTGGCGGATGGAACATTGGCAGCATCACTCATTGAAGACTCCCTGGGCGTGGCGGGTGCGCACGCAGACTTAAGTGCCTGTCCTGAGATCAGGCCTGCAGGGACCGATACTCAATGTAGGGGAAGCGAGTCAAGTACGGGCCGTAAGTCGACGAAATCCTTAACCACCAAGCACCAAGACATTCAGGGTCAGGAAAGCGAGGGTTGCCGGTTACCAGCGACAGCTCGCCGGAGGCATGGCGTGGCGCCCGCGAATCAAACCACGTGGTCGATCGCCGGTTTTTCACGTTGGCCAGGAGGAGGGCCCGCCTGGCGCCGACGCGTCGGCTACCCGGGTTGGTCGAAGCGTACTATGTTGCTCGAAGGCGTGCGGCTGGCTTTGGCGCATGCGCGGAATGACTTCAATGGGCGTCGAATTCATCGGGATGATCGGAACACAGGCCGCGTCGGAAATTCATCCCCCGCGCGGACCGGTGATCGATGTCGACTACGTGCGCCGTTTCGCGCAGGCGCACGAACAGTCGGGGTTCGATCGTATTCTGATCGGATACTTCTCCAACGGCGCGGACGGATTCGTGGTGGCCGCCTACGCCGCATTCGTCACAAAGCGGCTGCGGCTCATGCTCGCACATCGGCCCGGGTTCGTTGCACCGACGCTCGCCGCTCGCAAGCTGGCGACTCTCGATCACTTCAGCGGCGGGCGCCTGGCCGTTCATATCATCTCGGGCGGCGACGACAACGACCAGGCCAAGGACGGCGACCTGCTGCCACACGACGAGCGTTACGCGCGTACCGACGAATACGTCGAAATTTTGCGCCGCATCTGGACGGCCGACCAGCCGGTTGACCACGAAGGCAAGTACTACAGCTTCCGCCGCTCGTCACCCGAGGTGAAACCGCTGCAAAAACCGTATCCACCGATCTATTTCGGAGGCTCATCGGGAGCGGCGATCGCCATAGCAGGCAAGCACGCCGACGTGTATGCCTTGTGGGGCGAACCGTTGGAAGAGGCTGCTCGAACCATCGCGATGGTCAAGGCCTCTGCGGCGCGGCATGGGCGCACAGTGAGGTTCAGTCTTTCGACCAGGCCCATTCTGGCGCCGACGGAAGCGGCCGCATGGGATCGCGCACGTGCAATCATCGAGAGGATTCATCAGATCCGCGGCGGCGCGGCGGCCACCCCCCGCAAAGAGCCGCAGGCGGTGGGATCGCAAAGACTGCTGGCTGCGGCAGCGCAGGGGAAGGTGCTCGACCAGCGCCTGTGGACCGAGGTTGCAGCCGCGACCGGCGCGCGCGGCAACACCACGGCGCTGGTCGGAACGCCAGAGCAAGTCGCGGAATCGTTGATGGCGTACTACGACCTTGGCGTTACGACTTTCCTTATCCGCGGATTCGATCCGCTCGAAGATGCGATCGACTACGGACGCCACCTGATCCCACTGGTGCGCCGCGAAGCCGCCCGGCGCGAAGGACCCGCGTCGCGCGAGGCAGCCGGATAGCACAAATGCCGATCAAACTTCAGGCGATTGTGGGGAGCGTTACGCCGCCGGGGCGACTGCTGAGCGCAACGCGGTGGCTGCTCGACAGCGTGCAGAGATCGCAACAGGGTCTCGATGTTCAACTGGTAAATCTTGCGGACCAACGGATAGCTTTCGCGGATGGCCGCCCGCCCGAGCAGTACGGCGACGACACCGCCGGGCTGGTCGAGAGCGTGCGGCGTGCCGACGGAGTAATAGTCGCCAGTCCGGTATACAGGGGATCGATTACTGGCGCACTGAAAAATCTCCTCGACCATCTGCCGCTCGAGGCGTTAGCGGCAAAGCCGGTTGGAATCATCGCGATGGGAGCCACGCACCATCATTTTCTCGGTGCCGATTGGCATCTGCGCGATATTCTCGCGTGGTTCGGCGCGATCGTGGTTCCGACCAGCGTCTACCTGGTATCGGCGGATTTCGTCGCAGGCGAACTGGTGGAGGGCGCCCAGCAAGATCTCAAGGATCTCGCCGCCGCGGTAATCAAATTGACGGCGCTCGCACCGGAGCCGGGGAAATATCTCGGACCCCGACCTTTGGCTGGTCGGCGAAGCTGAATCCAGCAGCCGAAACGTCGATCTTCCTCTCCGGGAGCACTAGACGTTTGCTCATACGAAGTAGGGCTTTGGACGTCACTTCCGCGCGGCCGCGATGCCACGGTACATCGTCGCGTGCGTCCGCGGCATCCCGGGAATCAGGAAGCGGTCGAGCCGGGTTATCTGCAGGCCGGCATCGGAGATTAGTGAATCGATGCGCCGGTCGAGAGTGCATCCACGACCGATCCTGCGCTGGATCGGATTCAAACGGCGCTGCCACTTGGCGACCGAAGGTTCTTCACTGAGCCCATGTTCCAGGAACAGAAACCTTCCGTCGCGTTTCAACACCCGCCGCACCTCGTGCAATGCCGCCGATGCATCGGGAATCGTACACAAGGTGAAGGTACTGACCACGCAGTCGAAAGCGTCGTCTTCAAGCGGCAGCCGTTCGGCGCTCAGGGTTACGCGTGTCACGGGAAATGGCGCGGCCGAGATACGCGCCGCGACTCGCTTCGGCATCAGGTCTTCCGGATCGACCACCACAAGCTGCGTCACCGCGGTTGGATAGCAGGGCAAATTGAGGCCGGTGCCAAAGCCGATTTCCAGCACCTTGCCCCGTGCATCCTTTAGGGCGGGCGGCCGCTGGCGGCTGATCGTCCTGGAACTCATGCTCCACTCGAGAAACCGGCCAAAGATCCAGTCCGAGGGTCCCATGGTATCGATGCGAGCTAGAAAGCGACTCCGGTGACACGCGCCAATTCGGCCAGGGTTTGATCCTCGGTCACCACTTTAATCGCAGCCATGCCCAGTTGCGCCGCGGGTTTGCAATTTATGCCCAAATCGTCGAGGTAGACGCAGGCTCGCGGGGACACGCCCAACCGCTCACACATCATCAGGTAGACCTTGGGATTGGGCTTGCGGAGGCCGGTTCTGGAGCTTTCGATGATCGCATCGAAGAGCTGCATTACTTCGGCGACGCGCGCCGCGGCGTCCGGGTATTTCGCCGCAATTGCGGGTCCATCGGGGTGGATCACGTTGTTGGTGATGCAGCCCAGCTTGAAGCGTTGTTTGCAAGCCCGCAACGCCGCCACCATTCGTGGACGAAGCTCGCCGGATAAGAGCGGCAGGAGGTCCGCGCCCCGCACTGCATGCCCGAGCGCAGTGGACTCCTCGAGGAACTTGAGGTCGAACTGCCGCGCGTCAATTCTGGAACATTCGAAAAGCGCCCACGCGTTGGATTCGTGGTTGGTGGAATTGACCTTGCGAATGAAGTCCTTGGGCAGGCCACGGCGCGCTTCATAGCGATTGAAAGCCTCGAACGGCGAGCTGGTGAAGACACCGCCGAAGTCCCACAGGATCGCTTCGATGGCCATGGTGAGTGAACTCAAATCTGGAAGTCGCCCTTGCGTGGGCGCCGGGGCTTTCCCCTGGGCTCGCGCGCCGCTTCGCGCTCGAGGTCTTCCACTTCCTGGCGCAGCCGCGCGAGACGCTCGTGAAACTCGCGTCCTTCCACCTTGACACCGGTCTTGCACCCCTCACAGACGAAGTGCGCTTCGGCGCCTACCTCGAACTCGCGGACTTGGATCGTGTTCAGATGCCCGCACCTGGGGCAGCCGACATCGACGGTTTCATCTTCGAACATCGAAAATCCCCGAGAGTTCCCCAAGCATATTCGGGGTCGAGGATACGGCGCAACTTAGTGGATGCGCGGGGGACTCGTACTGCCGGTCTCTCAAAGGGCTTTTGCTCGGGCCTCGATTATCTGCGCGTACAGTGCTTCGTAGCGTTGCGCCATATGGGCGACGGTAAAGCGAGCTTCGAATTCGGCGCGGCAGTCGGCCCGTGAAATCTCGCCGATGCGCTTCACGGCTGCGACCAGTTCATCCACGGTCGACGCGATGAATCCGGTCTTGCCCTCGGTCACGATCTCGGGAACCGACCCGCACGGGCGGCTGATGACCGGCGCCCCACACGCGAATGACTCGATCATCGCGAGCCCGAAGGGTTCCGGCCAGTCGATGGCGAACAATTGCGCCAACGAGTTACCGAGGAACTCGCTTTTTTCGTGCTCGCTGATCTCGCCGATGTGCTCGACATCCGGAGGACTGAGGCGTGGCTTGATGAGGGTTTCGAAATATTCCACGTCGACCGGGTCGACCTTGGCCGCGATCTTCAGAGGAATACCGGCCTTGAGGGCCACCTCGATGGCCAGGTCCACGCGCTTTTCAGGACAGATTCTTCCGAGGAACGCGAGATACTTGCCGGGACCCGGATTGAACTTGAGAAAGTCGAGCGGGAGTCCATGATATGCGGTACCTACCCAGTTCGCCGATGGCATGGGGCGGCGTTGCGAATCACTGATCGAAACCAGCGGCATCTCGGGAAAGCGCTCGTAGATAGGCTTGAGCGGCTCGACATCAAGCCGGCCATGCATCGTAATGATGGTCGGGGTCGGGCAAAGCCGGGCGAACGGAAAGCACCAGTAATCGATGTGGGAGTGGATGATGTCGAAGCGGTCGGCGCTGCCGTACACGTCGGCGAGCATCGGCATGTGAAGCCCAGGGCCGACCCCGGAAGACGACAAACCGGCCAGCCGCAGGGAGCGCGGAAAACCCGATACCAGGCGCGCCGAGGTAATCGAGTCGCCGGACGCAAACAAGGTCACCTCGTGACCGCGGCGGACCAATTCCTCAGTCAGGTATGAGACGACGCGCTCGGTACCGCCGTAAAAGTTAGGCGGGATGCGTTCATAGAGCGAGGCCAGTTGGGCGATGCGTAATGAGCGGCCGCGACGGGAGTCGGCCGGCGTCTGCGGCCGTTGCGCCCGGGGATTCTTCTGGCTCTCCTGATCAAACGCCACGTCAGTCTCCTTGGGTTGGCTTGTTCCTCGAACCGAGTCTGCGGTTTTTGACGGTTTGCGAGTCGACTTCACAGAAACCTGGCCCCCTGCCAACGGTTACTTGTTCGCCCGCTACTATTTACCTTGCCAGACCGGGGCGCGTTTTTCCGCGAAGGCTCTTGCGCCCTCGGTTGCGTCGTGGGTTTTCGTCAACCACTCGTACGCATCACGCTCCAGGCGCAGACCGCCTGCGAGCGGGAGATCGAGCCCGCGCAGCGCGACTTCTTTGATCTTCTGGATCGCAAGCGGCGCGCTCTTGCTGATTTCTGCGGCGATTTCCTCGCACTTGCTCATTAGCTCCGGCATCGGCACCACGTAGTCAACCAGGCCGAGCTTGAGCGCTTCCTGCGCATTGATGCGCTTGCCCGTGTAGAGCATCTCCAGCGCCCGGCCAAGCGGAATAAGTCGCGGCAGGCGCTGAGTGCCGCCCCCGCCGGGGAGCCAGCCGAGTCGAACTTCGCCGAGGCCAAACTGGGAATGTTCGGCGGCCACCCGTATATCGCA
>JAFAHS010000137.1 GCA_019237115.1 Deltaproteobacteria bacterium
CGCTGCATGGTGTTCCTCCCCGGTTGCTACAGCAGCGAGCGTGCCAAATGAAGGCCAATAGCTTCTTCGTGACTTGATGCTAACCGAGGGAGGCGGAGAGAGGCGTGGTTCCAATCGGAGACTAGCGGTGTATCCGATGGAGTCATCCGCGCAGGCTCTCCTCATGGATCGGCCAGGAAACGGCTGAGGCCGACCCCGCGACCCGCGCTGCCTTGTCGTAGCGGATTCGCGAGGTTCGGAACTGGTGCTCGGGTTGTTCCGCGACCAGATGATGATCGCGGGTCAAACCGAAGAGGAACTCTACGAGGCGTTGTCACTGCCGCGGATCGCTCCCGAACCGCGGGAAGATCGCGGTCAGATTGAAGCTGCTGCGGCGAGCAATCCACCGAAACTCATCACCCGCAGGGATCTGCGCAGCGACCCCCACGGTCATTCCGCCTACACCGACGGTCGCGCATCGATCGAGGAGATGGTGAGCACGTGAGTTGGGCCAGGGGTATCTCGCGATCACCGATCACCCGCGCCGGGTCGCTATGGCGTATGCTTTTTGCCCCAGCACGCCTGCGCGAGCAGCGGATCCAGATAGATCGGATCGCCCGACGGCGCAGAGGCAACACGCTGCTCAAGGGAATCGAAGTCGACATTCTCGACGATAGCGCCCTGGGATTTGCCGGACGACGCGCTTGCGGAACTCGATTGGGTGGCGGCATCGCTTCATTACAATTTGCGTGGCAGTCGCACGGAGGGGATCTCGGCGAAGTTCTGCATGTCGCGCACGAAGGCGAATGGGTCATGGACGTCAACTCGCAGCCGGATCGCCTCGATCTCACTGACACCGCCTGCTGGCTGCCAAGCGCGCGAACCTAAAGCTGGTGAACTCGAGCGATTCTCATTCTGTTCGCGAATTCGACCTTTTGGAGTACGGAAGCAATCAAGCGCCGCGTGGTCGGCTGGAACCGGCGGAGGTGTTGAATTCGCGTCCCCTCAAATCACTCCATCTCCGTTGAAAGCGGGGTTTTCGCTCGCGCCATCTCTGTAGCCGGGGATGGTGCCTCCGTTGGTGTCATCGGACTCAAATTTCATGGATGCAGGGGCGTGGCACGACTCATGCTGTATTTGTCGTGGATCAATTCTTCCAAAAGATTCTGTGTCCGATAGAGCTTGAGACAAAGTCCGCGACTGCACTCGAGCTGGCCCAGCGTCTCGCCGCGCGCGACGGGGCTGAGGTGTGCATTGTGCACGTCGTCACTCCTCCTTTGCCAAAACCTCTGGAGCCAGTTCCCGGTTGGGAAAAAGCCGTAAACGACCGGCTGCGGCAAATTGCCAATCGGTACTTCGGAGACCGCCGCTGCGAGACGCTGGTGGTTCAAGGTGAGCCGCCCGCGGCCATCATCAGGGCCGCCGAGGATTTCGAAGCAGACTTGATCGTGATGGCGACACACGGTCACACCGGACTCAACCGAGCTTTGCTAGGAAGCACCACGGAGAGGGTGGTCCGAGAATCGCCGATCCCGGTGCTTACGGTCCACCCAAGGCAGATCGCGCAATCCAAACATAGCTAAGTGATGAAGATGAAAAGACCAACCTCACTCTGGTTGGTAGTTGTCTCTCTCCTGCTCGCATCGTTGTGGGTCGCCACCAGTGTGGTTGCCGATGAGCCGCGACCCAAGGCTGCCGCTGCCCGGCAGGTAGCCCAAGGCTCGCCTCGCGGAATGTCGCCGGCGGAATGATGACCGGAGGTATGATGGGCGGCCCCGGCATGATGAGCGGAATGACGATGTCTGTCCGGCGATGATGTGGGAACTCGATACCAAAAGGCGCGGCCAAATGCTGCAGATCCAGGGAAAAATGACGCAAGAGATGGGGGCACTGATGGCGAAGCGTGGAAAGGAGCTTGAGCAGGGCAGGTAAGACCAGGGTCGGTTGCCGAAGAGTAGTCGATCAACGAAACCCGTTTTTCTGCGTGTGATCGAGACGTTTACCAAACTCACGAGAGACGCTCAAAGCACTTTCTCATCCGGTCCCGTAACGCGTTTCTCACGGTCTGAAGCACGATGATCTACCAGACCATCGAAAAACCGAAGCGCGGCTGGGCGATTCCTCCGAATCTCGTGGACTATGAAAAAGTCCGGGCGGACTTTTCCTGGGATGCGGCAGAGCGCGAACTCGAAGGGCTGCCCGGAGGGCGCGGACTCAACATTGCGCATGAGGCTGTCGATCGACACGCCAACGGCCCGCTTCGCGACCACCTTGCCCTGCGATGGGTGAGCAAGCGTGGCGAGTCGCTCGACTTCTCATACGCCGACCTACGGTCGCTTACCAATCGGTTCGCCAACGTTTTGCAGCGCCTCGGCCTCGCTAGAGGTGAACGCGTGTTCCTGCTGGCGGGAAGAATTCCTGAGCTTTACATCAGCGCGCTCGGAACCTTGAAAAACGGCAATGTGTTCTGTCCGTTGTTCTCGGCCTTCGGCCCAGAACCCATTCACCAGCGGCTGCGCATGGGCGATGGACGGGTTCTCGTTACGACACCATGCTCTACAAGCGCAAAGTTGCCGCGCTTCGTGCCTCGTTGCCGGGACTCAAGCATGTGTTGTTGGTTGGACCTTCGGAAGAGATTCGCGCGAACCCCGGTACTCTCGACTTCCACCAGCTAATGGACGAGGCGAGCGACGACTTTGCGATCGCTGCGACCTCACCGGAGGATCTGGCGCTGCTTCATTTCACGAGCGGCACCACCGGCACGCCCAAGGGCGCGATGCACGTGCATCAGGCCGTAGTGGCGCATCACAAGACCGCCCAGTTCGCACTCGACTTTCACCCCGGCGACATATTCTGGTGCACCGCCGATCCCGGATGGGTCACCGGGACCTCCTACGGAATCGTCGCGCCGCTCACCAACGGTATTACCAGCATAATCGACGAGGCCGAGTTCGACGCCGAGCGCTGGTATTCGCTGATCCAAGATCAACGCGTGACCATCTGGTACACCGCGCCGACCGCGGTGCGCATGATGATGAAGATCGGCACCG
Source organism: Deltaproteobacteria bacterium (assembly GCA_019237115.1). Taxonomy (GTDB): domain Bacteria; phylum Desulfobacterota; class Binatia; order Binatales; family Binataceae; genus JAFAHS01. Next base: position 3,030 of record JAFAHS010000137.1, read on the forward strand.
AGATAGCTCGCAAGTACAATTTTCATCAACTCCGTCTCATGGCCAGCGTTGGCGAACCACTCAACCCTGAAGCGGTGGTATGGGGGCAGGAAGCGTTCGGGCTACCCATTCACGATAACTGGTGGCAGACCGAGACCGGCGGCATCATGATTTCGAACTATGCCGCAATGGATGTTCGTCCGGGCTCGATGGGCCGTCCGCTGCCCGGAATCGAGGCGGGTCTCGTGCGGCGCAGCAAGGATGGCGGCATCGAGGAAATTCACGAGTCTGGAGTCGAAGGCGAGCTGGCGCTGCGGCCGGGGTGGCCCTCGATGTTCCGCGGCTACCTGAATGAACCGGAGCGCTACCGCAAATGCTTCGGGAAAGGATGGTACCTCAGCGGCGACCTCGCCAGGCGTGACGCTGACGGCTACTTCTGGTTCGTCGGGCGCGCAGACGATGTGATCAAGTCGTCAGGACATCTAATCGGCCCGTTTGAAGTCGAAAGCACCTTGCTGGAACATCCCGCGGTCGCAGAAGCCGGGGTGATCGGCAAACCCGATCCAATGGCCGGGGAAGTCGTCAAGGCATTCGTCGCGCTCAAACCCGCCTTCGCACAACGCGAGGAGTTGCGCAGCGAGCTGCTCGGTTTCGCGCGCAAGCGGTTGGGGGCAGCGGTGGCGCCCAAAGAGATCGAGTTCGTCGCCAGCGTTCCCAAAACCCGCAGTGGAAAGATTATGCGTCGATTGCTCAAGGCTCGCGAACTGGGCTTGCCCGAGGGGACACGTCGACGCTCGAGAGTTAACATGGCGCTCCGACCCCCGACCGCGACACCAAGTATCGATGTTGAGCACGCGCTCGGCTTGTTGCGCGACATGCTCCGCATCCGCCGCTTCGAAGAAAAATGCGCCGAATTATACGGCGCGAGTAAGATTCGCGGGTTCCTGCATTTGTACATCGG
>JAFAHS010000150.1 GCA_019237115.1 Deltaproteobacteria bacterium
CAAATGGGTTCGACGGGTGGCGAATCTGAACTCGCCAATTGTGAGTTCCGCGTGACAAACCAGAGCCGAGGCATCCTGGGGGAGTGCTGCGCGGCTCGGGACATAGCACGGACCAGCGCCAACGCGCCACCGACAACCAGATGTTCGAACCGAGCCAGCGATTCTGGTGTCAGATCGGAGATTCGCTTAGAGTCCAAGCCCCAAAGGTAAACAACCCCCCGGCAATCGTGGCCGGTTACGAGCGCGTCGTTGACAAGATCGTCAATCAACCTCTCCAGAGCGTATTCATCCTGCGACTGGTCCTGGTAGACCGACTGGTATTGTTGAGCGAGACCTTCGAGCCGGCCAGCCAGCTCCGCTGCAACTCCCTGGTTGTCGGCAAATATGAGCCATCGTGACGGCGAATTGTTGCTCGAAGTGGCAGGGGCAAGAGGCGGACGCAGTACCCAACTCGTCTGGTAGAGCCAATTCTCTATGGCGTCGCGTCCCCCGGCGCTCAGATTCTCGGGCGCGAGTCGCTTCAGCGAAAAGCCGTCGAGGATTGCCGCTGCGCATCCTCGATTATCGAGAATACGGACATCGATAGTCATCGTGTCCGGATCTACCTCTGAAACCCGGCGTCGAACTGCGTGGACCCACGCCTCCCTCAGACCCCGGTTTAGAAACCGCACCCGCTCAAGACTGATGGGTAAGAAGGTTCTCTTTCTCTCTTCAGGCAACGTTGTAAAGTCGCCATAGTCCTCCACCAAGGCCGGATAGATATGCAAGCAAGCATCCAGGAAAGCCGGGTGTAGCTCGAACCCTTCGATCGCAAGCGAATCGGGAATTCGGACCCGGCTAAGAGCTTCGTGTTCGCCGCGCCACAAAACCTGGATGCTGCGGAATATTGGCCCATAATTCAACCCGAGTTGGCCCAGAGCGTGATAGTAACGATCTACGGGAATTTCTACGGAGTGACGGGCCATGAGGTCCTGAATGCTGGGGAAATTGTCCGGCTCCTCGCTGGGCGCCCTAGTTGCGAGGGTGCCGCTGATGTGCGAGGACCAAGAGCTGTGATCGCTCGCGTCAGTGCTAAGGATTTGAAACAGGAACGTTCCCTCTCGCTCCGGCGTGAAAATTGAATGCACAATCCGGGAGCCTTCCTCGGGGAGAAGAAGAGCCTCGCGGTATACGAAGTTCTTCAGCTCAACCTCGCGAGACGCAAGGAGTGAGATCCCCCCGGAGATCGCGACTTCCAATCCGGCAGTGGTCGGAAGGACCGGCAGACTGTATACCCTGTGGTCGTGAAGGAACGGGATCTCGGCGAGCCCCCAGGTCGCCTCAAACTGTACCTCTTTCAAGGCCGAGCGCAGCCGGTTCCCGAGCAGGGGGTGGAAATCCTGCCTGAACTTGGCTCGTGACTGCACCTCCGGAGCGTTATTTTCGAGCAAATAGGATTGGCGTCGAAAGGGATAAGTCGGAAGCGAAACTCGTCGCACGCCGTTCGGGGTACTTATCGCCTTCCAATTAATGGTGCGGCCCGCAACAAAAAGACGCCCCAAGCTATCGAAGAACCCCTCGACCTCGTGATCGGGCTCGCTTAGCGAAGCGACCCAGATCCCTTTGACCCAGGGCAGTGATTGGCGGCCCAGACCCAATAGTGTGTTCCCAGGTCCAATTTCCAGAAACGTCGTGCAACCGAGTTTCGCGAGGGTCTCCATCCCTTTCGCAAACTGTACCGTCCTGCGCGCGTGTTGCTTCCAGTACAGACCCGTGGGCGGACACTCCAGCAGGAGCCCGGTCAGGTTCGCCACCATTGGCAGCGCCGGTCCCTTGAACTCTACCTCTTGGGCGACCAGTTCCAGTTCGTCTAGAACCGGTTCTATCAGCGCGGAGTGAAACCCGTGGGACACGGTAAGTAGCCGGGCGGCGATCTTCTCGGCCTCAAGCGCCTTAACAAATGCTCGCACGGCTGCGCCTTCGCCCGAGACAACGACCGATTGGGGTGCGTTCACAGCGGCGATTGAAAGCGGTTGCTCACAGTGGTCCCCCATTAGTTGCACAATCCTCTCCTCGCCGGCACGGACCGATGCCATGGAACCGCTGGAGGGTAATGCTTGCATCAGTCTCGCCCGGGCCGCGATCAGCTTGATGGCGTCTTCCAGACCCATTACGCCGGCAATGCACGCGGCGACAAATTCACCGACGCTGTGCCCCATCACGGCGTCCGGGGTTATCCCGAGGGACCGCCAGAGTTCTGCCAGTGCATACTCCACCGCAAACAGGGCAGGTTGTGAGTAGCCCGTCTCATTTAGCCGATCGCGGCCGCTGTCCTCAGCGAAAATTACATCGACCAGCCGGCGTTCAAGGTATGGCCGGAACAGTTCGTCGCAACGATCGAGGGTTCGGCGGAACTGTGGAAAACATCGATAGAGCTTAGACGACATGCCGAAATATTGCGAACCTTGTCCTGTGAACAGGAATGCAAGCTGACCGGGCCTGCTTCCACGGGCGAAACCTGGACCGTTCGCATCCTGTGCCGCCAGCTCGAGGCGTTCCACCATCTCTTCCCGGGTCCTGGCTCCGATAGCCAGACGGGCCGGCATCTGGGACCGGCTGGCAGCGGCAGTGAAACAAAGGTCAGCCAGGTCGAGCTCGGAGTCAGCAGCCACGCAGTCCTTCATCCGGGAGGCGAGTTCTATGAGCGCAGCGTCGTCCTTCGCGGATAGGGGGAGTATTTGCACCGGCAGCTCATTGCCGGTAGCCTCCGGGGGAACCTCATCTGGAGCGGCTTCGAGCACGGCAAATGCATTCGTTCCGCCCAGACCCAGGGCATTCACCCCTGCCCGGCGCTGGCCGTTAACCCCTTCCCAGGCAGAAAGCTTCGTGTTCACGAAAAAGGGGCTCCCGCTGAAAGGGATCTTCGGATTGGGAGACTCGTAGTTCAGGCTCGGCGGGATCCGCGAGTGGCGAATCGCGAGGGCGACCTTGATCAAACCTGCCAACCCGGCAGTCTGTTCCAGATGACCGACATTGGTCTTAACCGAACCAATAGCGCAGAAACCTGCGCAGTTGGTGAAGTTGCGGAAGGCACGGTTAAGCGCCTGCACCTCTAGTGGATCCCCGACTGCGGTGCCGGTCCCGTGGCACTCGACGTAGCCGATAGTGTCGGGTTGAATGCCGGACAGCGCCAGCGCCTCCACCATCGCCATTGACTGCGCCGGAACGCTTGATGCGGTATAGCTTACCTTCTGGGCGCCGTCGTTGTTGATTGCCGTTCCCTTGATAACGGCATAGACCTGATCTCGGTCGGCATTGGCGTCCGCCAGATCCTTGAGAAGGACTGCAGCGACACCGCTCCCGAAAACTGTGCCCTCAGCTTTGGCATCGAATGCGCGGCAGTGCCCGTCGGGTGAGAGAATATCCCCTTTTTTGTACAGGTACCCGGTCTTGTGCGGTATCCGTACGCTGGCCGCGCCTACCAAGGCCATCCGGCATTCCCCACTCGCAATGCTCCGGCACGCCTGATGCAATGCTACCAGCGAGGATGAACAGGCGGTCTGTACGTTCAAGCTCGGTCCAGTG
>JAFAHS010000185.1 GCA_019237115.1 Deltaproteobacteria bacterium
CACGGTCGATCCAGCTGTCGTCGGCTTTCTGATAGCTGACATTTTTCTTTGCCTGGGTGACCTGTCCCGAGTAGTGGATTGCGAGTACACCGGCGATCGTCCCGACCCCAAGCAATCCCGCGATCGTAAGGCCCCACCAGGGCTTCAGTCTGCGCACGAGGTTTTCCGGCTTGGTGATTTGTTGTTGCGGTTGATCCATGGCTCAGGCTCACGTCCGTGCAATCGTAATCTGCTGCTGGTCCTTGCCGGTGCCCGAAACCAGCACCGCTTGTTTGAAGAGTCGGTCGACTATGTAGTAGCGGCCTTTGACCTGGTAGTTGACCAAGGTGTCGGCGCCGTTCGCGTTGACAATCAGCGCGGGAGCATCGGAGGCCATTAAGGTCTGGGGCATCTCGATGTATACGCGCTCGCCATCGTCGAAGGTCTGCACCGGCTTCCAAGGAACGTTGGGGCCGGAAATCGTGTAGTCGAAGTTGAGCTTTGCTACCGGGGCGGGCGTCGAGGCCTCACGTGCTCGATGCTCAAGCGCGCTCTTGCGGGTCGCTTCGGTAGCGATGATCTCCTTTGGATAGTAGAAGGCGACGCGAGGCATGTATTTCCCGCCCGACTTGAGCGTCAGGTGATAGGCATGCCGGGCAGTGAGGACGATGAGGTTGGTCGTGATGTTCGCCGCCTTGGGCTTGACCAGCACACGCCCATCTACCGCCTGGATCAGCCACCGCTCGGTATCGCCGGCGGCGGCATCGTCAGCGCTCTCTCCAGGCGCGAGCAGAATTTCTGTGACCCGCAATGGTTCGCATAGGACAAGGAACTCGGTATCTGACTCGTACGGAAATCTCGTCGTGATGCCGTCGTGAAGGATGAGGGGCTCGCCGCTCCGCTGATAGGTTCCGATAGCCGCTCTAACGTCCGCCGGCTGCTTCTCGAGTACGCTCTCCGGCGGCGGTGGCGGCGGCTCCGGTTCCAGCAATTCAGCTGGCACCAATTCGGGTCGCGGAGCTGCCTGCTGTGTTGCGCATCCCGAGAGTACCGCCAAAAAGGTGATTGCGAACCTTTGAAAGATGTTGGTGTGTTTCATGAGCCTTGCTCCTCGCTCCAGTCGATCTGAGTCACATAAAGGCCGATCGGATTGCTCAGCATGTAATGGGGATCCGGCGTCGCGAGCTGCACAGCGAGCAAAGCGCGCCAGTGGGCGGTCGACAGCACGTCACCGTTGAGATTCCGTGTCGTTTCTGTCCAGCGGACCTCGTATGCGCCGCTTGGCGCTCGCAATACCGAATCGACCCCGGCGTGGATCGTTTCCTTGCTGGCGAGCTCGAAAGGAGAATGGTTGCGGTACCAGCTGGGAAGTACGGTCGCCGCCTCTCCCCGCGCCATGTCGTAGACTCGATGGAGTCCCGCCTTCTCTGCAGTACCGTCGCCCAGCACGCTGCGGGCATCCGTAATGAACCGCGCGAGCTCGAACCTTATCACCGCTTCGTTTTCGGAATGGTTGGCGGCCAATGGCTGTAACAGGCCGGTGACCTCGCCTGCCTTGTCCAGCTCAATCACATAGGGAACTGCGCGGGGCTTTTGAGCCAGGTAGAGGCTGAGAGCGGACGAAAGAGCCAGCGCAACCGTCGTCGCGATTAAGCTGTGGCGCATCATCCGGTTGCTCTGCGCTAGCCGCTCATATTCGGAGCGCAGCGCAGCCGAGGCGGCAACGTATGGACTGTCCAGTTTGGCGTTGAACGTTGTCATAAGCTGCCCATCCATCCCGACGCTCAAAGCTTCCTGGTTCCCTTACCGTTGCCGTTGAGGCGGCTCGTTCCCGGCGCCTTGCTAACAAGTGGCGAGGTCCCGGGTTGGCTGAGGCCACCGGTTTTGGGCCAGTCGTTGTTGAACGCTTGTGTTTGCGATCCCGATCCAAAGGGTGCGGTGCGTTTGTTCAGGTCTTCCGTAGTAGGAGGGGCTGGCGGCTTAAGTTGTTCTTCGCGCTGTTTGTCCCACAGCCGCATCGCGCGTGTCGCGCCCTCGTCGGCAAGATTGATGACGCCATTGAAGGCCTGGCCGCCGAGTTTGCCACCTACCTCAAGCGCCCTTGGGATGGCTTTGACGCCGTCGCGGATTGCGCCGGCTAGCGTGGTCCCGAGAATGATGTCGCCGAGTGTCGAGCTGACGGTGTGATCGACGATTTGAGCTGCCTTGGTCGGAATACGGGCCGTGATGACTGCGAGAAGGAAAGCTTCGACGGCCGCCTCGATGCCGTAGTACCAGTTGGTCATCAGCTCGGTAGCGTGGGTCTTGTTTGCGTCTGCCCAGCCTTGCGCCAATTGATTTCCCACTCCGACCATCAGGTAGAGAAAGAAAATCCGAACGGCGACGCCGAGCGCCCAACCGAAATAGCCCTCCCCGAAACGCCAGGTGAATCGCGTTCCGGAAGTGGCCACCAACGCCGTACCAGCTACGCAGGCGACATATCCCTCGACCAGCGTCTCGAGCAGAATGCATGCGATGACGGCAAAGCAGACCAGAATGATGAGCGCGGAGAAGAGCAAGAGGATTGCGTTGAGAGTCGCGCTCGGATGGAAAACCGTCCATCCCGACGCGATCGCCTGAAGCAGGATGAGCGCGAGCTGAAAGCCCTGTGTCATAACACCGCCAGGGGTCATGGCACTGGCCGGCACGTGGCCAACGACTGAGGCCCAGCCAGTGAAGCTCAGGATCACTCCGTTTTGGAAAAAGTCCGGTCCGTACTTGAAAAGTGTGAACATCGCCATAATGCCGGCGACCGTACGCACGATATCGATCACAAGCTGATCAAAGTCACGCCGCAGGATGCCGGTTATTCCGACCAGAATGAGCTCGATCGTCGCGAGCATGTAGAAGAGATTAGTTCCTATGCTGTACAGACCGCCCAGCCATGTCGCGGTCACCGTCTGGAACTGAACGAGCACCTGCTGAAATACCCCGAACTCACCGGGTGACATCGCTTTGCTCCTCGCCAAACTTCTCGTCCGAGATTCCTGTCGGAACTGTGGTGCCGGATGGACACTTCCAGGTAGATCCGATTTCCGTTGGGTCATTCGAAAATGCGGGGGAATAGACACAACCTTTGACGTACATCTCTCGAAACGGCAGCCACGCCTTTCGCACTGCGTCATATTCATAACCGCGCCCAAACATTTCTTGTCTGAGAACGTCCAAGGTTTTCGCTATTTGAGCCTTTTTCGTCTGGTCGGCCCGTAGAATGTCCGTAACCGGTACACAGTTCGGATAGTCGGCAAGCACGGTCTGACCACATAAGCGCTTGGCTTCTTGCCATGTGGACGAATTCGTATCGTGTTCGCGTTGCCAAAAATTCCGGTCGAATTGTTTCGTCGGTACTGTGCCGCCCAGAGCCTTAATGGCATTCTGATTCATTGCTGGCGCCTCACCGGCGCGCGGTTTGCACGCAGCGAACGCCAGCGCCGCAAGTGCGATCGTGAAGCTCTTCTTCACGGTATATCCCCTCCCGCATTGAGGAATTGACTCGCCTGCATGACGCCCTGAACGTCGCTGTTCAGTTGGGCGCCTTGATAGACCGCCTCGGCGTTGATGAGCGTGATCAGCAATTGCCGCAGCAGCTGCAGCTGCTGGGCCTGTGCGAGCAGAATCTCGTTCGTGACTTGCACCGCCTGGAGTCGCCCGGTAACACCGGCGTTCCTGCCTTCCAGGGCGGCTAGTTGCTGATCCTCGTACTGGAAGTGTGCCGCCTGCTGCTGCGCAACTCCAAGCGCTCCCGCGAGCGTGCCGAGAGTCAGCGCGGCGAGCTGCTGCATGTGCTGCGCGGCATTGACCGGCGGAGGCGCAGTACCGGGAAAGTCAGCTTTGAACTGTTGGGCAGCGTTCGGCGACGCGTAACAAAGCCCGTTCGACTGGCTCATAGTGCTGCCAAGTCCATTCAGAAAACCGATCTGTGATTGCCAGAGTCCCGAATCGCCTGTTGTGGTGTTTTGCGCGGCGAGGTCGGCGATGCGGGTCTCCTGAATCAATTGTTCGGCCTGCCGGCTGTACATCTGCGGATCAGTGACGATAACCGGGCAACCGCAAGTGCCACCGAACTGCGCGTGCGCCTGTCCTGCGGCGATTAGCAAAACGCTGCCAACGAACGTCGAGCCGACGATTCTGCGCCGCAGCGCGGGCCAGAAAAAGAAACCCTTCATGGCTGCCGCTCCTTCAGCGCGATTCCGTCAAGGAAGGATCGAATGGGAGTTGGCCTTAGAGGTTTCGGACATACTCGCTCTTCCCAATCCGCGAGTCCTCGTTCCGCAAGCCATGCCTGAGCGAAGTCGTCACCGTGAGTGAGCAGCTCACGAGCGCGCCGCAAGTCGGGATGACCAGTGGAACCGCAAAGCGCAAGCGCTATGGGACCGATGTCGAGATTAAAGAGCCGGCTCCCGAGCGGCGAGGTGTAATAGTACTGCGCGCGCGGTGTCGCCCGTGCGATGATCTCAATTTGCCGGCGTGTCAGCCCGAGTTTGAGATACGAGTCCCTTACCTGATCACCGCGGGCCTCGGGGTTTGGGAGAAAGATCTTCGCCGGACAGCTCTCCAAAAGCAGATTGCAATATGACGATGAAGCGATCTCGGTGATGCTCTGGGTAGCCATCACGATCCCTGCGTTGCGTTTGCGCAGGGTGCGCAGTGCCGCGTAGAACCACTCGCTGGAAACGGGGTCGTTCAGCATCCGCCATGCCTCATCGACGATGATCAGCATCGGTTCGCCCGTGCACTCGCGTTCGATTTCATGCAGCAGCCACTCGAGCGCCGGTGCAGCAGCACGTTCGCCAAGCGCAGTAAGTCCACGCGTCTCGTACACGCGGACACGATTTTCTCCCCTGTCGCCGGGTTCGCCGTCGAAGATGTGACCCCACGGTCCCGCTTCCGAGTACTGATTTAGAATCCGACGCAATAGGAGGTCCTGGACCAAACCAGCGAGAAGACGTATGCGGGGAAGTCCCTGGCTGGCACCAAGCTCTATTGAGCGGGCCAGTTCTTCCTGCTGCTCTGCACTGAGCGCGGTTTGCCAGCGCACGAACAGCCGGGTGAAGAATGTCAGGAGGAATTGATTCTCGTCCGATGCGCCAGCGTGTTCGAGCAGACAGAGCGCGCGCGTGCCTTCATTCCCAAGCTCGCGATAGTCGGCACCAAGCGCGTGCGCAGCGACAAATGATGAGTAGTCCAGGTCGATCCACCTGGTCCGCGCATTTCGAAGTCCGGTCCAGGCCATTGCCATCAGCGCCAACAGCACCGACTTGCCTGCTCCGGTCGGGCCGATGATCAACATGTGCAAAAGGCCGCCGCCGGAGTGAGGCGGAAGCCAGAATGGCGCGTGGCCCGCTGAGCAACAGACCAGCGGCGCAGGCGTTCCCGACGGGAAATATGGCGAGTCGATGGTCGGCGTTCCGGGCCACGGTTCGCTTACCAATGCGAGATGAGCGAAGTTGATCGCGCTTATCAATGGGCGCGAAACGTCCGACCAGCCGTTGCCTGGCTGTGAACCTTTGAAAGCCTCGACAGCATTCACGTCTTCAACGCGCGCGCTGATACCCGCATTCTGAAGTCGCCTTACCAGCTCTCGCGATTTCAGATCCGCTCTACCGGCATCCTCGTCATAGATGAGCGCCCATTCGCTAAGAAAGCCGAAGGGCCTTCCACTTGCGGCGAGTGCAATCGCTTCCTCGGCATCGGCAACCATCTCGTCGGCGTAACGGTTGGCGCGAGTACGAGGTACGTTCATTGCGGCAAGGATGATCTGAAGGAGCCCCTGCCGACGTCTCGCCCACTGGCCGCGCACCTGGTTACCGTGCCGCTGGCTGGTAACCGCATCGAGCGGAATCCAGCGTAGCGTGAAGCGCATACGACCCCGCTCATTGAGGACAAACCAAAGGAGTTGCGGAATGGTCTCGGCTGGATAGCTATTGATCGCGACCGGTCGAATGTGAAGCTGGCCAACGCGCGGATACAACCCACCGAAGAAAGTCTGATCCGCCAACACCTCGTCGACATGGACCGGGACGATGGGCAGGGCGATCGGATGCTCCAGTCCTGTGAGACACATGTGCAGATCATGGAACAACTCAGCGGAGTTGAGCCGTCTCACCCGCGCGACACCAGATAAAGCGTCGCCGAAAGCATGCATCCGTTCACGAAAGCGCTCGATCTCATAGTGCCAAGCGGATGCGCCTTCTGAGCTGCTGCCGGCGAAGAACGCCGAAGAGAACCGCGCCTTTGCATCGGCTGGAAAATAGTGGCTCAGGTAAAGTCGGCTCTTGGTAACCCAGTAACGCTCGCTGCCAAATGCGGCTCGGCGTTCGGCGTCAACCAGGGCCGCAGCGTGTGTCGGAAACTCGCGTTCCGGATAGTTCGG
>JAFAHS010000206.1 GCA_019237115.1 Deltaproteobacteria bacterium
GATCATGAACCATTATTGCCACACCAATTCTGTTCGGATTGCATATCGCTACGCGCGGATATGATTTTCGGGTAGGACAGCTCGCGACCCACCGACAACAATTGTTCTCGCACTCCCTGCGCGGCCTGCATGAACGACTTGGAAATCAGAATTGGCGTCGCCAAATCTTTGCACAATCCCTCGAGGCGCGCCGCCTCATTCACGGCAGGGCCGATAACCGTGAAGTCGAGCGATGCGACCAATTGACGAAGGCGATTATCCCTCACTTGGCGTCTCAGCCACCATAGCCGTTTTGAGTTTGCGGTAGGGACAGGGAGGCGGACTGGCGGCAGGAACGCCTCTCGACTAACATGTCAGCCGGGCCAATTGGCAAGCGGCGGCCCCATTAGCAGAAACTAGTGGAGGAGAGTGTGATGCCCAAGCTCCTGTCGTCCGACGACATCCAGCGCTTCCAAAACGCAGGCTATCTTTCCCCCGTCCGCGTCATGTCGGAAACCGAGGCCGCGGACGTCCGCAAATGTCTCGAGGAGTTCGAAGGGCGGACTGGAGGTCCGCTCCGCGGCGATTTGCGTCACAAGGCCCATCTGCTCTTCCCCTGGCTCGCCGACCTCGTGCGCAACGAAAAGATTTTGGACGCCGTCGAGGACCTCTACGGCCAAGATTTGCTGTGCTGGACCTCCAATTTCTTCATCAAGGAAGCCCAGAACCCCGCGTTCGTGTCATGGCATCAGGATTCGACGTACTGGGGGTTGAGCAAGCCGGACGTCGTGACCGCCTGGGTCGCACTGACACCGAGCAATGAATCCAATGGCGCAATGCAAGTGATTCCCGGCACTCACACCCTGGACCAAATCCCGCATCGCGATACGTTTGACAAGCACAACCTGTTAACACGCGGGCAAGAGATTGAGGTCGAAGTCGATCCGGCAAAGGCGGTCACTTTGCCCCTGCGGCCCGGCGAAATGTCGCTCCATCACGTTCGTCTGGTGCACGGCTCGCCGCCAAATCCATCCGCCGACAGGCGAATTGGTTTTGCGATCCGCTACATTCCAACCCGCATTCGCCAGACCGTGGGCGAGGACAATGCGACATTAGTGAGGGGCGAAGATCGTTTCCACCATTTCGAGCTGGAGCCGCGGCCCACGCGAGAGCTGGAGCCCGATTTTCTCGCTCTGCATAAGACGATCACCGAGCGCAATGCCCAGATCCTCTATCGTGGCACCGGAGTAAAGAGCTACAACGAGCCGGCCGCGGTCCGCGGCTAGTGTCCCTAATCCGAAGTTCGCACACATTTGCGGCAAGTCGGAGTTTTGAGCTTCGGGTTTTAAAGCAACAACTACAATCAGAATTGCTAATGACCGTCAGGGAGGATGCAATAATGAGGCGATTGATTTGGTCAGTCATCGTGGTGCTCGCTGCATCGCCAGTCGCCGCCCAAAACACCGTGAAAATCGGCCAGATCGAGGCGCAGACCGGCGCGAATGCGATATATGGCTATATGTCGTCGCAGGGCTTGGCTCTTGCGGTCGATCAGGTCAACAAGGCGGGCGGCTTCAAGGTGGGCGACAAGACCTACACGGTCGAATTGATCGCGTCCGATACACGCGGCGATCCTAAGGAAGCCAGCATTCAGCTCAAGCGCCTGCTGGAGACGGACCGGGCCAAGTTCGTGTTCGGGCCGTTTCTATCTAATGTGTTCGTCACCATCGACCCCTATGCCAAGCAGTTCAACGGCAAGTTCCTACTGATGGGCGGCGCGACGCGCATCCACGACTTCCTCGGCACGCCCGAGCACGATTTCCTCCTGCGTACCTGGAACTGGGATGCGGGCCCAAAGGGGTTCGGCAATTTGATGGTGGACAGGCTAGTTAAAGAAACTGGTGCCAAGAAGGTCGCCATGCTGTTCCAGAACGACCAGGGCGGCAAGGTGCTGGTGGACATCTACACACCGCTGTTCAAGGAGAAGGGGATCGAGGCCCAGCTCGAAATGTTCGAGCCAGGAACCAAGGATTTCAGCGCGGTGCTGGCGAAGCTCGCCGCTGGCAGGGCGGATTATCTGTTCCCGAGCTACAGCGATGCAGCCATCTACGACATCGTGCGGCAATCGACTGAGGGTAATTATTTCCGAAAATT
>JAFAHS010000502.1 GCA_019237115.1 Deltaproteobacteria bacterium
CAACGCCGCCAAGAACTATCGCAACGACGGCGACAGCATCTATCGCCTGTTCTACGACACGGTCAAGGGCGGGGATTTCCGTTCCCGCGAAGCGAACGTGTACCGCCTCGCGCAACTGAGCGTGAACATCATCGATCAGTGCGTGGCGCAGGGCGTACCGTTCGCGCGTGAGTACGGTGGGTTGCTCGACACCCGCTCGTTTGGCGGGGTCCAGGTCTCGCGCACCTTCTACGCCCGCGGACAAACCGGCCAGCAGCTTCTGCTCGGTGCCTACCAGGCCCTCGAGGAGCAGATCGCGGCCGGCAGCGTGCACATGCATGCCCGCAGCGAGATGCTCGATCTGGTCGTGGTCGATGGCAAAGCGCGGGGTATCGTGACCCGCAATCTGGTGACCGGCGCCATCGAGTGTCACGCCGCCGATGTGGTGGTGCTTGCGACTGGCGGTTATTCCAACGTCTTCAATCTCTCGACCAACGCCAAAGCATCGAACTGCACTGCCATCTGGCGTGCCCATCGTCGTGGCGCATACTTAGCGAATCCCTGCTTTACGCAGATTCATCCGACCTGCATACCGCTGACCAGCGAGCATCAGTCCAAGCTCACCCTGATGTCGGAGTCGCTGCGCAACGACGGCCGGGTGTGGGTGCCGAAAAGTAAGGACGACCGGCGCCCGCCCAACGATATTCCCGAAGAAGAGCGTGACTACTACCTCGAGCGACGCTACCCGAGTTTTGGCAACTTGGTGCCGCGTGATATTGCATCGCGCGCTGCCAAGGAGATCTGCGACGAGGGCCGTGGCGTGGGACCTTCCGGGCAGGGCGTCTACCTCGACTTTCGCGATGCGATCCAACGTCTGGGCCTGGAGGCGGTCCGCGAAAAGTACGGCAACCTGTTCGAAATCTACGAAAAGATCACCGGCGAGGATGCCTACCGGGTGCCGATGCGCATCTACCCCGCGCCGCACTACACCATGGGCGGCCTGTGGGTCGACTACCACCTGATGTCGAACGTCCCCGGGCTGTTCGTGGCGGGCGAAGCGAATTTCTCGGACCACGGCGCCAATCGCCTGGGTGCCAGCGCCTTGATGCAGGGGCTCGCCGACGGCTACTTCATTATTCCCGCGACGGTGCCCAGCTACCTGGCCTCCAACCCGCTCCCCGCGTTGGATGCCTCCCACCCGGCCTTTCATTCGGTGCGGGCCGATGTCGACCAGCGCGTTGCCAGGTTGCTTGGTATCAATGGTACGCGCAGCGTGGATTCCTTCCTTCGTCAGCTCGGCAGGATTGTTTGGGACGATTGCGGTATGACCCGCTCGGAAACCAGCATCCGGCACGCACTCGGCGAAATTACCAAACTGCACCACGAGTTCTGGCGAGGCCTCCGCGTGCTCGGGACCGGCGAAGAGCTCAACCAATCGCTGGAGAAAGCCGGGCGGGTCGCAGATTTCTTTGAACTTGCCGAGTTGCTGTGCATCGACGCGCTGCACCGAACCGAATCCTGTGGCGGCCATTTTCGCACCGAAAGCCAGACGCCCGAAGGCGAGGCGTTGCGCGATGATGCCAGGTTCTCCTATTGCGCGGCGTGGGAATACCAGGGCGAGGGCGCCGCGCCGGTGCTGCACAAGGAGCCGCTGGTGTTCGAGTACGTGCATCTGGCGCAACGGAGCTACAAGTAGTCATGAACCTGCATCTCAGAATCTGGCGTCAGCTCAAGTCCACTGCCCCGGGCGAGTTCAAGGAGTACCAGGTAAAGGATATCGCTCCCGACCTTTCGTTCCTTGAGATGCTCGATGCACTCAACGAGGACTTGACTGGGCGGGGCGAGCCCGCGGTCGCGTTCGAACACGATTGCCGCGAGGGCATCTGCGGTTCGTGCGGATTTTTAATCAACGGGGTGGCGCATGGCGGCCAGCGTGGCACGACCGTGTGCCAGCTCTCGATGCGATTCTTCAAGGATGGGGACCGTCTGACCCTGGAACCATGGCGCGCTGCGGCGTTCCCGGTCATCAGAGACCTGGTGGTCGACCGCTCGGCCTTTGACCGCATCGTTCAGGCTGGCGGCTTCATCAGCGCACCTACTGGAAGCGCTCCCGATGCCAACGCGATCCTGGTTCCCAAGGAGGCGGCGGAAACCTCATTCGATGCCGCCGCGTGCATCGGCTGCGGCGCCTGCGTCGCGGCGTGCCCCAACGCCGCGGCCATGCTTTTCACCGCGGCCAAACTGACTCACTTAAACCAGCTGCCCCAAGGTCAGCCGCAGCGCGATCAACGCAGCCTGAGCATGGTTGCAGCGATGTCGCGCGAGGGATTCGGCAGTTGTACCAACCATGGGGAATGCGAAGCCGTCTGCCCCAAGGAGATACCCCTCGAGTTCATCGGCGACATGAATCGCGACCTGCTTCGCGCCACCTGGCGTCGCCGCCGCGAGCCGCTGGTTGTCCCGTCGGTGGACTCTGCGAACCATCGGTAAAACGTCAAGGGCTTGTCCCTCAACGGGCCACGACAAAACCTGAGCTCCGCGCGATCGAAGCGGACCATGGCGCAATTGCTAAACTGGCTGCGCTGGTCGACACTAGAGGCGGGATAGGGCTCGCCGCGGCGACTTAAGATTGCTTCATAAGCGGATCCGCTAGTATAAGAATCACTTTCAGGAAGTCCATTCAGGGAGATCACCCATGGCTCGGAGAAAAATTGCCTTCATCGGCGCCGGCAACGTGGGCGCGACCTGTGCGCACCTGTGTTTCTTGCGCGAACTCGGCGACATCGTCTTGTATGACATCATC
>JAFAHS010000399.1 GCA_019237115.1 Deltaproteobacteria bacterium
GGCACCGACTGAGAGCGACGCCCGGGCTCCCTTCAGCCACTACTGCGCGGCTGACGCCTGGAGAATCCTCGATCGGCGCACCGTTTTGCGGTGGTGGACCTCCGCGCTGTTCCACAGCTTCCATGCGTTTGATAGCGTTCAGCTGCCACGGGATAATCGTCTGAATCCATTCCCATGAGTTCGACTTCCGCCGTCGATCCGATCATTGGGCGCGTCGCCGAGCGCCCAGCCGCACTCGAAGCGCGCTCGTTGGTCTTTCGCTATGGCGAGCGGGCGGCGCTCGATGACGTCAGCTTCAGCATTTCACGTGGTGAAATCTTCGGATTCCTGGGACCCAATGGCGGTGGGAAAACCACCCTCTTCAGAGTTCTTTCTACCCTGGTGCCTATCCAATCCGGCGCCGCCGCGATGCTCGGCTACGACCTCGCCGGAGACACCACCGCGGTTCGCCGCAAACTCGGCGTCGTATTTCAGCACCCGAGTCTCGACGGCAAGCTAACTGTGGCCGAAAATTTGTTTCATCATGGTCATCTCTATGGAATGCACGGACACACGCTCCGCAACAAGAGCGCCGCAGCACTAGACCGCCTGGGTCTTTCGGCTCGCTCCAGGGATCTGGTCGAGACGCTCTCGGGCGGATTGCGCCGGCGCGTAGAACTCGCCAAGGCCCTGTTGCACGACCCGCAGCTCCTGCTTCTGGATGAGCCGAGTACGGGGCTCGACCCAATCGCGCGCCGCGACTTCTCAAACTATCTGGCCAGTTTGCGCGAGCACGATGGGGTGACGGTCGTACTAACTACGCACCATCTGGAAGAAGCGGAGCGCTGCGACCGGATTGCGATTCTCGATGGCGGCCGGATCGTCGCGATGGCGCCACCCGGCGAGTTAAAGGCTGCCGTCGGCGGCGACGTACTCGTGGTTCACGCCGCCGCGCCGGAGCAATTACAACGCAAAATGCTTCAGCGCTTGAAGCTCAAAAGTCAGGTGGTCGACGGCACGCTCAGGATCGAACGGCCGCGCGCTCATGAAATCGTCCGTGAGGTCATAGACGGTTTTGCGGACGAGATTGAATCAATCTCGTTGGGTAAGCCGACGCTCGAAGACGTGTTCGTCCATCTTACCGGCCATCGCTTTCTCACCGAGCCGGAGCCTACCGTCGGGCCCGAGGGTCCTGATGCTTGAAGCCGGTTTACAAGTTGGCACGCTGTGGTGGCGCGAAATTGCACGCTTCGTGCGTCAACGCAGCCGTGTGACCGGCGCCATCCTGCAGCCTCTTGTATTCTGGTTGCTGCTCGGCGCGGGGCTGCGTGCATCATTTCGTCCCAGCGGAATGCCCGACGGTATCAACTACGCTCAGTACTTCTACCCCGGCGTGATCGTGCTGGTGCTCCTGTTCACCGCGATTTTCGCTACCATCTCGACCGTCGAGGATCGCCGGGAGGGCTTCCTGCAGGGCGTGCTGGTCGCTCCCATTTCGCGCGCTTCAGTGGTATTGGGTCAGGCGCTTGGCGGAACTACCCTGGCCCTGGTACAGGGAATCATCTTTCTCCTGCTCGCGCCGCTGGCGGAAATTCATCTGAACGCGGAAGCGGTCGTGGTAGCGACCGCAATGATGGCGATCATCGCATTCGCGCTGACCAGTATCGGGCTCGTGATCGCGTGGCGCATCGAATCGACCCAGGGCTTTCACGCCATCATGAACCTGATCCTGATCCCGATTTGGTTGCTCTCCGGCGCGTTCTTCCCTGCCGAAGGCGCGCCTCTATGGCTGCGCTGGACAATGAAGCTCAATCCGCTGACCTATGGAATGACGGCGCTGCGACGGGGACTGTACCTGGCCGAACCCGGCGCGTTCTGTTCCTACACGCACTTCAAGCCATCCGCCGCCATAGCTGTAGCCTTCGCGCTCGGGGCCTTCCTGCTGGCAAGCCGGGTGGCCCGCCGCGCGTCCGTTTAGGCTCCTGAACCACTTCCACGGCTATCGGAGAGGCGAAGTAATACTTCGCCGGAGACCGTGACGCCGGCGTCGCTGCCCGCTGATCAATTCGATCGGTGATCCCTTCGGAGTTCATGGTCCCCCGGGTCTCTCCTCCGACCGCTGAGTACTCGCCGATCGTGGGAAAAATCACGGGGCCGCGACCGGGTTGGTTGGCACAAGGCTCACACGCGGTCGAAGTACGGCTCCACTCGTCCGGCGAAATGGAACTCGCGCGCGAGCTGAATCCATTTGCGATCCCTTCCGTGCAGTGGCTGCGGCAACGCATCGAGGCTGAAAAAGCCCAGATCCTTCACTTCCAGCGGATGTCGGCGCGGCTCACCGCCGACAATCCGGCAATAAAACAACATCGCATAGATGTGCCGCCATGGGTCGCCGGTCTTCCGGCTGTCTATCAGCGCCATCAGACGCAACGGCTCCACCGTTAAGCCGACTTCCTCCCTCGCCTCTTTCACGACGTTTTCGGCCGGCGAAAGGCCCACGTCGCAAAAGCCGGTTGGAAACCACCATTTTCCGGTGGGCCGCTGGATCATCAGCACCTGGTCGCTTTCGTTGAACGCGACGATTCCGCATCCTGCCGCGGGTGTGACGTAACCCTCGTAGCCGGCGATCACCGCATCGCGCCATCCCCGCCGAATCCTCTCGGCATCTTCAGCTGTCGCGTCGACCGCCGCCGCCTGCATCCGTGCCGCATCCTTCAGCAGCTCTTCGTAGCGCTCCGCATCGAATCCTTCGGCGTTGAATGCGAGGCCGGTGCGAGCAACCGCGTTCACGCGCTCGATGAAGCGCGCGAGTTCCACCAGCAGGCGATCCTGGCTCATACCTTCAGGATATCGGTTTATTTCTTCCGGTGCTCCGCGGTGCGGTAGTCTTGGAACTTTGCGTCGCGCTCGTCAAGCGCGCGCGTCACATTCTCGCGCATCTTCTTCATGTACTCGCGCGACGAAGGCTGATGGAAACACAGCGCTTGGATTTCCGTGGCAGAACGGATCGCGGCACGCGCGCCCATCACCTCCATGGCGCGATGGACCACGCGTTTGTTGAGCGCCTGCAAGTCGCGGGGGATCTTGGCGACCCGGCGCGCCACGTTGAGGACCGCGCCCTCCAGCTGGTCGGCGGGAAAAGCGCGATTTGCGAACCCCATTTGCGCGGCTTCGATTCCGCTGATCGAATCACCGGTCAGCATCATTTCCATCGCGTTGCGCAGGCCCATCAGCCACGGATGGTAGGCGCAGTCCGGCGATGACATCGCGCGCACCGGCGGGTAGCCGATTTGCGCGTCTTCAGCCGTGTAGACCAGATCGCAGGCGGTGGCCAGTTCGGTCCCTCCCGCCAGACAATAGCCGTGCACCTGCGCGATGATCGGTGTGCCCATGTCCCACATCTCAAACCAGCCGTCCACCAGGTGCCGCGGCCAAATTCCTTCGCCGGGCGAGACGGTCCGGGGCAGCGGCTCGCCGGGTGATTGCGCCAAGTCGTAGCCGGCGCTGAAGCATTTGCCGTTGCCCTTGATGATAATGGCCCCGATGTTTGGATCGGCATCGGCCTTGCGCAGCGCGTCGAACAGTTCCCCGCGCAAGGCGTTGGAAAGCGCGTTGCGCTTGTCCGGACGATTGAGCGCGATGCGCCGGATCGCTGATTCAGGATCGTCAACCTCAATGAAGCGGTAGGCATTCATGGCAACTCCTCCTCGAGCAAACTCACCTTCCCAGACATCAACTCCCGGCAGGGCGGCAGACCTTCCAGGCTGCATCCGCCAGCGCAGGTACGCGTTCTTTCATGGCCACGAACAGGGGATCGTCGGTTTGCCCGCGCACGAAGCGCGAATAGCTCCCTTCCATGATGATTGCGAGCTTGAAGAGCGCGAAGGCCTCGTAGAAAGCGAAATCCGTCATTTTACGTCCGGTCTTTTCTTCATAGCGGTCAAGCATTTCCCGGCGCGAAAGGAATCCCGGCTCGGTCGTTACCGCCGCGGTCACAGCCTTGCGCTCGGCGCTGTCCGACGACTCCAACCAGTAGGACAGCAGCCATCCGAGATCGGCCAGCGGATCCCCGATCGTCGACATTTCCCAATCGAACACCGCAATCACCTTGGCGCCCGGGGCCTTGCCATCGAACATCACGTTGTCGAGCTTGAAGTCGCCGTGGACGATGGTCGCCGGCGGTGATTCGGGAATTCGCTTCTCCAGCCATTCACGCACCTTGCTCATCACCGGCAGCGGGCGAATTGAGGTGGTTACCTGCATCGCGCGATCGAGTTGATCGGTCCAGCGCTTGAGCTGCCGCGGCAGGTATCCGTCGGGGCGTCCAAAGCCCTCGAGACCCGCCGCGAACCAGTCGACCGCCTGAAGCGCGGCGAGCAGATCGATCATCGCTTCGCTGACCGCGCGCCGCCGCTCCGGGGTGTTGGCGAAGGTTTGCGAGGTATCCGCGTCGCGAATCACGTCGCCCTGGATGTATTCCATCAGGTAGAAAGGGGCTCCGATATAGGATGGGTCCTCACATGCCGCCAACACCCGCGGCACGGGCACCGGCGTATCCTGCAGAGCGCTCAGCACGCGATACTCCCGCATCATGTCGTGGGCGGTCGGCAACAGCGGGCCCCGCGGCGGGCGCCGCAGCGCCCAGGAGCGGCCGTCGAAATGCACCAGGTGCACTTCGTTGGAGTGACCAAAGGAGATGTTCTCGGACCGGAGCGCGGACGGGTCGCCAAGCTTGCGGTCGGCCACGAATCTGCGCAGTCCCGCCAGATCGACGGTGGCGTTCGGTCCGGTTTTTTCCTGCGAGGAAGTGCTCATAACCGCTATTCTCTTTCCCACTTTTGGCGCGTGGTCAAGACCGATTGCCAGGCGACAAAGCCCACCGGGGCGTGGTCCGCGAGAGCGCTACCTTGCGCGAGGAAAGCGCGCGCCGCTAAAACCGTCTCTTATGAACGCTCCGGTAGAGGGCGGCCGGACGAGGCGGCGGCGGGCTTCTGCCCTGTTCGCACTCGCGCGCCCGCGACAATGGCTAAAAAACGGTCTGGTCCTGGCGGCCCTCGTGTTCAGTCAGCGGCTCTTCGTCGCGCGCGATGCGACGCTGGCCGGGCTCGGATTTGTCGCGTTCTGTGCTCTCTCGAGCCTTGCCTACGTGCTCAACGATATCACCGATCGCGAAGCTGACCGTCTTAATCCCGAGAAGCGCGATCGGCCGCTGGCCTGCGGTGACCTGAGCGTCTCGGAAGCAGCCCGGTTCGCGGTCGCCCTCGCGCTTATCTCATTCGTCTTGAGCCTGGCGCTCGGCCGCGCTTTCCTTGCGATCGCAGTACTCTATATCGCGCTGCAGTTCGCGTATTCGTTGTGGGCCAAGCAGTTCGTCGTGATCGACGTCATCGCGGTCGCGATCGGTTTCGTGCTCCGCGCGTTCGCCGGCGGAGCCGCAATCGATGCCGAGGTGTCGCCGTGGCTCGCCTTCATTACCTTCGTGCTCGCGTTGCTGCTGGTCCTGGGGCGGCGCAGGCATGAGCTCGTCGCGCTGGGGGATGGCGCAGCGGTTCACCGTGACGCGCTTTCCCAATACAGCATCCGGCTCATCGATCAAATGATCGCGATCGTCGCGGGCGCCACGCTGGTCAGCTACATGATCTACACCGCATCCGCCGAAGTCGAAGCCAAACTCGGCACCCGGCATCTGTATCTGACGGTGCCCTTCGTGGCGTTTGGAATTTTGCGCTACCTCTATTTGATCGATGAGCGCAACGAGGGCGGCGACCCCGCCCAACTACTGACCCGCGATCTGCCGTTGCTGCTGGCCGTGATCCTCTGGATCGCGGCTGACATCCTGTTGCTCTATTTCTAAGCAAAAATATTTGAAATTTCTTTGATCTCCACCGGTCCCCTGTCCGATGCTCTTGTTGCGACACAAAACGCAAGGGAGCAAGAGGACCGATGGAAGATTTCGTGCGGTTGTTTGGGAGCCTGCTGGCTTTCGTATACCACTGTTTCGACCGCATCGTCATCCTGGGCCATGTGCCGCTGCTGACACGCCCGGAAAACATCGTGCACTTCTTCCGCGAGGTGCATGGCGTCGGCGCCATCAGCAAGGAAGTCCTGCGCCAGCGCACCACCGATTACCAGCAGTGGGTGGAGGCCTTTGCGCGCAATCATCAGATTCCCCTCGAATGGGCCGAAAAGGGGGTCCGCAAGGAAGACTACGTACGGCCCCGCCTGCGGCAGATGGAGCGGCAGCAACGCTTCGGCGTCTATTTCATCTTGAAGAGCATGGAGGTCGGCAGCAACTTCCGGGTCGCGATGCCGAAGTATCCCACTGCCGATCCCAACTACCGCATCGTCGCCAAACAGCGCTCGCGGTACACCCATTACTACTTCTATATCCGCGACCCGGTGCTGGGACCGCTCGCACTGTGCGTCGGCTCGTTCCTGCCTTTCTCCATCACCTACTATCTCAACGGTCATCATTTCATCGAGCAGCAACTGCGCCGGGCCGGGGTTCAGTTTCGCAAGGACGACAACGCTTTCCTGTGGGTCGCAGATACCCGGGCGCTGCAGGCGGCCGCCGATGCGCTGAGCGCTCGGCTGATTCGCACCCGGCTTGAGTACTGGAGCTTAATCGTGGGTCCCAAGTTCTCCAAAAAGGACCGCCACGCGGTCAATCTCGGCCGTTACTTTTCCATCCAGCAGGTCGAGTACTGCCGCAACCTGATCTTCCGACGCAATTTCCCCATCCACCGGCTGTTCGCGCGCTCCTGCGATCTGGGCCTGCTGCGCCTGAGCGCCGACCGCATCACCCAGGTCTTCGGCTGGCGCTTGCACAAACGCATCGGCGGCAAGCTGAGCAGCGTGCTGGAGCGAACCGATCATGGCCATCATGTGCTGCGCGCCTATGCCAAGAACGCGATGATACGCATGTACGAGAAGTTCTCGACCTTCCTGCGCCTGGAAGCACTCAGCAACAATCTCAGGGATTTCGGGCTCACCAAGGGTCTCGACCATCTCGACCAGGTGCGCTCTATCCTCAGCGCCGTCACCGACCGCTTCGCGGCCTTTGAGGCCCAAGCGCTCAACGTCCACGTCGAGTTCCCCTTCTTCCAACGCTTGGCCCTGCCCATTCCCACCGGCAAGCATAAAACCCCAGGCATCAAACTCCACGATACCCGTGTGCTGCGCCTGATGGAGGTGCTCCTGCATGGCGGCACCCGAGTCCTGGGCTGGCGTGCCAGCGATATCCATCAAACGATTCTTGCCAGCTTCGCCCTCAGCGCCGAACGCTACACGCTTACCCAACTGCGCTACGACCTGCGCAAACTCAAAGCCCACGGCCTGCTGGAGCGCGACGGCCGCCGTTATGCGTATCGCCTCACCGACAAGGGAACCCGCGCTGCATTGCTCTTCGTGCTCTTCCACCAACGCGTGTGCGGCCCGCTTGCCAACAGCCTGTTCCACCGCCGCACCACCCAAACCGGCGCTCCCTTGTCCAAAATCGAAGCCGCCTATCGCAAAGCCGACCACTCCATCGACCAAGTCATCCAACTCCTGGCCGCTTGAAGCTACGCAGATCTCAGAGCAAAATCCTCAGACTTCAAGGTCAAGTATCTAGACCGGTTCAGCGCGGCAACACACCGGTCGGATTGCCTGCAAGCCCGTAATTCTGGAAGGGATTTCGGCCGAAGGGACTCTGTCCGATCGACCCGAGACCGCCCAGGGTCACCTGGAACTGAACCTGCACTTCGTTGGGGTTGAAGGAGTCGGTCAGACCCATGTCGGCCGCCCAGCAATCACACGATGATTTCAGTCGCGCGCCGTACTCGGCGTACTGCAGCTGGTTGGTGGAGAAATTGTAGCTGGGCGCTATATACACGCCGAGCATGTCCCACACGTCGGTGTAGGCCCGAATCGTCGCAAACTGGCTGTTGTTTGGGGTGGTGGTGGGCAGCACCGCAGTTTGCGGGTTTACGTAGTTGTACGATAGCTGCACGAAAGATCCTTGCAGCTCCTTGCCCGTGTAGAGGTTGGAAACCTGGGACCACGGCGGCTGCAGGGTCAGGTACACGTTGGCAAAGGTGACGCCGGCGTGGTTGCGCGGATTGTAGTCCACCTGCGAGCCGAGCGCCGCAAAGGAGGTCGGGAAGACCGTCAGGTTGCTTTGAAAGTCCGAAATGCGATCGCCGAAGGGGCCCAGGTCATGCGAAACATCGTAGGCCTGCATGAAGGTGGCCTGTGCCAGCTCGCGGACTTCCTGTCCGTGACTGAATGCGGACGCCCCGCCCGGCATGAAGGCCTCCGAGGGCGACGAGTCTCCGTGGGTCGGGTTAGTGGCTCCGGTCGAGTCCTCGGTTTCGGTCTCGGCGGGCAGGTCGGCTGACTGCGGCGCGATTTTCGCAAACAGCCTCGTGGTTACGCCGTAGGTGAACAGGCTGCGCGAGTTAACCCGATCGTATTGATCGAAGAGCGGCAGCTGCCCCTGGTAAATGCGCGGTACGTACGCATAGCTCGCAAAGGGTTCGATAGTGTTCTTGAGCTTCTCGATCAAAGTGCCGTTTACATCCCAAACCCGCTCAACCTCGCTCGCAACCCCGGTTGAAAGGGAGGGAACTCCGATGCCCTGGAATCCACCCTGCGCCAGCGGTCCGAGCGAAAGACCGTTGTTATACAGGAGGACCCCCGGCTTTCCGTTGGCTTTCGGCTGGACTCCGGCGAACGGAAACCCTACCGGGGTAACGTTGATTATGTGTCCGGAGGTGCCGTACATGTTTCCTTGCACGCCGACTGCCCCGTAGCCGTAGAGGTAGTCACCCAGGCGCCACGGTATGGTGAGCTTGGGAGTCGCTGCAAACCGCAGCCCGTCCAATCCTGATTCGCGGTAAAAATTGGTCCCCTGCACATCGTAGTCCAGGAACGCCAGTCCGCCGGCGAGATCTTGCCGTCCGCTCACCAGGAGCTTGGGCAGTTCCTGCAGCGCGAACTGACTGGCCTGAATCAAGTCCTGGTTCCAGGTGCCTTGCATCTGCGCGTAGCCATGGTCGAATTCGTCCAACACTCCCCAATGGGAGATGGCGTTGCGCAACGATCCCCAGTTGCTGCCGTAGCCGCTCGACAGCGTCCATTGATTCATTTCCCGCAGGTAAAAGTCGTCGCTTACCGAAACCGTATCTGCATAGACCATCAGGTTGTCCGTGATGTGCTGGCGAGTCATGCCGATGATTCCGTAGCGATTGACCGGGATGAACGGGTCGTTGACCTGAGTGTCGATGATGTCGCCCTGGCGATTCGCATTGCTCCGAATCGATTCGTTGTAAAAGGCCCCATTCACCCAAAAATAGTCGTCCGGCCCGTTGGTCAGACGGTACTCGGCAAGCCCGCCGACGCGCTGGCGGGTTTCTACGTCCAGCGCGACCGTCGCATCCTGGGTCTTGTTGATCGCAAAGTAGTAGGGCTGCAACAACTGAAAGCCGCGTAACCCCGATTGTCCCTGGCGCCCCGACAGGAAGCCGCTGTGCCGATCGGTATCGGCGGGAAAGGTCAGAGAGGGAACCTTGAACGGCTGGTAACCGAGGACGTTGAACGAGGCGCCCTTGGCGGTCGCCGTGTTGCCAATGTCCACGCTCATCTGGTCGCCGGTAATCGACCAGTCGGGCGCGCGTTTCCCGGAAGATGCGCAGGTCGTGAAAAACCCGCTCGTGATCTGATAGTTCTGCCCGGGCAGCTTGACGATCTTCTTGCCGTCGAGGCGATAGGTGCTTTTTCTGGCCTGAATCCGCGCGTTGTGCAGCTCCAGGGTCTCGTTGGCTACGTCCAGCTTCGCGTCCGTCGCCCACATCTCCACGTCCGGATCGGTCAGATGGACGTTGCCGGTCGCGATCGCGATACGCTGCCGGCGATAAAGCTTGATCCGATCGGCCCGGATCACGCTCCCGCCCTCGGTCATCACTGCATCGCCGATAACTGTGAAGGTGTCTTCCTTGGAGTCGTAGATGGTCTCGTGACCGGTAACGTTGATTGGCTCCGAGCCTTCGGAGCGCGCCGTGGTGGTACCTCCCGGAAGCTTCGCCGCCGCCGCGAAACGCACGGCCCCCAAAAGGATCACGGCGAACAGCGCAGGTGTGAGTAATTTAGGCAGGCGCCTCAGGAAACAGCCCTCTCCTCCCCGTCCCAGCCAGAAAGTACGGGTAAATCTCGCCGATAAGATACACAGAACCTGTCGCCAGCACCACTTCGGAAGGAGGGGTTTCCTTAACAACCCGCTCAATTGCCGCCAGCGGGTCGCGCTCTACCCGGGTCGGCACGTGCGCGGCGAAAATTGGGAGGAGATGCTCGGGGTCGAGCGGATTTTTGGGCTTGGCTTTGGCAAGGGTGACGTCGGCGACCCGCGGCGCCAGCATAGCTGCCATCCGCTGCCACTGCTTGCTGGCCAGGCAACCGAACACCAGATGCGGCCTGACCTCCGGACTCAGCTCCACACTAATCGTCTCGAGCAGCGCTGAAACCGAGAGCTCGTTGTGCGCGCAGTCCAGGATGACCAGTGGGTCGCGCGACACGATATCGAAGCGCCCCGGCCAACAGACCTCGCGAAGACCGCGCCGCATGGCATCCTCCGAGATAGGATTCCCCTGCGCGCGCAACTCCTCGACGGTGGCCAGCGCGATCGCGGCATTCTCGTGTTGAAACGGTCCGGCGAGGCCAAGCTCAACATCCTTCAATGAGAGCGCCAGGCCCTGATAGTCAATGCGATGTTCCGGTGCGAGGGAGCGAAAGGTGTAGTCGCGATCGACCAGCCGGGTAGCACTGCGGCGTTGGGCGGCAATCGAGCTCAGCGTGGCGCGCGCTTCATGATCGCGCGCCCCGACTACAACCGGCACCTCGGACTTGATGATGCCACCCTTTTCCGCGGCGATCGCCGGAATGGTGTAGCCGAGATATTCCATGTGATCGAACCCGATGGGCGTGATAACGCTCAGAATCGGTCTCACCACGTTGGTGGAATCCAGCCTGCCACCCAGCCCGGTCTCGACTATTGCGATATCGACGTGTTCCTCTGCGAAGTAAAGGAACATCATTGCGACCGTAAACTCGAAGAAGGTCAGGGCGAGCCCGGCCCGATCGTAGACCTCGCGGAGGTTCTCGATGTACTCGAGCATTCGCCGCGCAGGCATTTGCGCTCCGTCGACGCGCGTGCGCTCCGCCAGATTCACCAAGTGCGGCTTGGTGTACAAACCGACCCGCATGCCCGCCGCGCGCAGCACCGCGTCGAGCATCGCGGCCACCGAACCCTTCCCCTTGGTGCCCGCGATATGCACCACCCGCAGTTTGCGATGCGGATTGCCAAGCAGAGCGAGGGCATTCTCCATCCGCTCGAGCTTGTAGATTTCCCCGCGGGCCTCGAGCGAATAGAGCCAGTCAAGAGTCCTGGTAAGCCGCTCTTCCACTGCAAACTCGGAGTCTATCGCTGAGTCACCGGTCACGAAAGGCGAGTGCAATCAGCAAGCCCGGTACCAGGAAGGTCGGACTCCGTCAGGTCTGGGCCTTTCTTCTCAGCAGCGCGAACCAGAACGATTCGGAGGATCCCCCGCCAGGTTCTGGTCTTGCGACGAAGGAACGGCGGTCCCGGCCCGGCGAATACCGGCGATCACACGGAGCGACAATCTCGCTGGCGGCGAGCAGGTCGGCACTCTCAGCCTACTTTTTGGAACGCCGCGCAGGACGATGTCGCGTCAGCATCGCAAGCAGGCGGCTTAAGGTGAAACGCATCTGATGACGCGGCACGATAGCGTCCAGCATGCCGTGCGCGAGCAGAAACTCCGCTCGCTGGAAGTCGTCGGGTAGCTCCTGGTTTACGGTCTGTTTGCTCACGCGCCGGCCCGCGAAACCTATCAGCGCGCCCGGCTCGGCGAGATTGAGGTCCCCGAGCATTGCGAACGACGCCGCGACTCCCCCGGTAGTCGGATCGCACATCACCGAGAAGTAGGGTAAGCGCGCGTCTCTAAGCCGGGCGATCGCCGCAGACACCTTCGCCATCTGCATCAGCGACAGCGCACCCTCCTGCATTCTGGCCCCGCCCGAAGCGACGAACACCACCACCGGGAGCCCCTTGCGGGTCGCGAAATCGAACAGCCGCGCCACCTTTTCGCCTACCACCACTCCCATGCTCCCGCCCATGAATTCGAAATCCATGACGCCAAGCGCCAGCGTGCGATCTTCGATCGCTGCGGTGCCGACTACTACCGCATCATTGCGTCCGCTCGCTTCGCGCGCCTGCGCCATCCGTTTGGGATACGGCCGCGAATCGACAAACTTGAGTGGATCGTCAATCGACAGGTTTTCGAACATCTCGTGCCATGATCCGCGGTCGACCGTGATCGCTAGGCGCTGGCTGACGGTCAGGCGAAAATGATGTGCGCACTTGGGACAGACATTGAGATTGCGCTCGACTTCCTTGCGAAACGAGATTTCTTTGCAGGTCGGGCATTTGGTCCAGATGTTCTCGTCGCTGGCTGCCGGCGGCGCCGCACGCGCGGAGACGGCCGGAGGTTCGGTGCTTTGCGCCATCGCTCAATTTCTCCGTGCTAGCTTACCGCCGACGCGGGCAGGGTTGCGCGCGTGGCGCGTATCGCGTCTTTGAGGGCACCAACCAGCCCGCCAACCGCGGCGACCGCACCGCCCGACGCGATATGTTGCTCGATCAGTGTCGAGATGGCGCTGCCCACCACCACGGCATCCGCGAAGTTTGCCACCTTTGCCGCCTGTTGCGGCGTGGAAATTCCAAAGCCTACACCGATAGGCAAGTCGCTCACCGTGCGCAGCTCCCGCACCTTGCTTTCCACGTCGCTGCCCAGCTCGCTGCGCACTCCGGTCACTCCTGTAACCGAGACATAGTACAAGAACCCGCTCGCCGATCGTGCGATTCGCCGGCTGCGCTCCAGCGGGGTGGTCGGTGCGAGCAAATAGATGAGGTCGAGGCCGTTGGCCCGCGCCGGCTTGAGCAATTCCGTATTCTCCTCGGGCGGCAGATCGACCGCGAGAATGGCATCGACACCGGCACTGGCGGCGTCGCGGCACAGGCGCTCGCATCCGTAGTGTAAATAAGGGTTGAAGTAACCGTACAGGATGAGCGGGATCTGCGTCTCCTGCCGGAGCTCGGAGACCAGGGAGAGAATTGCGGGCAGCGAAGCGCCGGATTCAAGCCCGCGGGCGATGGCGCGCTGATTCGCCGGTCCATCCGCCATCGGATCCGAGAACGGCACCCCAAGCTCGATAAGGTCAGCGCCGCGCGCCTCGAGTTCGCGGACCAGCCGACGGGTGGTCGCGATATCCGGATCGCCCGCGACCATAAACGGGATAAGCGCCGCTTCGTTGCGACCGCGCAACTCGAGGAACTTGCGCGCGATCCTTCCGCCGCGTGGCATGTTACGCACCCTCCCGCAGCGTCACACCCAGTGCGCGCGCGACCGTGTTCATGTCCTTGTCGCCGCGCCCCGAAAGATTGACGGCGACGATCTGTTCCTTGGGCAAGGTTGGAGCGAGCTTGGCCGCGTGCGCGATCGCGTGCGAACTCTCCAGCGCCGGGATAATGCCCTCGGTCTCGCATAGCAGCTGAAAGGCCGCCAGCGCTTCGGCGTCGGTTACCGTGGCATATTCCGCACGCCCGCTCTCCTTGAGATATGCGAGCTCGGGTCCGACGCCGGGATAATCGAGGCCGGCGGCAACCGAATGAGTTTCACGAATCTGGCCCAGTTCATCCTGCAAGAGCAACGTCCGGTTGCCGTGCAACACACCCGGGTGGCCCGCCGTCAGGGTCGCGGCATGCTGCCAGCCATTGAGCCCAAGACCTCCCGCCTCTACGAAATACATGCGCACACCGCGATCTTGCACGAACGGGTACATCAGCCCGATCGCATTGGACCCGCCGTTAACGCATGCGATCAGGGCATCGGGCAGCCGTCCCTCGTGCTTGACGATCTGGCGGCGCGCCTCTTTGCCAATCACAGTCTGAAAGTCGCGCACGATCATCGGGTAAGGATGCGGGCCCGCAGCGGAGCCGATCAGGTAGTAGCTATTGCGCACCGTGGCGGTCCAGTCGCGCAGTGCCTCGCTCATCGCGTCCTTCAAACTCCTGCTCCCCGAGTCCACCGGCCGCACCCTGGCGCCCAACAGCTTCATGCGGAACACGTTGAGCGCCTGCCGCTCGACGTCAACCGCGCCCATGAATACCTCGCATTGACGCCTAAACAGCGCGGCCATGGTGGCGGCTGCCACTCCGTGCTGTCCCGCTCCGGTTTCGGCGATGATGCGCTCTTTGCCCATCCTGACCGCGAGCAGCGCCTGCCCGAGGGCGTTGTTCGCCTTGTGCGCACCCGTGTGGCACAGGTCCTCGCGCTTCAAATAAATTTTCGCGCCGCCCAGCTTCGCGGTCAGGTTGGCCGCGAAATACAGTGGTGTAGGTCGTCCCACGTACTCGCGAGAATATTTTTCGAGCTCGGAACGAAACTTCGGATCGCGCCGCGCCTGCTGGTAGGCCCGGGCTAGTTCCAACAGCGCGGGCATCAGCGTTTCGGCCACGTAGCGGCCGCCGAATTCACCGAAGTGTCCGCGGCTATCTGGCTGATTTTGCATTGGCAACGAAACTCCTGAGCTTGAGATGGTCCTTGATGCCAGGCGTCGACTCCACGCCGCTGGCCGCGTCGACCGCGTATGGGCCAAGAGCGGCGGCTTTGGCGACATTGGCCGCGTTCAACCCGCCGGAAATTAAGACTCGTGAAAGATCGAGGTGCTCGAGCTCTTCGAGTGGACGCGCGACCCCGCTGCCGCCGTACAGCCCGGAATTAAACGTATCCAGCAAGATGTAGTCCGCGTGGGTCCGAGAGATGGCGGCAAGTGCCTCACCGGGGCGCACCCGCAGCGCGCGAATCACCGGCAGCACCCATCCGCACAGCGCGCTTTCTTCTTCGTCGCCGTGGAACTGCAGCATGTCAAGTCCGAGTTCCTGCGCCAATTCGACTATCACCGAGCGCGTTTCATTGACGAAGACCCCCACCACCTGGGCCCGAGGTCCGATAGCCTGCCGAATCGCGCGCGCACTGGCGCGCTCGAGATAGCGAGGACTCGGCCGGTAAAAGTTCAACCCGATGAGGTCCGCGCCGGCCACAATGGCGGCCTCGGCATCCTCGACGCACGTCACGCCGCATATTTTGACCCGCACAGTCATCGCGAGCCTCCGCCCGGCAGGGCACCCAGCAAGGCCGCAAGTTTCGCGCGCGGCTTTCCCGCGCGCAGGAGGCTCTCGCCGATCAGAAACCCGCGAGCGCCCGCGCGGTCAAGTCGCACTATGTCCTCGGGCGTATCGATTCCGCTCTCCGAGATGATCAGCGCGTCGCTTTGCCGCCGCGCGAGCAGCCGTTCGGTGACCGCGATATCGGTAACGAAGCTATGCAGGTCGCGATTGTTGATTCCGACCAGCGTAGCGCCGATTTCTCCAGCGGTCGCGAACTCTGCCTCATTGTGCACTTCGACCAGCGCGGCCATCTTGAGCTCCCGCGCGACTCCCGCAAGCTCTCGCATCAGCAACCCGCTCAGCATGGCCGCGATCAGCAAGATACAGTCGGCACCCGCGGCGCGCGCCTGGTAGACCTGGTAGGCATCGAACATGAAATCCTTGCGCAACAGCGGGAGTTCCACCGCCGCGCGCACCTCGCGCAAATCTTCAAGTGTTCCTTTAAAATGCCGGTCGGTCAGGACCGAGATGCAGGCCGCGCCCGCCTGCGCATATTCGCGCGCGACCGCACCGGGGCTGAGCCCCGGGAGAATATCGCCTTTGCTCGGCGAGGCGCGTTTGACCTCGGCGACTATCGCGGGCCGCCGCGCGCGCAGGGCTGCCTCGAAGTCGCGGACCGCCGGCGCGGCGGCTGCGGCGTTGCGAATCTCCGCGAACGACACGCGTGTTCGCGTGGCTGTCAGTTCCTCGCGCTTGGCAGCGAAGATTTGCTCCAGGATAGAACTCATTGTCCGGTGGCCTGACTCGCCTCGGCGAGCCTTTCGACGACCGAGAGTGCGCGGCCTGCTTCGATGAGCTTGCGCGCTTTAAGCACGCCGTCGTGCAGCGATTCCGCCTTTCCACCCACGTAAAGCGCGGCGCCGGCGTTGAGCGCGAGCACATCTTGAGCTGCCCCTGGTTCTCCCGCAAGGACCGCGCGTAGAATTCGGGCGGCGTGCGGTGCATCGTTGGCCGCCAGGGTATCGCGGGCTACCCGTTTCATGCCGAACTCTTCGGGCGCGATCTCAAACTCCCCAATCGGTTGTGCGCCGCGAATTTCCGCGACCCGGGTGGGAGCCGAAAGTGTAATCTCGTCCATGCCATCACCTCCGTTCACCACCAGCGCGTGCGCTACTCCCAGAGCTCCCAGCGCCTCGGCCATCGGGCGAAACAATCCGGCATCGCCAACTCCCACCAACATGCAACGCGGCGTGGCCGGATTACACAGCGGCCCGAGCAAGTTGAAGGTCGTGCGGGTTGCGAGCGCGCGGCGCAACGACGCAAGCCGCGCCAGTACCGGATGGTAAGCGGGAGCAAAAATGAAACAGAACCCGGCCCGACGCAGGCAGCGCGCCAACCCCGGCGGGTCGAGATCGATCTTGACGGAGAACTGTTCCAGCACATCCGCTGCGCCAACGCGGCCGCTTATCGCGCGATTGCCGTGCTTGGCAACCGGGATGCCCGCGGCGGCGGCGACCAGGGCCGCCCCGGTCGAAATGTTGAAGCTGCCCGAACCATCGCCGCCGGTGCCTACGACGTCGACCAGATGGGTGGCAGTGAGGTGGGTCGCGCGTGCGCGGGTGCGCATCGCGCGCGCCGCGCCCTTGAGCTCCGCCGCAGATTCACCCTTGAGCTTGAGCGCGACCAGGAACCCAGCGATCAGCGCCTCGGGCGCCTGCTCGTCGAGAATCTCCCCAAACGCGCGCTCCGCCGTGACTGCATCCAGCGAACGACGCGCGAGCACATCCTCGAAGGCGGCAGGCAACGCTTTCACGTCGCAATCCGCCACAGAAAGTTTTCCAATACATGTTTGCCCTCGGGCGTACCGACCGATTCCGGATGGAACTGCACGCCCTCCACTCTCAGGGTCTTATGGCGAAAGCCCATGATCTCGTTCTCTTCCGTGCGGGCGCTGATTTCCAGACAATCCGGCACCGTGTCCCACTCGACCAGCAGGGAATGATACCGCATTGCGTCGAACGGACTCGGGATGGATTCAAAGATGGTCTTGCCGTCGTGCAGCACCGGCGAGGTTTTGCCGTGCATCAGGCGCGCCGCCCGCACCACGCGCCCGCCGAACGCTTCCCCGATACACTGATGGCCCAGGCACACGCCGAGAATCGGCAGCTCCGCTGAAAGCTCGCGCAGGATCGCCAGGGAAACACCGGCCTCTTTTGGGGTGCACGGCCCCGGCGAAATGACAATCGCGTCGGGCGACAGCGCACGCGCACCTGCCACATCGATGCCATCGTTGCGCTTCACCACCACTGCGGCGCCCAGTTCGCCAAGGTACTGAACCAGATTGTAGGTGAACGAATCATAGTTATCGATCATCAGCAGTGTGGGTTTAAGTTCGCTCATGGCGGTTTGCCTCGGTTACTTCTCGAACTCGCGCGCCGCCTGCAGGGCACGAACCATGGCGCGCGCCTTGTTCACCGATTCCTCGAATTCGGCGCCCGGATCCGAGTCCGCCACCACCCCGCCGCCGGCCTGGATGTACACGCGATTGTTCTTGACCAGTAAGGTGCGAAGCGCGATCGCGGTGTCGGTGTTGCCCGTGTAGCTGAAGTACCCGACTGCTCCCGCATAAACGCCGCGGCGCATGCTCTCAAGTTCGTCGATAATCTCCATGGCGCGGATTTTCGGCGCCCCCGACACGGTTCCCTGCGGAAAGGTCGCGCGGAAAGCATCAAATGCATCACAGTCGTCGCGCAGCCTGCCGACTACATTGGATACGATATGCATTACGTGCGAGTAACGCTCGACGACCATGTACTCGGTAACCTTGACCGAGCCGATTTCCGAGACGCGGCCCACGTCGTTGCGCCCCAGGTCAACCAGCATCACGTGCTCGGCCTGCTCCTTGGGATCCGCGAGCAGCTCCCGTTCCATCGCTTTGTCTTCTGCTTCACTGGCGCCGCGCGGACGCGTCCCCGCAATCGGCCTGAGCGTGACCTCGCGGCCCTCCACCCGCACCATGACCTCAGGTGACGCGCCGACCAGAGTGTGATCGCCAAGTCGCAGGTAAAACATGTAGGGTGACGGGTTAATGGTCCGGAGGCTCCGGTAGATGTTGAAGGGATGCGCGGTGAGCGGCGACTCAAAGCGCTGCGAAGGAACCACCTGAATAACGTCGCCGGCGGCGATGTACTCCTTGGCGGCCGACACCATCGTCATGTACCCCTCGCGGGTCATGTTCGAAACGATGGACGAATCGTTCGCGACCGTCGCAGCGCCTTCCAACCGCGGCGGCACCGCCGGCGCGCGCAACCGCTGAATCAGCTCGTCGATCTTCGTCTCGGCACTGCGATACGCTGCGCGCGTTGACGCGAATTCCTCGACCGGGACGTTCACGATCACCCTGAGGGTTTGCCGCACGTTGTCGAACATCAACATCGTCTCCGTGAACATCATGCAGAGGTCCGGCACGCCCAGATCGTCCTCGACGGTCTCTGGAATCCGCTCGAAGCAGCGCACGATGTCGTAGGCGAGAAAGCCTACCGCGCCGCCGAAAAACCGCGGCAGTCCGGGAAGCTCGGGCGCGCGAAAGCGTTTGACCTCCGCACCGAGTTCATCGAACGCGTTGCTAATCGAACGAACCTCGATGCCGCGTCCCGGCCGGATCAGGTCCATCCGGTTCGCGCGCGCGCGAATTACCATCGAAGGTTCGGAGCCCAGGAAGGTGTAGCGGCCCCACTTCTCTCCGCCGCGTACGCTTTCCAGGAGAAACCCATAGTCGCCCCGCGCGACCTTCAAAAACGCCGAGACCGGAGTTTCCAGATCCGCGGCAATTTCACGCGAGACCGGGATCAGGTTGTAACCCTGGCTGCGCAGGTCTTCGAATTCGCGCTCGATCGGATACAGCATCGTGGTGCCTCTCAACTCCGAAAGGTTTGCCGACCCACTCCCCAACCAAGCGTTCGACTCCTCAGCAGGCGAGGCCGGGAAGAAGGCCTTTTTTCCAAACCGCGAATCTTCATGTGCCTCTCGTATTCAGCTCGCAGCGACAAAAAAAAGGCCGCAGGTTCTTCGCCTGCGGCCGTTCGAATTTGGTTTCGTCTGAAGACTACAAAACCAGCGCGCAGGCGGGTGCGGCGACGTGCCAGCGCCAAGCCCAAGCCTTCTGGTTGGTGTAATCCATCATCAGCGCCTACATGATCCATGCGCGTTCAGCCAATGTCAACCGTCTAACTGCGCGTCTGGTTATCGCGACGGTGACACAGGGGCCTTGATTCGCGTGCGTGCAATCGGTCGCAAAAAAGGGCTAGTTTGGCCGCACGAGGACAGCAGCCATTTTTCGGAGCCTCGTTCGGAGAAGCTGAATGATCCCTTTTGCAGGTAACCCGCTCAATCGAGCAAGCGAAAAACGCCTGGAGGCCAACTGGATCGAATCGAGGCTGCACGATCCATCCAGCCTGATATTCCCGATGTGGCGCCTGGAGCCATTCCTGCTCGGACCTGAAAACTCGGCGCCGCCGATTCAACTGGGCCTGCTCAAGCCCGGACTCATGGAGGTGCTGGCCGCCGACGGGGCTCCCTGCATCTTCCTCGGGCTCGACGGCGATCGCGCCGTATTCGCGCTCGACATCTCGGCGGCCGAAAACCCCGCCAAAGAGGGCCCGCTGGCAGGGCTGGGTTTCTTCCGCGACGCGCGCGCAGCCGGGCAGATGGTTTCCATCAAGGAGGCAGCGATCATCGCGCAGGCCAAGGCGCTCATCGACTGGCATCAGCGCCACGGGTTTTGCCCCAAGTGCGGGGCCCCGACCAAGCTCATGGATGCCGGCTATCGGCGCCTGTGCGACAAATGCAACT
This sequence comes from Deltaproteobacteria bacterium, assembly GCA_019237115.1. Classification (GTDB taxonomy): domain Bacteria; phylum Desulfobacterota; class Binatia; order Binatales; family Binataceae; genus JAFAHS01. Next base: position 20,051 of record JAFAHS010000399.1, read on the forward strand.
CCGAGCATTTCCCGCGTGTCGATCCGGTCGTAATTATGCTTGCGATCGACGGTGATGCATGCCTGGTCGGACGCGGCAAGCTGTTCCCGCAGGGCATGTTCTCCGCACTGGCCGGGTTTATCGAACCCGGCGAGACCATCGAGGAGGCGGTGCGACGGGAACTGATGGAAGAGGCGTCGGTCAAAGTTGGCGAGGTCAGCTACTGGGCGACCCAGCCCTGGCCGTTCCCTTCATCCCTCATGATCGGATGCTTCGCCAAGGCCGCAAGTCGCGAGGTCAAAGTCGACCAGAGCGAGCTGGCCGAGCTCCGCTGGATCGAGCGGAATGTCGCGCGCAAGCTCGTCGAAGGCAAACGCGTCGACGGCATCATGGTGCCACCAGCAATCGCCATCGCGCATCACTTGATCAAGGCGTTCGCGCTGGGCGAGCGATGATGGTCCGTTCACACGACCGGCGACGAGCCAAGCGGGCTAGTGGCGGATATATTGCGCCTTGTACGCGGCGCGAAGTTTGTCCTGCGCTTCTTCCGCTTCTTCCTGCGAGTCGTACGGACCAACCTTGACCCGATACCAGGTCTGCCCGTCGATGTCCGTGGTCTCCGCTGCGGCCGGATAGCCGAGCTCCTGTAGGCGACGGACCATCTGATCTGCGCCGTCGCGATCCATCACCGCCTCGATTTGGATGTTGTACGGATGTTTGTGCGCCGAAGGGGCCGAGGGCGTCGAGGCGCTTGCGACCGCGTGCGTGTTGACGGGCGCCGCCGCCCTGGCGGTCGCGACGCTGGCGGCGCGGGAGCTGGCCGCGAACGGAGGCAATGCAGAAGTATGCGGAGCGAGTACCGGCGCCGGGGCAGAAGCAGGCGGCGGATTTAATGCCGCGAGCGGAGCGGCAGTCGGCGTCGGCGCCACCGCCGGCGGACTCGGCAACGGGAAGGTCGACGAAACCTGCGACTGGTCCGGAGTGTTCTGCCGGGCAATCTCGTTGCCGGCCATCACGCCCAGAAAAAAGACCGCCCCGGAAAGCACCACCAGCCCGATCAGAATTACGAAAATTCCCCCTGCCCTGATCTCGAATCGCATCTCCCCACCTCACATCCGCTCCGGAGCGCCCACTCCGAGCAGTCCCAACCCGGCGGCAATCGCCGTTTTGAGCAGCCGCGCAAGAAAGAGTCGCGCGATGCTCAAGTCGGGATCGGTGCCAATTATACGATTCGTAGGCTTGTTATAATAGCGATGGAATTCTCCGGCGAGCTCCAGAAGATAGAAGGGGATGCGATGCGGTTCGAGCAGCTCGGCTGCCGCCGTCATCACCGCTGGCAGCCCGATCGCTCGCTTGGCAAGTTCAATTTCCTCGCCCGTAAGCAACTCGAGCCTGACCGACTCGGAATCGTCCGGGAGTTCGAAACCGACCTTGTCCGCCTCCCGGAAAATGCTCGACAGCCGCGCGTGCGCGTACTGCACGTAAAAAACCGGGTTCTCGGGCGCCTGCTTGCGTGCGAGGTCGAGATCGAAGTCGAGATGGCTGTCCGACTTGCGGAACAGAAAGAAGAATCGCACGACGTCCGCCCCAACTTCATCGATCAATTCGTCGAGCGTAACGTAGGTCGCCTTGCGGGTGGACATCTTGACCTTCTCGCCACCGCGGGTAAGCGTCACAAACTGATAAATGATGACGCGCAGCGGAGTGACGTCATGTCCGAGCGCTTTGACGGCGGCGACCACCTGTTGATGTTCCGCGATGTGGTCGGCACCGAACACGTCGATAATCAGGTCATAGCCGGCCTTCAGCTTTTCGATATGGTAGGCGATGTCCGGAGTGCGATAGGTAGGCTCGCGGTCAGGACCGGAACGTACCAGAACCTCATCTTTGGGCAGGCCGACGGGACCGCCACGCAGCCACAGGGCGCCGTCCCGTTCCACCAGCAATTCGCGATCGGCGAGCCCGCGCAGCACCTCGTCAACCTTGCCCGCCTTCATGAGGTCGAGCTCGTTCGCGAACACGTTAAACGTGATTCCCAGCCGCGCACAGGTCTTGTTGATATCGGCAAAGATTGCCTTGACCGCCGCAGCGCGGAAAACGTCGATATCGGCCGCGTCGACCAGCTTGTCCCCGTTCTCGGCGATTAGCTGTTGCGCGATCTCGCGAATGTATTCGCCCTGGTAGCCGTCCTCGGGCAGTTTCGCCTCGCGGCGGAGCTCTTGCAGGTAGCGCGCCCGCACCGATTCCCCGAGCAGCTTCATCTGCCGGCCACCATCGTTGAAGTAATACTCGCGGGTGACCTGGAAGCCGGCCGCCTCGTACAGCCTCGCAATCGTATCGCCGAGCACCGCGTTGCGCCCGTGGCCGACGGTCAAGGGCCCGGTCGGATTGGCCGAGAGATATTCCACCTGCACTCGCTGGTTCGCTCCAGGGCGCAATTGCCAGCGCCGCGGCCGGAAGTAGTTTGCCGCTTCCCCCATGGCCCGGCGCATTTGCTTGTGCCAGTAGTGCGGCGCCATGCGGAAATTGATGAACCCGGGTCCCGCCACACTGATTTCCGCGACGTCGGCAGGAAGTTCTACGCTATCGCGAATTATCTCCGCGACTGCGCGCGGCGGCTTGCCCTCGGTACGCGCCATCGCGAGCGCCACGTTCGACGCAAGGTCGCCGTGCGCGGTGTCCTTGGGCGCTTCGACTGTAATCGTATAGGGAGTCGATGCAAGTTTACCTTCGGCGCAAGCGCGATCGATGGCGGCGCTCAGGATCGAGACTACGATTTCGTTCATGTGAGGCGGTCCAAGCTAAAATAATGGTGCCAGATAGTGCACCACCTGTTAAGGAGAAGTGTGAATTGCGGCTAACTGCCTTGGTTGGTTGGTTTTTGCGCGGCAGGGAAAAAGGGGCGTGATTCTTTACTTATCTTGGCAACACTTACGACGGGCGGGTGAGGGTTTTGCTGCTTGACCTGGACGCAATCTCAATGGGAGCCTGCACTCCATGGACCTGGGACTAAGCGGCAAAACCGCAATCATAACCGGGGGCAGCAAAGGAATCGGGCGCGCGGCCGCACTGCGTTTCGTGCAGGAGGGTGCGTCGGTCCTGATCTGCGCACGTGGCCAGGACGCGCTCGAGGAAACCGCCGGGGCGGCGCGCAGGGCTGCGGAAGGCGCGCGCGTCGTCACCGTGCCGGCCGACCTGACGCGGCCCGATGACGTTCGGCGCGTGGTCGCCGAGGGCGTCCGCACCTTGGGACGAGTTGATATTCTGGTCAACAACGCCGGCAGCGCGCGCCCGGGGGAGTTTTTGAAAGTTCCGGACGAGGCCTGGCAGGAAGACTTCCAACTCAAGTTCTTCGGCTACGTGCGGATGGCGCGCGAGGTCATGCCGCACATGGCACGCGAACGCAGCGGTGTCATCGTCAATGTGATCGGCACCGGCGGTTTACGGCCGAGCGCCGGCTACATGGTCGGCGGGGCGGCAAACGCGGCGCTCAATCACTTCACCAAGGCGCTGGCCGAGGAAGGATCGAAGCATGGGGTGCGCGTGGTCGGGATCAATCCGGGTCCCATTCTGACCGAACGCCTCCAGCTTTTCACCGAGCGCAGCGCGGGCGGACGCAATCTCGATGAAGTCTATGCGCGGATGACACCGCTCAAGCGCCCCGGCCAACCCGAAGAGGTCGGCGATCTGATCGCGTTCCTCTCCTCACCGCGCGCCGCTTTCATCCATGGCGCGAACATCACCATCGATGGCGGCGCGAATCCCGGACTGATCGGGTAGGCTGCACTAGACTTCCTTCTTGAACCACTCGGGATCATTCGACAGGGTCGGGTGGCCGTTGCCGAGCTGGATCAAGACGCCGTGGCTTGAGCGCGGCGAGATGAAGGCCTCGTACGAAGTGGGAGACCATTCGATCTCGTCAACCACCCGGACGCCCCGCGCCTTCAGTTCGGCGACCTTCCCTTTCATGTCGGGAACCTTGAAGGTCAGATGATGCATGCCTTCGCCGCGCTGCTCGAGAAATTTGTGCAGGAACGAGTTCTCGCCCAGAGGTTCGAGTAATTCCACCGTGAGGCCGTTCAGATCGAATTCGGCCAGCCTGTAGCCAGACCGCTCGCTTTCCGCTTCGTACATGAAGCGCGCCCCGAGAATTCCCTCAAAGAATTTCCGCGCTTCCGTAACGCTTCTTACCGCAATACCAATGTGATCGAGTTTGCCAACCGGCTCTGCCATCGCGATCTCCTCCAACTTCGGCGATGGTAGCTGATCGGCGCGCGGGGAAGCACGCAGGCAGATTCTTTCGACCCGCGCCGCAGGGTGGGTTCATTACTCCCCGAACGCAAAAGGTAATTTCCAGTTTGAGCGGGTAGTGACAGGCTGGCGGAACACTCCGATTCTTGATTTGCGTCTCAAAGGGTAATATCCTTATGTCTCATGGCGCGGTCCACCAAGGCCGACAAAGCACGATTGCTGAACGCCGCCTATGGTCTGCGCAAGGGCAACCTCGAGTTGCCGGCGGCGGCACAGAGTCTGTCGCGCGAGTTCGACTTGTCACGCCGCCAAGCCTATCGATACCTCGAGCAAGCCGCCAAGCTCGACCATCCGGTGCCGGTCGAGGAAGCCTCGATTCCCATCACCTTGAAGCTGCCGCCGCGCACCGTGCGGATGTTGCGCGCCTATGCTGCCCGCAGCGGGCTGACGCTCGGCGAGATCGTCACACGCGCGCTGGGAGCGTTTCTGAACGCTCTTCGCCGGCATGGCTGAGCGACGGTCAGGACATCGCAGCATACCAGTCCATCTCGACTATAGGTTTAATCGCTTACTTGGGCCGAAACTCGCCCAGGTATATGAACTCTTGGTACCCATGCAGCGGCGCCTGTTCGGTTCCAAGCTAGGTGAGGAGGGAGTTGATGAAGCTGGCGGCGATCTACGCTCGAGTGTCCTCGGAGCAGCAGCGCGAGGAACACACGATTGCGAGCCAGACGGCGGCGTTGATCGAGTTTGCGAAGACTCATGGACTGGAGGTTCCGCAAGAATGGGTCTTCGAAGACCAAGGCTATAGCGGCGCGACTCTGGAGCGGCCGGGCCTTGAACGCATTCGCGACCTCGCCGCCGAAGGGCAGATCCAGGTCGTGCTGGCCTATGCACCAGATCGTTTGAGTCGCAAATACGCCTACCAGATCCTGCTGATTGAGGAACTGGCTCGGCACGGAGTGGAGACTTGCTTCGTGAAGGCACCGCACGGTGCCACCGCAGAAGATCAGCTGCTGGTCCAGTTCCAGGGCATGATCGCAGAGTACGAACGAGCGCAGATCCTAGAGCGCTCGCGGCGTGGCAAACGCTATCGCGCTCGAGCCGGTGAAGTCAGCGTGCTGGGCGGTGCGCCGTATGGATACCGGTATATCCGCAAGACCGACGAAATGCCGGCTATGTATCAGGTGAACGATGCAGAAGCTCGGGTGGTTCAATGGGTTTACGAGCTGTACACGGTTGACGGGCTCAGCATCGGGGAGATTACGCGTCGGCTTAATGCCAAAGGCATTCCCACCTGCAAGCACAGCGCCCGGTGGGAGCGCTCGGTGGTGTGGGCCATGTTGCGTAATCCCGCTTATCGCGGTGCCGCCGCTTTTGGCAAGACGCACATCGCCAGCCGCCAGCGTGTCACGCGCGCACTGCGTCGGCGCAATGCGACGGTCTCCAGCGACAGCGCCGCCCACGAGCGTCCGCGTCAGGAGTGGATCGAGATCCCGGTGCCCGCGCTGGTCAGTGAGGACAACTTCGCCCGTGCTCAGGAGCTGCTCCAGGAGAACAAAATTCGGTCAAAACGGCGTACGATCACACCCAGCATCGTGCAGGGCTTGGTCAGCTGCCAGAAGTGCGGTTATGCCTTTTCCCGCACCTCGACCTATACCTCGGCGCGCAAGCTCCATTACTATAAATGCATTGGCTCGGACGGCTGGCGAAAACTCGGCGGCCCGGTGTGTGACAATCGCCGCTTCGTGCGCCAAGATCTCCTGGATCAAATCGTCTGGGCGGAGGTCCTACGCTTGCTTGAGGATCCGACCCTGATCCAGCAGGAGCTCGACCGACGCCTGGCTGCGGCGCGTTCCTCTGACCCGACTAAACAACGAGAACAAAGCTTACGCAGAGAACTGACGCGCGTCGGCAAGAGCCTGGAGCGGCTGCTCACCGCCTATCAGGAAGAACTCCTGTCGCTCGAGCAGTTGCGTGAACGAGTGCCCTCGCTACGCCAACGCGAACAAACCTTGCGCGCTGAGCTGCAAGCGGTGGTTGATCAGACCGGCGATCGCGCTAAGTTCTTGCAACTGGCTGAGACGACCGCGGCGTTCCTGGGACGACTGCGCGATAGCGCTCACACGCTCGATGTGATCGAGCGCCAGCGGATCGTGCGTCTGGTCGTCAAGGAGATCTTGATCGGCGACGATAATATCGTTATTCGCCACTGCATTCCGATTGCCTCGACGCCCCCGTCCAGTGGTGGTCCGCCAGCTCCGAGTCGGTCGGACGGTACACCATCCGCACCAAGTTACCTTTTGCGTTCGGGGAGTAACCTCGTAGGTCTGCGGCGGTGGACACGGAGCACAGCCACGGCGTGAGGTCACAAGGGAGGCCTGGCCGGCCTCGCCCGGGGCCGCCGTACTGCCGCGCAGAGAGGCGCACTCAGCGCGGTGCGCGGCGCGCTTCCTGGTCCTGGTAGGCCCGGGTTTCCTCTACGAGCGCCTTGGCTACGCTCGGCCGTTGATACATGCGATCCATGTAGCTCTTCACCGCCGGCCATTTGGCGAAATCCACGGCGGTGAATCGCGCCCAGTTCAGTACGGTCACCAGGTACGCATCCGCGACCGTGAACCGGTCCAGAAGGTACTCTTTGCCCTTGAGCCGGGCATTCAGGTAGGCGAGCCGTGGTTCTGCCTTCTGGCGCGCGTAGGCCTTTCCGGCGTCCGGCATGGTGGGATCGAGCAGCGGAACGAATACCACCTTGTGCAGTTCCGTACTGATAAAGTTGAGCCATTGCTGCAGCCGGTAGCGGGCGATACCGTCGCGCGGTGCTAGGCCGGCTTGCGGCCTGGCGTCGGCGACATACTGCAGCACGGCAGGATTTTCGGTCAGCAGCTCTCCGTTATCCATCCGCAGCACCGGCACCTGGCCCATCGGGTTGACCGCCAGGAAGTCGCTTCCGTCCGCGAGCCGCTTGGCCCGCGTATCCACCGCGATGAAGCGGGCCTCGATGCCGGCCTCGTAGAACGCGATCCGGGTGCCCATCGAACACGCCAGCGGGGAGAAATAAAGTTCCATGCGAGGAATCTCTCCTTCGGATTGATTTTTGTACCATATCGCATAAAATTGGAGCGAGAGTCAAGTAATTATGTCAAGATCAGTACAAAAATCCCGCGCGCGCAGGGGGCGACCGCGCGCCTACGACCCGGAAACCGCCCTCGCGCAGGCGATGGGGGTGTTCTGGAACGCGGGTTATGCGGCCACTTCGCTCGATGACCTGAGCGCTGCGACCGGGATGAACCGGCCCAGTCTTTACGGCGCTTTCGGCGACAAGCGCCAGCTATACCGGACCCTGCTCCATCGCTACCGCGGCATCGCGCGCGCAGGGATGAAGGATGCGTTGCGCTATGATGTGCCGCTGCGTGAGGCACTGCGCCGCGTGTATTACAGCGCCCTGGCGCTCTACCTGCCCCGCGCCGCGTCCGCTCGCGGATGCTTTCTAATCGGCACCGCGGTAACCGAGTCGGTGCTCAATCGCGAGGTGCGAACCAATCTGGCCGAAGGGCTCGATGAGATCGATGACGCGTTCGAGGCGCGGCTGCGCTTTGCGCGTGAACGCGGAGAGCTTCCCCGCAGTTCCGACCCGGCGGCGCTGGCGAGCATGGCCTCGGCGGCTCTCTATGCACTGGCTGTCAGGTCGCGTTCGGGGTCGTCGCGTGCCGCCCTGCTGGGGATTGTCGAGTCCGCGCTCGACCTCATCTGCGGAACCAGGAAGCGAGCCTGACGGAAGGGGCATCTGCTCAAGGTCCCGCGATTCAGTCTGCTGGCGACTGTCGACCGAAAGGCCACCGGCAGGTCGCCATTAAGCGGTGGCGGGCGCCGCGCACTTTTTGGGGGACCAACGCGCGGTCAGCCCGCCACAAGGAGGCTGCAGGACCGACTCCCTGCCATTGAGACGTCCAAGACCCCCGGAAAGTTGCAGGAGGTTCTGACCGGACGCCTGGTCGGGTAAACTGCAAAGCCGTGGTCGACTCTCTGAGGCCCCTTTTTTGGCTGTGGATTGCGCCGCGTGAAACCATCCGGCGTCTGGTCGATACCGATCCGACTCGCTATGTGATCGGGCTGGCGATGCTCCGTGGGGCTTTGGGAAGGCTCGAGGTTGCGTGGTTCAGCGCCTTGTCCCAGCGGACCCCGCCGAGCCCGCTGTGGCCTTTGGGCGTCGCCTTCGGAGTAGTCCTTGGCGCGATCGTCGGAGTCATCGGCCTGTACGTAGGGGCGTGGCTGGTCGGCATCTTCTGTCGAATACTGGGTGGCATCTCATCTGCCATAGAGATGCGCGCGGCGTTGGCCTGGTCGCACGTTCCCGGAATCACCGCGGCCGCGGTCAGCATCGCTTTGGTTTTATTCGGCGCGATAGATCCGCCCGAGTTCAAACATGGCCGACTGCCGGTGATGACTGCTTCCACGATTGAACTGATGCTCGTCAACCTGGTGCTTATAGCTTGGGGTGTAGTCGTGCAGTTGAACTGCATCGGCGAGGTAAACCGTTTCTCCGCGTGGCGCGCGCTCGGGGCCATCCTGCTGATGATTGCAAGCCTGTCAATTTTGATCCTGCTCGTCGGATACTTCGCTGGCGGGCTGTCACACGGGGCGATGACGACAGGTTGATGAGGTGAACCTCTTCACCTGCCTTAAACCACGTGAAAATCGCGAATGGAACTGTGGTCTGCCTCGACTGCTGGACTCCGAATAGAGACGTTACACCTCGCCGGCGCCGACGTTGATTTCTGAGAGGCCGGCTGCACTGATTCAGTCTTATGGAGTCGCCGCTAGCTGGAGACAGGTCTGGCAACGCTTTTGCGCGCGGTTTTAGGTGATTGAGTGCCACTACCCTGCCCCGGGTCCATGGGGCAAACACACCCCAAGGCGGGCCGCGGCGACCCGCAATCGATCAATCGATTCGCAGTCTCTCGGCCAGTCTGCTCGCGCGCCGACGTTCGTCCTGATTGCGCACCGCCTGCTGCAACGCGGCTTTGGTCCCAACCAGCACGCAAACTCGTTCCGCCCGCGTGATGGCGGTGTAAAGGAGGTTACGCCGCAACATCAGGTAGTGGCTGGGATGGACCGGGACGATCACGGCTGGATACTGGCTTCCCTGACTTTTGTGCACCGAGATGGCATAGCCGAGCCCCAACTCGTCCAACTCCGATTGGTCGTAGTCGGCGTGACCCTCTTCAAACGCGACGGTGACGCGCCCGCGCTCCACGTCGACCGCACCCACCCGACCTATCGAGCCGTTGAAAATTCCCTTTTCGTAATCATTACGAAGCTGGATCACGCGATCGCCCTCGCGAATCTCGCGCTCGCCCGCACGAATTCCCCTTCCGGCCGGATTCAGGAGTTGTTGGAGTTCGCGATTGAGCGCTTGCGTGCCCAAGGGTCCGCGATTCATGGGAGTAAGCACCTGTATGTCGCCGGGCGCGCGGACCCCGAATTTGCCGACCAGGCGCTCGTGTACGAGCTGTTTGATGGTGGCCAGCACCTCTTCGGGAGCAGCCCGTTCGATAAAAAAGAAATCGCCGTCGGGATCGTTGGAGACATCGGGGAAATAGCCGCGGTTCAGTCCATGCGCATTCGCGATGATGCGGCTCTCGCGCGCTTGCCGGTAGACTTCGCGAAGCTGTACGACCGGGACCAGGTCGGAGGCGATCACATCCTTGAGCACGCTGCCCGGTCCGACTGAAGGCAACTGGTCGCGATCTCCCACCAGCACCAGCGAACAGTTGGGCACCAGCGCCGAGAGCATGCTGGAGGCGAGCTCGAGATCCATCATCGAGGCCTCATCGACGATCAGGTAGTTGGTGCGCAATGGAAAACGTTCATCGCGCACGAAGCCCTGCGTCTCCGGCGAGTACTCCAGCAATCGATGAATCGTCCGCGCCTCGCGCCCGGTCGCATCCTGAAGGCGGCGCGCCGCGCGTCCGGTCGGCGCGGCCAAAGTCGGCTTGAGACCCGCTTCGACCAGCGCCGCCAGTAACGAGCGCAGAATGGTGGTCTTGCCGGTCCCGGGCCCCCCGGTAATCACCGTCACCGCGCTCGACAGGGCGGTCTTAAGCGCCCGCATTTGCTCGGTGGAGAGGGTGAGGCTCCCTGCCTTCCCCGCCTTCTTGAGCGCTCGCTCCGCCACCTGCGGAGCCATCGGTCGTCCGGCGCTGAGCGCGCGCAGGCGCCGGCCCACGTTCACTTCCGCCGCATGCAGCTCCGCCAGATAGACCGCCAAATGCTCGTCGGTCTTCTCCACCACCACCTCGCCGCCCGCGGCAAGTTCCTCGAGTGCGCGCGGCACCCAATCAGCACTTATCTCGAGCCCGGACTGAAATTGCCATTCGAGATACTCGCGTGGCACGTAGACATGCCCTTCGGCGGCCATCCGTTCGAGCAGAAATCGCACCGCCGCGCGCGCCCGTTCGATCGAATTTTTGGGGATTCCGAGCTTGGCGGCCACCATGTCTGCAGTGCGAAACCCGATTCCGTGGATGGTGCGAGCCAGCACGTAGGGGTCGCGCCGGACTCGCTCGAGCGAGTCGTTCCCGTAACGCTGGTGAATGCGCCGGGCGTGGGCCGCCCCGATTCCGTGGCCGCGCAAAAACACTATGAGGTCGCGCAGTCCCGACGAATCCTTCCACGCTGCCGCAATCCGGCTTGCAACCACGGGACCGACGCCGTTGACTTCGCGCATTCGCTCGGGAGCGTGGTTGAGAACTTCCCGCAAATCGTCGCCGAAATGCTCGGCGATTCTCCGTGCCAGTGACGGCCCCACACCGTGAATCTCCGCAGCCAGGTATCGCTCGAGCGCGAACGCGCCGGCCGGCCGGAGGGTCTCGCAGTCTTCGACTTTGAACTGTTCACCGAACCTGGGATGTTTCTCGAAGCGGCCGCGGGCGCGAATAGCCGAACCGATTTCCAGCCCCGCGAGGCTTCCCACGATGGTTACGGTCCTGGAGTCGCCGCGCCCGGCATAGGTCTTGACCACCGCGACCGCATAGCCGTTCTCCTCGTTGACGTACAGGACATGGTCGAGCGTGCCCTCAACCGTCGTCTCGACCTGTGCAGTAGCGGTCACAGTCCAAGAATTGCGCTCCCGCGCAAGCGCGTAAAGCGGCGCAGCCGCAAATGCCAACAGTCGGCCGACAGCGGTTCGCGCTCAGAGACGACCCGAAGCAAACGTTCGCGAAGAGGGTTGCGAGCGACGCGCAGCCGCTGGTTGCCGGCGCTGAGCGCGGGCGACGGTACGGAGCGCCGGAAAGGCGCCTGGCGCCCCGCGGGTCAGGGCTCCGCCGCAGCTGCGGGCTGATTGGGCGAAATGCCAAGGCTGCTGCGCAGATTCTCGATTGCCTGTCCGACCCCGTCGTTCGCCAATTCGCTCGCAAGCACCCACTGGCCTTTGTTCTCCAGGAAGCTCGGCAGGTTAAAGAAGTTGGTCCCAAGCGGCTGCTGGGTTTTCGAAAACTTCGCGTTCCACACCACCTGCTTGCTCTTCATATCCAGAAGCTTGAGCGAGAAGGCGACCGACGCGGGTTTGTCGGCCGCATATTCGGCGCCGACCCGCTCCACGTAGCGTTCGACGCTTCCAAACAGCACGGCGTCGGCGCCGGTCGCGTGCCCGACTTTCATGGCAGCGTCCTCGAGGTTGGCGCCGGACTGGGTCTGTACGGCCGCGTGCATCACCGCGCCTTGCGGCACCAGTTTCCAGGTCCCCGAGGCCTGACGATAGATATCTTCGGTGATCGTGTCGGTCGCCCCCGGCGCCAGCGGATCTCCCCCAAACGGAACGGCGGCAACTAGCGGCATGATCGCAAGGTTGTTCACGGTAACCTGCCGGATCGATCGCACCGCGTGGCTGCTCAAATCCTTGGACTGAAATTGCTCCACGATTTTGGCATCAGGCGAGCTGGCAGCGCCTGGCCCGGCCGAACAGGCGGACAGCAGCAGAGCTAACGCGCAAGCGATCGTCAGCGCGGCGGCTAAGTTCACCCGGTTCCCTGCACCCTCGGTCGGCTCTGCGAAGTTCATCATATTAGACCTGCACCGTCATCCATTTGCCGGTCCGAAAGCGCCAGCTTTTGATCGCGGATCGCACGATGTAGTCGACCAGCAGCGACCACCAGATCCAGACGATCGGTCCGTGATGCATCGCGATCAGGATCGTCACGAACAACCGCACCCCATAGAACCCGGCCAGCGAACCGTACATCGGAAACTGGGAGTCCCCCGCTCCGCGCAGCGCTCCCGTGATGGTCCAGTCTATTGCCATCAGCGGCTGCGCGGCGCCCAGCGCGTACATGAACGCGACCGTATAGTCGATAACCTGCGGGTCGTCGATGAACATTCCCGCAATCTGGCGCGCAAACACGATGAACAGCAGGCCCATGCCGCTCATCAGCAGGATCGCAAGCCGCGTCGAGACCCATCCGGCCTTGCGCGAAAACTCGGAATCTTCCGCGCCCAGCCCCTGTCCAACGAGGGTTGCGGAAGCCGATGAAAATCCAAACCCGGGCAGGAACGAAAGCGCGAGAATCCGCACTCCGATGAAGTAGGCCGCTACCTCCTTCTCCCCATAGGACGCGACGAACGCCACATATGCCACGAACCCGAACTGGATTACCAGTTGCTCGATGGCGGCCGGATTGCCCACCCGCAGAATTCGCCACCCCATGTTCCAGTCTGGCCACAGCCGCTCCCACCTGAAGTTGAGCAGCATCCCGTCGAGTGACAGCGCCCAGAAGAACAGCAGACCGCCCACCGCAATCGCGATCAGCGTCGCGACTGCGGAGCCGTCCACGCCCAGCGCGGGCAATCCCAATTTCCCGAAGATCAATACGTAATTCAGAACGATCGCCAGCAGGTCGATGATCCCGCCGATCCAGAGTGGCGTGCGGGTATCTCCGGCCCCGCGCAGCGCCGACGCACACATCAGAAAGACGCCCTGAAACGGTTCGGACAGCATGACCACTTGCAGATAACGTGCGCCCATCGCGGCCATACGTCCCTTGACCCTGAACAACCCCATTAACTGCGGGGCGAACACGATCACGGGAATCGCGATCAGGGTGGAGACCAGCACCCCGAAAATGACCGACTGCTTGAGCACCTCTTCGGCATCGTCGCGGTCGCTCGCGCCCGTATAGCGTGCCACCAGGGCGATGGTTCCGGTTCCGACCGCTGCGATTCCCGCGCGCACCGCTCCGAGAATCTGAGTCGCCAGACCGACCGCACCGACCGCCTCCGCTCCCAGCCGCCCCACCATCAGCATCGCAGCCAGTCCCAGAATCGAGTCGAGCGCGAACGACAGGATAACCGGCCACGCCAGCGCCCATACCTCCCCGTTCATCCGCTCGACCGGAGGCAGGGCTATGGCGGCTCCCGCAAGTCCAGCGCCGGTCTTGGGAACCGACTCCAGCAATTCCGACATGATTGTGAGCAGTTACGCCAGCACCGCCGCGCGCAGTCAAGGGAGCGTCGGCCGCGGCTCGCTCAGCCGCGTCGCTGGGACAGGTTGCGGTTCGGCAGGTGTCACGCGAACCGGCAGGATGACCAGGCTAAGGCCGTCGATCTGCAAATAGCGTTGGACTTCGAGGGTAGTGTGCAGATGCAGAAAGCGCCCGAGGTAGCCCTCGACTTCATCGGAAAAGATCAGCTTGCCCGCGAAAAACACCAAATGCGGATGTTGGTGACTAAGCTCGCCGCAGAGCCTGACCACTTCCAGTACCACGTCGGGCCCAATTGCGGACTTGAGGGAAGCATGTAAACCCAGATCGCTTGCGAATTGGCAATATTCCTTCAGATCGTCCGCGACACGCTGCTCCAGCTCCTTGACTTCCTTGGGCCCCTTCAGCAGGGCGGAGTCCACCTCCCCCACTCCAATAAACACGACATTCTCGAATTCGTTCGGGAAAAGACGCGTCAGCGTGAGCAGCGTGGCCAGACCGAGCCCGTTGAATCCGTCCACCAGGATGCCGGCGGTGGGAGCTCCGGGATCGGGTTCCTTCGCGGGCTCGCGTCTGGCCTCGTATAACAGTGGAGTGACATCGGCCTCCAGTTGTCTGAGAGCCGCCGCGAATCGATTGTAATCCCGTCGCACCAAAAAACAGGCGCTGACCAGCGTGCCGGTTATCAGCACGGTCACCCACCCGCCTTCGTCGAATTTGAGCGTGACGGTGAGCACCAGGATCGAAAAGGTGAAGATGCACCCCAGACCGTTGATCGCGAGCTTGCGCTTCCACCGCGACTCGGCACCGCGTACCCGCCACCAGTGAACGCTCATACCAAGCTGTGAGAGCGTGAAGGTAATAAACACGTTGATCGCGTACAGAATCACCAACAGACCGACCCGTGCGTGGGTACCAATCAGAATCAGAATCGCCGCACCACCCATCGCGACCAGACCGTCCTGGGTCACCAGCCGCCCGCTTAAGTGAGCGAGCCGCCTGGGAAGCCACCGATCCGTGGCCATGGTCGCCAGGACCCGCGGTCCGTCGATAAACCCGGTCTGCGCCGCTACGAAGAGCAGAGCGCCTTCGGTAATCAGCGTAAACGTGACGATCGGGCCGCCGACCGGAATCCCGCCCAGCGTCCATTCTCCGGCAGCCTTCTGGAACATCACCGCGTTGAGCGTCATCCCTTCGACCTTCTGCACGTTCTCGAGCAAATAGCCGAAGAGGATTCCACCCGCGATGAACGCAAGCGAGAACGCCATGTACAGCATCGTGTGCTTGGCGGTGACAGTCCGCGGCTCACGCAAGATCGGCAGCCCGTTGCTGACCGCTTCGATCCCGGTGTAGGTTCCCGCGCCCATGCTGTACGCACGGAAAAAAATCACCGTCATCGCGATGAAGCCGAGCGTATCGATCCCTCCGCGTGCATCCTGCACCGCCGCGCCGAAGATCGCCGGCAATTTGGTTCCCCGGCTCAGGATTATGTAGCTCACCAGCCACACGTGCATAACCACAAAGGCAAGGAAGACCGGCAGCAGAGAAATGACCGATTCCTTGATCCCACGCAGGTTCATACCGACCATGAACAGAACGACCAGGAGACACACCCAGAACCTGAGCCACAGGATCGAGACCGGCAGGAAACTGAAGATCGCGTCCGCTCCGCTGGCTATCGAAACCGAAATGGTCAGCACGTAATCGATGACCAGTGCGCATCCGGACACCACTCCCGCACCCGGACCCAGGAGCTTGGTGGCAACCAGGTAGCCGCCGCCCCCGCTCGGGAACAAATCGATGGTCTGCGAGTACGACGCCGAGATCACGAACACGGTAAGCGCGGTCAGCATAGCCAGAAAGATCGCCAGGTACTGGTGAGGCCCCAGTGCCAGAAACGACTCTTCCGGGCCATAGCACGACGAGCTCAGGCCGTCGGCCCCCAAGCCTACCCAGGCGAGTAAGGCGATCAGCGAGAGGCTGTGGAAAATGCCGGGATCCCGCACGTCACGCGGCGGGCCGATGATCCGTTCGGTAAGAGTGGTACCCCCACCGGAGCTGGTTTTGCGCGGTTTCGATTCCATCGCGGGTGAGTTCCGGATGTTCGAACTTCCAACTTAGGTGAACGCGAATGTGCGCGCAAAATCCAGCGCACGACCATCGATCACACAGAATACTTGGCGCGTTCAAGTCCGAGCTGGTAGCGCGCCGCGTCGATCAGGTTCTGCATCAAGGCTACGACCGTCGTCGGACCGGTTCCCCCGGGGTTGAGTGTGATCCAGCCCGCCACTTCCTTGACCGCCTCAAAGTCCACGTCGCCCGCAAACCGGCCCGGCCCCACCCGCCGAAATCCGACGTCGATGATGCAGGCCCCCGGTTTCACCATGTCCGCAGTTATCAACCATGGACGTCCCGCGTCGGCTCCAACGCAGCTCACGAGCAGATCGGCTTCGCGACAGACGCCGGCCAGATCCCGGGTATGCCGATGACACCAGGTCACGGTGGCGTTGCGGAGCCTGCCCCCCAGGATCAAGGCGGCTGGCTTACCGGCAATATCGCTTCTTCCGATCACGACCGCACGGGCACCGTCGACCGGCACCTTGAAAAAGTCGAGCAGCGAGAGGACCCCGCGCGGCGTGCAGGGAATGAAGCGGCCCCATGAGCCACGGTAGAACCCGCTTACACTCGATGCGCCGACCGCATCGACGTCCTTCAGCGCATCGAGTGCATCGAATAGTCGAAACTGATCGACCGGCTCGGGGAGAGGCAGCTGAATCAGGATTCCGGTCGTCCGGGCATCGGAATTCAGTCGGGCAATCACCTGCAGCAGTGAATCCGTGGTGCAGTCCGTCGGATCGATTGCAATGACCTGGCTGTGAAAGCCCAAGTCCGCCGCCATCCGCTCCTTGTTGCGAACGTATTGGCGCGACGCGGGGTCCTTTCCGACCAGGATAGCCGCCAGCGACGGCACGCATCGGTGGCGCTCGCGCAGTTCTTTGGCGTGGGCGAGCAGCTCGGGCATGAGCTTTTCCCGTAACACTCGTCCATCAATGATGACGGCACTCATTGCACTTCTTTCGAACTATAGCACGCTTGAAAGTGGGGCAAGCCGTTGTGGATAGCGACCTGCGATTGTGGGCATCTACCGGCGATTTGTCTCGTTGTGGTTTTTTCGGTTTGTTAGAATCAACTACCAATGGAAGCGCCCAAGCGTACCACGCTGTTCGCCTTCCACCAGAAACTCGGCGCCCGCATGACAGTTTTCGGTGGTTTCGAGATGCCCCTCAGCTACGGGGGCATCATTTCCGAACACCTGGCCGTCCGCTCCGCGGCAGGGGTTTTCGATCTAAGTCACATGGGCGAGTTCGAAGTCCGCGGATCAAAGGCCCTGGAACTCCTCGAGCGCGGGTTCACCAACTCCGCGGCTCGTCTGCACGATGGGCAGGCGCAATACACGATCATGTGCGCCGAAGACGGCGGCACGATCGACGATCTGATCGTCTATCGGCGGGCCGCGGACGACTACCTGCTCTGCGTCAATGCCTCGAATGTCGCGGCCGACTGGGAGTGGCTGTCACAACTCAATCGCACCGTCGGCGCCGACCTTAGAGATGTCAGCGAGCAGACCGCGCTGGTCGCGGTGCAGGGCCCGAGAGCATCCGCAATTCTAGCTCCGCTAGCGGATTTTCCGATTGCGGAACTGGCTCGGTTCGCGTTCCGCGAAGGACGGGTCGCGGGAACGCAATGCCTGGCTGCCCGCACCGGCTACACCGGCGAAGACGGTTTCGAGCTTTTCGTATCGTCGGTCGAGGGAGAAAAAGTTTTCGCCGCGGTTCTGGATGCCGGCAGGGTGGCCGGGCTGGCACCGTGCGGGCTTGGGGCGCGCGACACCTTGCGGCTGGAGGCCGGCCTTCCCCTTTATGGTCATGAACTGGACCGCGCGACCTCACCGGTAGAAGCGGGTTTGAAAGCTTTCATCGGGCTCGGCCGGCCGTTCGTGGGAGAGACCGCGCTTCGCGCGCAGCACGAGCAGGGACCCCACAAGCGTCTCATCGGCATTGAAACCGACGATGCACGCAGCATCGCACGCCAGGGATACCGTATATTCCGCGCAGGCCGTGAAGTGGGAATTGTCACCAGCGGCACGATGGGTCCCAGCGTGGGCCGGCCGGTTGCGATGGCCTACCTGAGCGCCGGCGAGACATCTCTTCCCGCGCCACTCGACCCAACCGCCCTCGAGGTCGAAATACGCAACCGGCGGACGCGGGCGACCATCGTCAAGCTTCCCTTCTACAGGCGCCCGCGCGCGAGCAGAGATCCATGAGCGCATCGGCCTCGGATTCAAAAGCACCGGACGGGAAGGAGGAAGTTTCTAACTGATGAGATTCATTCCGCACACATCGGCTCAAGTCGCCGCGATGTTAGAAACCATCGGAGTGGCAAAGGTAACCGACCTGATAAGCCACGTGCCGGCCAGGCTCCGCGAACTGGCGGATATCAAACTCGACCCGGGCCGGAGCGAGGCCGAGGTGGTTTCCGAACTGCGTGCGCTTGCCGCGCGCAACCAGGGTGCCTCCGACTACACCAGCTTTCTGGGCGCGGGTTACTACCGCCACTACATTCCTGCAGCCGTGCGCGCGGTGGCCTCGCGGGCCGAGTTCGCCACCAGCTACACGCCCTACCAGGCCGAGGCGAGCCAGGGTACGACCCAGGCCATCTTCGAGTTCCAGACCTTGATTGCCCAGCTGACCGCCATGGATGTCGCCAACGCCAGCATGTATGACGGCGCCTCGGCCACCGCTGAGGCGGTCTTGATGGCGCGACGGCTCAAGCCCAAGCGCAAGACCATCGCTGTCTCGCGCGCGTTATGGCCCGACTATCGCGACACCATCCGCACATACCTGAGCGCGCTGAGCGGCATCGAGATCGTTGAACTGCCGTTCGACCGCGCGACCGGCACGGTCGATCTGGGCGCCTTGACCGCTATGGCCGGCGAAGAATTGCTCTGCGTCGTACTCGGATACCCCAACGTGTTCGGCGTGATTGAGCCCCTTCGCACCGCGACCGAAATCGCCCATCGCGCCGGCGCGCTGGTAGTGTCCGCCACCGCCGAGGCACTTTCGCTCGGCTTGCTCAAGGCGCCGGGTGAGCTGGGCGCGGACATCGTCGCCGGTGAGGGCCAGAGTTTCGGGCTCGCAGTCGAGTTCGGCGGTCCCGGCGTTGGATTCCTCGCGGCCCGCACCGAGCATGTGCGGCAAATGCCGGGGCGGCTGGTCGGGCAAACTCGCGATCGTGACGGTCGCCGCGCCTTCTGCCTGACCCTTGCCACCCGCGAGCAGCACATCCGCCGGGAGCGCGCTACTTCGAATATCTGTACCAACCATTCGCTGTGCGCACTCGCCGCCACTGTGTACCTGTCGCTGATGGGACGGCAGGGACTGCGCGAGTTGGCGGAGCGCAATGTCGAACTCGCGCACGAGGCTATCCACGCGCTCGAAGCACGCGGCCTGCGGCGGCGATTCAGCGGTCCCATCTTCAACGAGTTTGCGCTCTCGCTGCCCCACCCCCTAAATGCCCTGGCCTGGGCCGAGCAGCGAAGAATCCTGGCCGGGATCGCGCTTGAGCCCCACTACCCGGAGCTCGGCGACAGCATTCTCATCTCGGTCACCGAAGTGAATCGCAGCGCCGAGCTGTACAGGTTGGCAGAGGTCTTGGCGGAGGCGCGGTGATGGCCACGGCGGGCAGGATTACACCAATCGCAGCAATGAAACCGACGACGGAACCCACCAGAGCGACCCAACCGACCCAGGTTCCCCTGATCTTCGAACTTTCCTCCGAGGGCAGACGCGGCACCGACCTGGCGGCGCGGACCGCGGGCAGCAAGTCGGGCGCCGAAATCCTGGGTGGCGAGCTCTGCCGAACCGATCTCGCCGGATTTCCCGAACTCAGCGAGCCCCAGGTCCTGCGCCACTTCCTGCGTTTGTCGCAGGCCAACTTCGCGCAGGCCTTGCAGTTTTATCCGCTCGGGTCGTGCACGATGAAATACAACCCGGTGGTGAACGACGAGATGGCGGCACTCGAGGGCTTCGCCTCGATACATCCGTTCACTCCCGCTCATCTCGCCCAGGGCGCGCTGGAATTGATGGCCCGGCTCGAAGCAGCCCTCGCCGAGATTACCGGCATGGATGCTATCTCGCTGCATCCGGCGGCGGGCGCGCAGGGCGAACTCACCGGACTGCTGGTGATGCGTGCCTACCATCGCAAGCGCGGGGAGCATCGCCACCAGGTCATCATCCCCGATACGGCTCACGGGACCAATCCGGCCAGCTGCACCCTCGCCGGGTTCCAGGTCCTGGTGGCGCGATCCAATTCGCGCGGCTTTCTGGACGCGGCCGAGGTGAGAAGGCTGGCCGGGCCCGATGTCGCCGCCATGATGGTTACCAATCCGAATACGCTCGGTCTGTTCGAGCCCGAGATTTGCGAAATCGCGCATATTCTCCACGAGCAGGGCGCGCTCCTCTACATTGACGGCGCCAACATGAACGCGCTGATGGGCGTGGCAAAGCCCGGCCATATGGGCGCAGACGTCGTGCAATTGAACCTGCACAAGACCTTTTCGACTCCGCACGGCGGCGGTGGCCCGGGCGCCGGGCCGATCGGTGTGAAGCAGGTTCTGGAGCCGTTTCTTCCCAGCCCGCGCCTCAAGCACTCGGAGCGCGGGTGGGCTTTCGAGGAGGCGCGGCCCGACTCGATTGGTCGGCTGCGCTCATTTCATGGAAATTTCGGGATGTTGGTGCGCGCCTACGCCTACATTCTCGCCCTCGGCGGTGACGGGCTGGCCGAGGCGAGTCACACTGCGATCGTCGCCGCCAACTACCTTCGCAAGCGGCTGGAACCCTGCTTCCCGAGCGCCTCGCCGCAACCGTCGATGCACGAGTGCGTGCTCGAGCATGACCTGGAAAGCCGCACCGGTGTATCCACCCTCGAGATCGCTAAGCGCCTGCTCGACTTCGGAATTCATCCGCCCACCATCTATTTTCCGCTGGTGGTGAAGGGCGCCCTGATGATCGAACCGACCGAAACCGAAAGCAAAGAGGTGCTGGATCACTTCATCTCCGCCATGGAGCGCATCCACGACGAGGCCCTCAACGATCCGCAAACCGTAAAGAATGCTCCCCACACGCTACGCCTGTCACGGGTCGACGAAGCGGAGGCAGCCCGTCGTCCAATTTTGCGGTGGCAGCCGAAACCGGGCTGAGAGCGATCCCAGTCCGCAGTCCTCCTCGGTGAGGGATGGCGCCCGGGCAGGCGCAACCGCGCTCGCTCGGTTGCACGCGCGCGGCGGGGTGGAGCTAGGTCGTTGCGGAGATCAGCCGAAGCGCCCGCTCATAGTCCTGGGGCGTATTGACGTTTATGAAACTAAGCAGCTGCGGATCGATCGCACGCAGCTCCTGCTCCCCTACCTTGCGCACCGACACAGCTTCCACGATTTGTGCGAGCCGCGCCTCTCCGTGCGCGATCATCCAATTGATCGCGGCAATGCAGCGCCTGCGATAAACCGCATGCAGCGGCTGGACGAGCCCTGCGATTTCGGGCACCACCGCGTCATAGTGCTCAAGCATCGCGCAGAGCGACGAGGCGAGGTCGGCCCGCAGGAAGGGTGCATCGCACGCACACGCAAAAGCGCAGTCATTTCGAATTGCCGTCAGGCCAAGCGCGAGCGCAGGGAGCGGTCCCCCGTACTCACGCTCATCCCGTACCATCCGGACCTCACCCAAGCGCTGTGGCTTTGCCAAACCCGCCGGAGCGGTGACCAGCACGATTTCGGGAAAGCTGTGACGCAGCTCGGCAACCATCCGCTCGAGCAAGGTGGCTGTGCCGAATTCGAGCTCGGCCTTGGGACGGCCCATCCGGGAACT
This sequence comes from Deltaproteobacteria bacterium, assembly GCA_019237115.1. Taxonomy (GTDB): domain Bacteria; phylum Desulfobacterota; class Binatia; order Binatales; family Binataceae; genus JAFAHS01. The sequence continues at coordinate 41,676 of JAFAHS010000399.1, forward strand.
GCGTCCTCCTGCGAGCACTATCGCAGAGCATTGCTCGTGCACCGATGCAAACGCCCCCACTAAAGAAGCTAAAGCGTTACATGAAATAGGGCTGGGCGAGCTTCTCGAAGTCGCCGTACATGAGCCAAACTTTCACGTTGTACGCGTGGGGATGCGCGATCGGCCGGTTCCCGACCGCCTTGAGTCCGAACTGCCGGTACAGGTCGTAAAGCGCTTCCACGGGGTTTGTGATGATCAGTTTCGGGCGGCGCGAGAAGAGGAACAACTTCGCCGTCTCCGACATCATCTTGACCAGCCCCTTGCCCTGGTAGTCGGGCTCGATCACCATCCCGCCAAACTCCCAGACGTCACCGGCATCAAGCCCCCTAAACAACGATGCCGGATAAAGATGGCCCAGCGTCAGCGGTGCATCAGCGAGGCTGCGCGCCCAGAACGCACCGATTAGTCGGGGCCGCTTCCTCGCCTCACCGGGACGGAACTCGTAGAGGCCAAAGTGGAGCGCGAGCGGCCACAGGATCATGTGCACCCGCTTCTCCTCGACATCGAGGTTCTTCCATGTTCGCCGATGCAGTGCCGCGAGCTCCCTGAATCCTGTCTGCGTTCCGATCGGTCGAACTTCAAGCCGCGCCCGCAGCGCGGATGAGAGAAATGGGCCCGGTGCGGTCTGAGTCGTGGTCACAGCGGGCTGCACCGGTGAGAGCGTAGCCTGGTTGCTTTTGCGGACTGGTTCCCGACGCGGTTCATTCAATCCAACGGAGTTCTGTTGAGTGTCGTCGTCTTGGTGGCGGTCTTTTTCACCAGGCATTGCTCGGTGGCTCCGGACGAGGTCACGGCTCCGGTAACATGGTGAGCCAATTCCAACGCTAATGGAAATCCATGATTCGAGGATTGCTCACGCGCATGGAAGCGCAAGACAGCGAGCGGGTTTCTACATTCCAGCGGTGCCGGTCGGCCTTCGGGTGCGCGCCCGCCAGAGCCACGACGGCGAAAAGAAAAGGGGCGCCCCGCTTTGGAGTGCCCCTTCTCGCCCTGACGGAATTCAATCCTAGAGTTTGATGTAGACCGACTTGATCTGCGTGTACAACTCGATGGCGTGCTTGCCGAGCTCGCGGCCAAAGCCGGATTGCTTGTACCCTCCGAACGGCGACATCGGATCGATCTGTCCGTAGGTGTTGACCCAGACCGTTCCCGCCTTCAGCGAGCGCGCAATTTTGTGCGCGCGGCTGATATCTTTGGTCCAGACCGCCGCGGCCAGGCCGTAGGTCGTGTCGTTACCCTGGAACACGGCGTCGCCCTCGTCCTTGAACTTGATCGCGGCCGCCACCGGGCCGAAGATCTCCTCGCGCGCAATCTGCATGGAGTTTTTCACGTCCGTGAACACGGTGGGCTGCACGAAATAGCCGCGCTCCTGCTTGCCTGCTTCACCACCGACCTTGGCCTTCGCTCCTTCCTTCTTGCCGATGTCCAGGTAGCCCAGTACGCGCTCGTGCTGCTCCTTCGATACCAGCGGACCCATGCGGGTGCTGGCATCGAGCGGATTGCCGAGCGTGATGCTCTGCGCCATCTGCGAAAGCGTATCGGTGAACTGATCGTACATCGATTCCTGCACGAACACGCGGGACCCGGCGCAGCACACCTGCCCCTGGTTCATGAAGATTCCAAGCATCGAGCCGAACGCGGCCGCCTGCATGTCCGCGTCGGGGAAGATGATGTTGGGTGACTTACCGCCCAGCTCCAGCGACACTCGCTTGAGGTTGCCTGCGGACGCTTTGAGGATCAGCTTGCCAACTTCGCCCGAACCGGTGAACGCGACCTTGTCGATGTCGGGATGCTCGGCTATCGAGCTCCCCGCGCCGGGGCCGAACCCGGTGATGATCTGAACCACGCTTTCGGGCAATCCGGATTGCAGGATGAGCTCGCCCAGCCGCAGTGCCGTGAGCGGCGTCTGCTCGGCGGGTTTAAGGATGACGACGTTGCCGCACGCGAGCGCGGGCGCGATCTTCCATGACGCCATTAACAGCGGGAAATTCCACGGGATGATCTGTCCGCACACTCCCACCGGCTCGCGCAGGGTGTAATTGAACATCCCGGGTTCCGAGGGGTTGGTCTCGCCGTAGATCTTGCTGGCCCAGCCCGCGTAGTAGCGGAAGGTTTCCGCCGCGCCGGGAATGTCGATGTTCTTGGACTCGAAGATCGGTTTGCCGTTGTCGAGTGTCTCGAGCTCGGCGAGCTCCTCGGCGTGCTGATCGATCAGCTCCGCTATCTTGAGCAGAATGCGGGTGCGGCCGTGGGGGCTCATCGAGGGCCACTTGCCCTCTTCAAAGGCCTTGCGCGCATGCTTTACCGCCTCGTCGACGTCCGCCTTGTCGCCCTCCGCAACCAGGCACAGCACTTCCTCGTTAGCGGGGTTAAGGGTCTCGAAGGTCTTGCCTGACTTGGACGGCACCCACTTGCCGCCGATCAGAAGTTTCTTGGGACCGGTTTTCAGAAATTCGAGCACGCCGCTCGACTTGGCGCCGCGAGCGGCACTCTCCACAGAAGGTGTTGCTCCCATAGAACAATCTCCTCAAAAAAGGTTGCGGTTGTGGCCTGGTCTCACTCGCTCGGGTGTCCGCCCCGAAAGAAAAAGACGAACGATCGGAAGCCTGCTCCACACAGGGATGTTAATAAATCGCGCCCGAATGAGCAAAGTGCGATTTTGCCAGCATGGGTCCGGGCGGCTATTCTGGCTCGCAACCGCCCAGTGGCCTTCAAGCAGACACCGCTCATCGTGCAGTATTTGTCGGTCAAGCAGCGCGTGCCTGACGCAATCCTGTTTTTCCGGCTCGGCGACTTTTACGAGATGTTCTTCGAAGATGCGGAGGTCGGCGCGCGCGTCCTGGACATCCAGCTCACCTCGCGCTCCAAGGACGGGGTTCCGCTCTGCGGCGTTCCCTACCACGCCTCCGAACCCTACATCGCCAAGCTGATCAAGGCGGGCCATAAGGTCGCCATCTGCGAACAGGGCGCGCTGGACGGCAAAGCCCGCGGGATCATGCCGCGCCAGATCGTGCGGGTCATCACACCCGGCACGGTCGGTGAGGAAACCGTCCTGATAGCGGGCGAGAAAAGCTACCTCGCCGCGGTCACGCCCGATGGCGCCGAGGGGTTCGGGGTTGCGGTGCTGGATGTGTCCACCGGCGAGTTTTTGATGACCCGCCTCGCGCACCTGCGGGCGCTGCAGGAGGAACTCGCGCGCCTGGCACCCCGCGAAATCCTGCTGGTCGGGACCGACCCCGAACTTAAACCACTACTTGAAGAGGGGTCGTCGATCACCGTCCCGGATCGGGGTCGCGACCGGCGCGAAAACCGGGCCGCGCTGACGCGGCGGTTTGGCCAGCAAGCGGTCGCCGGCCTGGACGACGTGATGGCTGCGGCGGCCGCCGCGGCGCTCTGCTACCTCGAGGAAAACTTCGGACACGACCTGGCCCATTTGAACGCACCGATCCTTTATCGCGCCGCGGCATACATGATGGTCGACGAGACCACGCGACGGCACCTGGAACTGGTCGCGGCGAGTGACGGCTCCCGGCGTGGTTCTTTACTCTCGGTTCTTGACGAGACCGTAACCGCCGCGGGCGCGCGCACTCTGGCAACCTGGATCACCTACCCGCTGCTCGCGCTTGACGAAATCGGCGCGCGCCACGATGCGGTAGAGGAGCTGTTCGATGCCGACCTGGGCGGCACCGTCAGCGATGCGCTCAAACAAATTGGCGACCTGGAGCGGCTGGCGGGACGACTGGGGGCGATGCGTGCGTCGCCTCGCGACTGTCTGAGGCTCGCGCAGGCGCTCGGAGCGGTCGCGACCCTGCGCCAGTGGCTGGCCGATCGCAAGAGCACCCTCATTCACCATCTCGCGGCGCGAATGGCACCGAATCCGGACCTGGTAGAAGAAATCGACGCGACTATCAGCGAGGAACCTCCGGTCAATCCCCGCGAAGGAAACGTAATCCGGCGCGGGTTTAACGCCGAGGTCGATGAGCTCCGCGGCCTCGCCTCGGGAGCCCGCGAGGTAATCGCAAAGCTCGAGGCGAGCGAGCGTGAACGGACCGGAATTTCCTCCCTCAAGGTCCGCTACAACAACGTATTCGGCTACTACATCGAGATCACCAAGGCGCATCTCGGTCGCGCGCCGTCGGACTATGAGCGCAAACAGACGCTGGTCGGCGCCGAGCGCTTCACCACGGCGGGTCTCAAGGAACTCGAGCGCAAGATTCTCTCCGCCGAATCCGGCCTAAAGGAACTGGAGTTGCATCTATTTACCAAGCTGCTACGCGACTTGCAGGCCGAGAGCTTGACGATTCTCCGCACCGCACGAGCGGTCGGAGAATTCGACGCGCTCGCCTCGCTGGCCAAGGTGGCCCGCCGGCGCGGCTACGTGCGGCCCGCGATGAACTCCACCCGCCGAATCCGGATTGGCGAGGGACGCCACCCGGTGCTGGAGGCCGGCATGCGCACCGGCGAGTTCGTGCCCAACGATCTTGAAGCCGACCCCGATTCCCGGCAACTCCTGCTCATCACCGGCCCGAATATGGCGGGCAAGTCGACCTACCTGCGTCAGGTTGCCCTGATCGCGATCATGGCGCACATGGGCAGCTTCGTTCCCGCGATCAAGGCCTCGATCGGAGTTATCGACCGGGTGATGACCCGCATCGGGGCACGCGACGAACTGCGACGTGGCGAATCCACCTTCATGGTGGAGATGAGCGAGACCGCGCGCCTGCTCAGCGGACTGACCGAGCGCAGTCTGCTGCTGCTCGACGAAGTGGGTCGCGGGACCAGTACTTTCGACGGGCTTGCGATCGCGTGGGCGGTCGCGGAGTACCTGCACGACTCGACCCGCGCCAAGGTGCTGTTCGCGACCCATTTCCACGAACTCACCGACCTTGCGCGCGAACGTCCGCGCGTGAAGAATCTCAGCATGGCGGTCCGCGAATGGGGCGGTGAGGTGCTGTTCCTTCGCCGGGTCATCGAGCAGCCGGCGTCGCGCAGCTACGGAATCGAAGTGGCGCGGCTCGCGGGTCTTCCCGCCTCCATCATCGCTCGTGCCAGGGAGATTCTTTTCAACCTCGAGCAAGGCGAACTCGACGATTCCGGCCAGCCGCGCCTGGCGCACGCCCGCCAGCATGAGCGGCCGAGCCAGCAGATGAGCCTCTTCTCTCCGGTCGAGAGCCGCGTGGTTGATGAACTGCGCGGGCTGGACATCGATCGCCTCACTCCGGTCGAAGCTCTGGCCACGCTCGCGGCGTTTAAAGACCGTATCAAAAAGGATTCGACCTGAACCTCGCACATAAGAAATGTCATGAATGGAGTGGGCAAGGCGGTGGGGCGGATAGTGGTGGGCAGCACGATGATCGTATTGTGCGCTCTGGGAGCCACCTGGTCGGCCCCGACCGCGGCGATATCGCTCGCGTTCGCGCGCATCGAGCAAAACGGCGGCGCGGTCGAGCTCCACTTTGGCTTCCGTGGGCCCGCGCCAGGCTGGAGCCTGCGCGCACAGCGCAGCGAATTGATACTGGACCTTCCCGCCACCACGACGGAATTGCCACCCCGCCCGCTGTTCGGTCAGGAGGTCGCACCGGTAACCGCCGTGCGCATCAGCAGCCTCGGCAGCGGGCAGGCCCAGATCGCGATCGACGTCGAGGGGAAAACCGACTATGCAATCGCGCGCCTGCAGCGCGAAATCGTGCTGCGGTTCGCCGCGGCCGGAACAGTGCCCAATCTCGCGGCTCCCATCCTGGTGCGCCACGATGGTTCCGCGCCTCCCCCGGTCACCCAACCGCAAGCCCCCAAGATCCAAACAGCTACCGCCGCCCCGGGAGTGGCATCCGCGTTGCCATCGCGGGAAAAGCGACCTACCTCATCCGCGCCGGCGGCGCCGCAAGCCCAGCTCGCCATGGCGAGCGAGGGTGGCGAGGATGCGATTGGCCATCGGCTGGTAATGATCGACCCCGGACACGGCGGGTATGACCCCGGCACCAGTTCCGCGTCGGGGACCGAGGAAAAGGATCTCGCGCTGGCGATTGCGCGGCGGCTGGAGCGCGCGCTTTCCGAACGCGGGGTGCGGACGGAGATGACGCGAACCAGCGACGTCTTCGTCCCGCTGTCGGAGCGCACCGCAATTGCCAATCGTGCGGCGGCCGATCTATTCGTCTCGATTCATCTGAATTGGAGCCCCAACCCGATGACCAGCGGAATCGAGGTTTACTACCTGAACAACACCACCGATCGCGCGACCATTCGTCTGGCGCGGATGGAAAACGCGGGTGCGCCGGCCACCTATGGCGCCGGCACCGGACCCAACCTAAACTACATCCTGACCGACCTGCGACAGCAGTATAAGGCCAACGAGGCGGCTTCATTGGCGCGCATGATCGATGAGCAGGCGGTCGCGATCCTCGACGCGGGATTGGGAACCAACGTGAACGCACTCGGCGCCAAGATGGGACCATTTTACGTGCTGGTAGGCGCCCATATGCCGGCAGTGCTGGTCGAAACCGGATTCCTTTCAAACGCTGGCGAGGCGCAACGCCTGGCGTCTGCCTTCTACCAGGAAGTCCTCGCCGACGGTATCGCTACCGCGATCACCCACTACTTCAATGCCGATGTCGCGGTAGGCAACTTGTGAGCGCGAGCAGCCCTTCCCCATCTCCCGAGTCACCCGCGGCTCTCAATCGTCTTCGCGGCGAAGACGCGCTGGTTCAGGAATTTGAAGCCCTCCGGACTCCGGGAGCCACCGCGCGCCTGTACCTGGAGGCGGTCCGCGCGGAGCTCGAGCAGCTCCACATGGGCGGCGCCTCCGGTACCGAGGTCGTCCGCCTGTACACCGCGGCGGTCGACGATCTGCTGCGCGCACTGTTCCGTTACGCCGATGCCGAGCACGGTCGCCGCTTTCCCAAGCTGAATCAGCGCATCGTAATCGTCGCGCGCGGCGGTTACGGGCGCGCCGAACTGAATCCCCAATCCGATATCGACCTGCTCTTTGTGCATGACTACAAACGCGGTCCGTATGCGGAGGTGGTAACCGAACTCATCCTGCATGCGCTGTGGGACGCTCGCCTTACCGTAGGACACGCCCTGCGCACGGCGCGCCAGTGCGTGCGCCTGGCGAACGAGGACCTCAAGGAGAAGACCGCGCTCATCGATGCGCGGTTTCTGGGCGGCGACGAAAAGCTCTACACCGAACTCGACAAACTGATGGTGGCGGAGGTCCTCAACCGCAACCAGCAGAAATTCTTCCAGGCCAAGCTCGAGGAAAGCCGCGAGCGACATGCCCACTACGGCGACTCGATCTATCTGCTCGAGCCCCAGCTCAAGGAGGGCGAAGGCGGCCTGCGCGATCTGCACACCGCCATGTGGCTGGCAGCCGTCAAATACAAGGTTCACTCGCTGGGCGAGCTGGTCCAGAAAGCGGTCATCACGGAGCAGGAGGTGACCGAAGTCCGCGCGGCGCGCGATTTTCTGTGGCGGGTTCGCAACTCGCTGCACTTTCTCACCAGACGGCACTTCGACCAGCTCACCTTCGAGATGCAGGAACGCATCGAGTCACTCATGGGCCTGAGGCCGGTCGAGGGTCAACCGGCAGGGTCCGCCCTGATGAAGACCTACTATCAGCACGCCACCACCATCTATCAGTTCGCGGAAGGGCTGATCGCGCGGGTGGTCGAAGGACCATCCAGCGGGCGGTTTTTCCGGCGCTCTCCGGTGCGGCAGATTCGTCCCGGCGTACTGATTCAGCAGAACCTGCTGGCCATCGGTGATCCCGAGCTGTTCGATCGCGATCCGCTCAACCTGATAACCATCTACGCCGATTGCCAGGCGCAGGGTGTCAAGTTGTCGGGGAGCGCCTACCAGCTGGTGCGTGACAATCTGGGCCTGGTCGACGAGGCGGTGCGCAACAGTCCCGCCACCGGCGCGGCGCTCATGAAAATCCTGGCCGGGCGCGAGCGCGTCGCCGATACGCTCGAAGCCATGCATCGCTCCGGGGTGCTGGGTGCGATTGTTCCCGAGTTCGGAAATTTATACGCGCGGGTACTCCACGACCTCTACCACATCTACACGGTGGACCGGCACTCGCTGGTCGCGGTGCGCGAGCTCGAGCGCTTGCGAACCGGCGAATTCAAAGCGGCGACCCCGCTGCTGACCGAAGTGGCGCGCCAACTCGACTGTCTGCCCCTGGTGTTCCTGGCCCTCCTGCTCCACGACATCGGCAAGGGCCATGGTCATGACCATCATGAGCGCGGTGCAACGCTGACCGCGGACGTGTCGCACCGCCTGGGTCTCGACCCCGAAGAGGTCGACCTGGTGGTGTTCCTGGTCCGCAACCATCTGATGATGTCACAGGTGGCGCAAAAGGGTGACATCGACGACGAGCGCACGGTCGACGATTTCGCGCGGACCGTGGGCTCGATCGATCGGCTCAAGGCGCTCTACCTGCTGACCTATGCGGACATGCGCGCGGTCGCACCCAATGTCTACAACAACTGGCGCGATATGCTGCTCAGCGACCTGTACATGCGCGCGCTCAAGTTGATGGAACAGCGCAATCGCGAGGCGGTCGACCCCGCGCGCCGCCTGACTACGGTCAAGAGCACCGTCCGCGAGCAGCTTACTCCGACCGGCGCGCCCCAGGCGGAAATCGAAGCGTTCCTCGCCGAGATGCCGGAGCGCTATTTCTTCACGGTCCCGGAATCCGACATCGTGATGCATTTCGACCTGATGCGCGCGCTCGGGGATCGCCCGCTGGTCGCGCGGGTCCGTCATTTTCCCGACCTGGAGTTCAGCGAATTCACCGTCGTAACGCCCGACCAGCCGGGCCTCTTTTCCATGATTGCGGGGGTGCTGACCGCCAACAACCTCAACATCCTCTCAGCGCGGATAACGACCCGCGCCTCGGGAGTCGCGCTCGATGTGTTCCGGGTATCGCACCTGATGGGCGCCGGCGCGATGGCGATGGAGGAAGACCGCTGGGACCGTGTCCAGCGCGACCTCGAGCACGTGATCACGGGCCAGCAGGAGATCGGCGCGCTGGTCGCGTCGGCTCACCACGTCCGCACCGCCAAAAGCAAGTTCGTGCGCCGCGTGCGGACCGAGGTAACCATCGACAACCGCACCTCCGAACAATTCACGGTGGTCGATGTGTTCACGCAGGATCGGGTCGGCCTCCTTTTCACGATCACCCACACGCTGTTCCTGCTCGGATTTCCGATTCACCTGGCGCGGATTTCGACCAACGCCGACCAGGCCCTCGACGTGTTCTACATCAGCGACCACAACGGCCAAAAAGTCACCGACCTGGCGCGGATGCGGGAGTTGCGCGAGACGCTGCTGGAAAAACTGGAGCAGCATCCTGCCGAAGGTAGCCCCGCTTGAGCGCGCGCCGGACCCCGGAAACCGGCTGGGACGGGCTCATCGACGCCCACCTGATGCGGCTGCGCGTGGAACGCGGGCTCAGCGCCCACTCGCTCGAGGCATACTCGCGCGACTTGCGAAGCTTTCACGATTTCTGCCTTGGACACCGGATCGAGCCGCCCCAGTTCGATGGCGGCGCCCTCACCCGATACCTGGAATCGCTGGCCGACCGCGGCTTTGCGCCCACCAGTCAGCGCCGCCACCTTTCGGCAGTGCGCGGACTCGCCCGCGAAATGCTTGACCGCGGGGTAATCCACCGCGACCCGCTCCTGTCCGGAAAACTCACCAACTTGAGCCGCAAGCTGCCGCGGACCCTGTCGCGCCGCGACATCGAGATGCTGCTTGCGACGATCGATACCTCCACGGTCCGCGGCCTGCGCGACCGCGCGATGCTGGAGCTCGCCTACAGTTCGGGCTTGCGCGTGTCGGAACTGGTCGGGGTGCAGCTGCCCCAGCTCAATTTGCGCGCGGGACTGGTAACCGTTCCCGGCAAGGGCGGCAAAGAACGAATAGTTCCCCTGGGCCGGTCCGCGGCCGGCGCGATCGCCGAATACCTCAAGCGTCGCGAGGAGGAGTTGCGTTGCGCCGCGAGCGGCGGCAGCCCGCGCGCCCCGCTCAAGCCCGCGCGCAGGAGCAAAGCGCTGTTCATCACCCGCCTGGGTGGACCGATGACGCGGCAGGGATTTTTCAAGGCGCTCAAAGCGTGGGCAGCTACCGACCGCAGGCTTCGGTGGATGAGCCCGCACACTCTGCGCCATTCATTTGCGACTCACCTGCTGGAAGGCGGCGCCGACCTGCGCGCGGTGCAGGAGATGCTCGGTCACAGCGACATCTCGACCACCCAGATCTATACACACCTCTCCAGGAGCCACCTGCGCAAGGTCCACCGCACCTATCACCCCCGCGCGACCCGCGCGGCCGCCATGGACGCCGACTGAAATTGGAAAAGTTTGCCGACTTCATTCCCGCCCTGCTGATTGCCGCGTTGCCGATCCTGTTCGCGATCATCGCGCACGAGGTGATGCACGGGGTCATCGCGCTGCGGCTGGGCGACGACACCGCGCTTCGCGCCGGACGCCTGACCCTGAACCCGGTTTCCCATATCGATCCATTCGGGACGATCTTCCTGCCGGTCATCCTTATGTTTCTGCATCTTCCCGTGTTTGGCTATGCGAAACCGGTCCCGGTGAATTTCTCGCGGCTTAGAACCGGACGAACCGGAATGATGGAGGTCGCCGCGGCCGGACCGCTGACCAATTTCGCGCTGGCAATTGCCAGTGCGTTCGCGCTGCGCGGCCTCCTGCGGTTTGCCGGGGGCCCGTGGCAGGCGCCAATCGTCGTGCCGCTCGCCTACATGCTGAAGTATTCGGTCCTCGTCAACATCGCTCTGGGGGTATTCAACCTGTTTCCGCTGCTTCCGCTCGACGGCGGACGGGTGCTCACCGGCCTGCTTCCCCTGCCGGCCGCCCGTGCCTTCGCGCGCACCGAACCCTATGGATTTCTGATCCTCCTGGTGCTGCTATATACGGACTCGGTGGAAGCCGTGATCAACCCGATTATCAATACCCTGACCCGGATGCTGCTGTGAGCGCGGAGTCCGAAACGCCACTGCGGCCCGAACTTGAGGCAATCCCGCGCTTCAAGCTGCCGGTTTACGAAGGCCCGCTCGACCTTCTCCTGCACCTGCTGAAGCGGGCCGAACTCGATCCCCACGACGTAACCGCGAGCATCATCACCGAACAATACCTCGCCTATCTGGAACTGCTCGAGCAATTGAACCTCGATGTCGCCGGCGAATACCTGGTGATGGCCGCAACGCTGCTACTGATCAAGTCGTTCTCGCTGCTGCCCCATCCGGAACTGGCGGATACCGAGGACTCCGAGGAACTCAAGCGGGACCTGGTCGAACGCCTTCTGGAATATCAGCGCTATCGGGAAGCCGCCGAGAAACTGGCCGGCCGCGCGATCCTGGGCCGTGATGTTTTTGCGGCGCCGGGCGAGCCGGCACCCCAAGCCGATGGCAACCAGCCGCGCCTCACGGTGGCACTGTTCGACCTGGTCGAAGCGATGGGCGCGGTTCTGAAACGCCTCGCCGACCAGACTCCGCGTGGCATCGTGTTGCGGGACATCCCGATTGCGGAATGCATCCCAACCATCCTGACCCGATTGGAACAACACGCGCGACTAGAATTTACCGCTTTGTTCGAGGACTTGCGCGACCGCCCGCGCATCATCGCCACCTTCATGGCGTTGCTCGAACTGATGCGCCGCGGTGAAGTTGGTGCGTGGCAGGAGGTTCGCTTCGGCCCGATCATGCTCGAACGCCGCACGGTTCAACAAGTCGGGCAAGCCAAATGACCCGCTCCTCACGAAACGAGTCGGGTTCGCGGTGCGGCTTCCTGCCTCCTACTGCCACGCGGGTGTCCGGGAGGGGGATTTTGGGCGTACAGAGCTCGGTGCACGATTAGAGAAAACAGCGGGTTTTGACGGAAAACCGGTGGAAGCGGAACATCTCAAATCGATTCTCGAAAGTCTTCTATTCGCTGCCGGCGAGCCGGTGTCGATGGTGCGCCTGCAGGCTGCGCTCGATGGTCCCCCCCGTGCCGAAATCCAGCAGGCGCTCGCCGCTATGACCGCGGAGTACGCCGCGAACAATCGCGGCCTCAGGCTCGAGGAAGTCGCGGGCGGCTACCAACTGCGCACCCTGAAGGAACACGCCCCCTACGTCCGCAAGCTGCTCGCCGCGCGGCCGCCGCGGCTTAGCCGACCTCTGCTGGAGACCGTCGCGATCATCGCCTACCGACAACCCGTCACGCGCCCCGAACTGGAGCAGCTGCGCGGGGTCGATTCCGGAGGGGTACTGGAAACTCTGCTGGAACGCCGCCTGATCAAGATCGCCGGTCGCAAGGAAGCGCCGGGAAGACCCATCATCTACGCAACCACGCCGGAATTTCTGGAGACCTTCGGACTTAAAGACCTCGACGGTCTCCCGGACCTGAAGGAATTCCAGGAAATCGGGCGCGCCGTCGAACAGGCTGAAACTGGTCCGGTAGAAAGCGTCGAGACCCATCCGCCGGACGCCGAGCAGCCGGCGGAATTTGCGAGTCCTCCCGGCGACCTCGATCTGAAGGCCAGCGAAGCAGTTCCCGTTCAAAAGCCCGACCCGGGGAAATAGTCCGCACCATCATATGGCGCACGATGGCGTAGTGCGGCGCATCGTCTCATGCGCATGCGATAGGCGACAAGATTTCGGACAGCTTAGGGGGACGGTGCGTTCCAGGCCTGCCTGGCGAGAAACCGGCTCTGGGACCATGCGCTGCTATCCGCCGGTATCCTCGAACGCTCCGACGTCGGGCGTGTAGTTCTCAAATCTCGTGTACTGGCTTAGGTAGGTCAGCTTGGCAGTGTCGGTTGGACCGTTACGCTGCTTGGCCACGATGACTTCGGCAACCCCCGGTTCTTTGGTGTCACGGTGGTACATCTCGTCGCGATAGATAAAGCCGATTACGTCGGCGTCCTGTTCGATGGCGCCCGATTCGCGCAGGTCGGCGAGCAGTGGTCGACGGTCGGGGCGCGTTTCGACCTGGCGGTTCAGCTGCGAAAGGGCGAGCACCGGCACCGCCAACTCTTTTGCGAGCGCCTTGAAGGAACGCGAGATTTCCGAAATTTCCTTCTCGCGCGATTCGCCCGGCCGTGACGCGCGCATCAGCTGCAGATAGTCCACCACGATCAGTCCCAGATTGGATGAACGGTCACGCTTGAGCCGCCGGCACTTGGCCTTCAGCTGAATCGGGGTGATGTCGGTCGAATCATCGATGAGGATGTTGGCCTGGCTTAGGCGGTCCGCGGCGGTGATCAGCTTGGGAAAGTCGTCGTGCTTTAAGTAGCCGGTCCGGACCTTGGCGCTGTCCACCCGCGCGTCGGCGCACAGCATGCGCAAGGAAAGCTGCTCCTTGGACATTTCCAGCGAAAAGTAGGCGACTCCGACCGGCGGGTCTGCGTACATGGCCGCGTGCGCGGCGATGTTCAACGCCATCGCCGTTTTTCCCATCGACGGTCGTGCGGCGAGAATTATCAGGTCCGAGGGTTGCAGCCCCGCGGTTATCCGATCCAGGTCGATGAAGCCGGTCGGCACCCCGGTTACCAGTTCCTTGCGCTCGTACAACCGCTCGATCAGGGCGATCGACATCGGGGTAATTTCTTTCATCGAGTGGAACGAGGGCCGGATTCGCCGTTCCGCAATCTCAAAAACGCGATGCTCGGCCTCGTCCAGGTATTCGTCGACGTTGGGCGGGCCCTCGTAGGCACCGGTGGCTATTTCGGTGGAAACCGAGGCCAGGCTGCGCAGGATGGCCTTCTCGCGCACCAGTCGCGCGTAGTAGGCGATGTTGGAGGCGGTCGGAACAATCGAGGCGAGCTCGGCGATGTAGGTAGGACCGCCGATCGATTCCAGCTTGCCGTTTTTCGTAAGCCAGTCTTTCAGCGTGATCGCGTCGACCGGCGATGGCACATCGGTGAGCTCGATCATCGCGCGATAAATTTCGCGGTGCGAGTCGCGGTAGAAATCTTCGGGAACCAGAATCTCGAGCGCGTGATTGATCGCTTCGTTGTCGAGCAGAATCGCTCCCAGCACGCACTGCTCCGCTTCGAGATTTTGAGGGGGAACGCGCCTTAAGATGTCGTCCGCAACAGCCGCCACCGTACCACCACCTTCCGGACCCGCACACCGATTTCAGAAGGTCGGGATTATTCGCAAACCACGAGCCGGCTTCAAGAGTCTCTTACCAATTGACATCTTATCCCAACCGCTTTTAACAGGATATCCACAGGTCATCGAACCCGCCGAGGAGGCGGTTCTCTCCGCGCCAGCAGCGGTCCCAGCGCGACGCCAAACAGGAATCCACCAATATGCGCCCACCACGCCACCCCTCCCGCAGGAGCCCCCTGTGACCCACCCATCAGGCCCGCATAGAGCTGCACCCCGAACCAAAGCAGCAGGTAGAGGACGGCGGGAACCTCGATAACCTGAATAAAAATGAACACGGGCAGAATGGTCGTGATACGGCCGCGCGGATAGAAGATGAAATAGGCCCCCAGTACCCCCGCGATGGCGCCCGACGCGCCGATAACCGGGATCTCCGAGTGGGGCGCTATCGAAATGGTTGCCACCCCGGCCGCGATTCCGGCCGCCAGGTAGAAGCCCAGAAATCGCAGGCTTCCCAGGCGCCATTCGACGCCGGCCCCAAAAATGAACAGGTAGAGCATGTTGCCGGCGACGTGCAGAACTCCGCCGTGCACAAACATCGAGGTGACCAGGGTCAGAATGGGTCGCAGCCCCGCGCCCGGCCCGTCCGGGCCCACTCCCGGCTGGAATACTTCGAGCGACGCGCCGACCTGTGCGGGAATCATCGCATACCGCCGCACAAGAGCTTCGACTTGGGGGCCGAGCAAGACTTCGTGAACAAACACCGCCAGGTTCGCGAGAATCAGTAGCGTGTTAATCGGCGTGAAGCGGCGTTTGGTCGAGCTGTCACGCAGAGGAATCATCCGCCAACACCCATCGCAGCACCGCGCCGTATGCTACCGGTTACCGATAGCCGTGCGCGAGACGCCCGCTTGAGGATCGGCAATTTGTATGCGAGATAGGAAACGGTCTCACTTCGTGGGACCTTAGCTGCGCAGTCGGCTCATTGGCGGCCGTCAATCGTGCGCGGTACGGGCAATCATCCAGGAGGTATTGCGATGGAAATCGTCTCGCAGGAAGTCAGTGTCGGGAGCGAGAAAATGCCTTGCCATCTGGCACGCCCCGCGGCGGGCGGTCCCTACCCGGGTCTGGTCGTCGTGATGGAGGCATTTGGGCTCAACGATCACATCAGGAGCATCACCGGGCGCTTTGCGGCTGAAGGCTTCGTGGCAATTGCCCCGAATCTCTACTTCCGCCAACCCAACAACGTGGTCGCCTATAATGATCTGCCGGGCGCCTTTCGCCTGATGGGATCGCTCAACGACGACCAGGTCGTCGCGGACATGACCGGAGCGATCAACTACCTCAAGGCCATCAAGGAGGTGAAGCCAGCGTTCGGCACCGTGGGATTCTGCATGGGAGGACGGATCAGTTTCCTTACCGCCTGCCGCAATGCCGACGTCAAGGCGAGCGCCCCGTTCTACGGCGGTGGGATGGTGACCTCGCGGCAGCCCAGCGAGAAACCCCCCATCGCGTATGTGGAAGGTCTCAAGGCTCCGGTGCTCGCGTTCTTCGGCGGCAAGGATGCTTTCATACCATTGACCGAGGTCGACAAGTTCCGCGACGCGTTGAAGAATTCGGGGAAGACTGCGGACGTGGTCCTGTATGCCGACGCCGACCACGGGTTCATGTGCGACGATCGTCCGTCGCACCACCCGCAGCACGCCAAGGAAGCCTTTGCCAAAACCATCGCGTTCTTCAAGCAGAACCTGGGCTGAGCGGGTCGTTGGCGCATGACCGATACCACGCGGGCCGGCGCTCTGGGCCGGCCCGTTTTCTATCTGATGCTGGCCGGCACGCTCGCGCTTGTCACCGCCTGCTATTCGGCCGGTTATCGAAAGGAAATGGCAGCCACCGTCGACCTGCTGGGCGGGCTCACCGAGAAACTGGCTGATTACTGCGGTGCGGGTTTCAAGCTCGACGACCGTCAGATTTCCTCGGAGGAGATGGGCGAGTTCTACTATGCGCTCGGCAAGGCTACGGCCTTCAGGGCGATTTGGCGCAGCCAGGCCCAAAGACCTTCCTATAAAGATTTCAGCGCCCTGCTCGAGCAGTATGTCGCTTTCGTCCATTCCGCGGACGAATACCGGCTGGGTGGTCGGGTCGACCCCGAAAAGCTCGCCGCCTTGATCGCACAACGCGATGCGGTCAGGAAGACCGCATCGCGAGTCCGCGCGGACCTGGCTTCCGAGGAATAGCTTAACCCTTCCAGCGATTGCCGTAACGGTCGAGGCAGACCACCTCGCCGACCGGACGGCGGCGAATCGGCCCGAACTTGTCGCGCGGATATCCGATGGGCAGCAGCGCGTAGGTCTGGACCTCCGCGGGCAACCCAAGAATCGCCTTGACCTCGTCTTCGAAGAACATGTGGATGGTGGTCAGCACCGTGCCGAGTCCGAAGGCTCGGCAGGCCAGGATGATATTCTGCACCGCCGGATAAATGCTCGATCCCCCCATCCGCGCCAGGTTGCGCATTGCCGCCGCCACCTCCGGCGGCAACTTCGCCGGCTGCGCGCCGACCTGTCCCGGCTGCAGGCAGGCCACCAGCAGCACCGGGGCCTCGGCCATGTGATCGATCAAATAGGTGGCCGACGCCATCAGCTTGTCGTACTGCTTCTGATCCATGTGCTCGGGCTTGACCCGGTTTGCGTACAAGGCCATCAAGATTCCGCCGCCCTTGCGATAGACCTCGCCGAGCTTGCGGCGTTGCTCGGGGTCCTTGACCACCACGAACAGCCAGGTTTGTTCGTTGCTACCCGACGGCGCTCGAATTCCGGCCTCGAGAATCTTGCTTATCACATCGTCCGGTACGGGATCCGGTTTGAACCTGCGTAGCGCTCGTGCGGTGTTGATCGCTTCAAAAAGTCCGAACTCTGCCATGGGAACACTCCAATCTTGGTTTCGCGCGGCATGAGTATCGGCGATTGCACCCGGAAAAAAAAGAGCGGCCGCAGCAACCTGCGACCGCCCTGTCGAGCCTTGCTGAGAACCGCGGCTACACGGGTGTCCGCTCCGCGGCCTTGGGCGGCTGGGGACCCATCAACATCTGGTAAACCTTCTTGGCGTCCTGCGGATCGCTGACCATCGGCCCCGGTTGGTCATGATGCTTCATGATCTTGTCGTCGGCGGTAAACTCGCGCATGGTCGCGCAATACTCCAGCAGCAGCCCGTTGGGATCGCGGAAGTAGATCGAGCGGCACCATTCGTGGTCGACCACCGGCGTCACATCGACCCCGCGCTCCACGAGCATCGCGCGCTTGTCCTCCAACGCCTTCATGTCATCGCACCAGAAGGCAAAGTGATAGAAGGCGCCCGGCAGGCCCTGCGCGCTGTTGATATCGGTCGCCCACTCCGCGGGAACTCCCGGAACCTTCTCCGGGCACATGAAAGCGACCAGCGAACCGTCGCCAGTGTTGAGGAAGACGTGTTTGATCTTGCCTTCCTTGCCGGTCTCGATAATGTCCGCCCAGGCGACTTCCCACCCAAGCTTCTTGATGTAGAACTCGATGGTGCGTTCGATGTCGAGCGTGGCCAATCCCAGATGATGCACTCCGGTTCGCTTCATCGCGGAACCCTCCTGAACGGCAGTTCAGACCGTATGCTCACCATTTAAGTACCGCTCGCGGGGTTTGTCAAAACATCTGACCGATCGCTCGAGCACACCCGCCCTGCTAGTGGTTCAGCTGGGCGGCCGGCTGCCCCAGCTCTTGTCCCAGCGCCTGCATCTCGGCGCCGAACGCGGCCCAGTTCCCCGCCTTCAAAGCATCCATGGCACGATTGTAGTGCTGCGAAGCAGATTGGAGATCGCGACCCGCCGGCACTCCCGGCACCGCACCGGGCGCCGCGGTCTTCGCGAGCACCGGCGCCGCAGGCGCGGGCCCGGCGATAAACAGCGCCTGCAGGGTAGCGTCGAGCGTCTCGCCCATTACCACGCGATCGCTGTAAGACGCGATCACTCGCTGCAATTCGGGAAGTTGTCCGTTCTCGGCGCGAATGTAGAGCGGCTCGACATACAGCAGCGAGTCCTGGATCGGAATGACAATCAGGTTTCCGAACACCACCTTGGAACCCATCTGGTTCCACAGCGACAACTGCCGTGAGATTTCCGGATTCTGGTTGATGCGCGCCTGGATCTGATATGGCCCGTAAAACAATCGATCCTTGGAAAATGAGTATTCGAACAGATGGCCGTAGTCGGCCCCGTCGCAGCGCGCTGCCAGCCACGAGATCATATTGTCACGCCCCTGCGGCACCATCGGCAGCATCAGGATGTATTCGGCGGTGGTTTCTCTCGGCAGCCGCATGATTACGTAGTAGGGCTGCATCGCGATGATCTGGTCGCCGTAGTTCTCGCGCGGAAACCCCCACAGATCCTCGCGGTTGTAGAACACCTGGGGGTCGGTCATGTGGTAGGTGCGATAGATGTCCGCCTGGATCAGAAACAGATCTTCCGGATAGCGGATGTGCAGGCGCAGGTCGCCGGGCATCTGCGACATGGGCTTGAACAGGGTTGGGAAAATCCGCTCCCAGGTCTGAATCACCGGATCCTCGGGGTCGGCCACGTAAAATTCGGTGGCGCCGGTGTATGCGTCGACCACCACCTTCACCGAGTTACGGATGTAGTTGATCTGATCGGCGTTGCGCTGGGAGTAAGGATAATGATCGCTGGTCGTGTAGGTGTCGACGATCCAGGCGATGCGCCCGTCGTGAATGACTGGGTACGGATCCCGGTCGAGCACCAGGAACGGCGCGATATACGAGATGCGCTGGGTGAGGTTGCGCCGGAACATGATCCTGCTCTTCGGCACGATGTTTTCCGTCACCAGCAGGTTGATGTCCTTGTAGAAGATGCTGAACAGCAGGCGTCTTAGGATTCCCGATACCCCCACCCCGCCCTCGCCCTGGTAGAAGCTGAAGACATTTTCCGCGCCCTTCGGAAAGTTGAATTCCGGGGTCGCCGCGTTGACGATCGCGTAGTTGTCCGGTTCTTCGCCGAAATATATCCCCGGCTGATCGATCTTGAAGCCAACGCTGGAGACCGGCGGGATGTCCTTGATGTAAAAGATCGGCAGTCCTTCGGAGTCTTTGTCGTTCACCGGGCCCATCGCGAGCCCCACCCCATGGGTGAATTTTAGGTGCTGATTGACCCAGGTTTGCGCGCTCTCGGGGAGCTGGTCGATGTTCATCTCGCGCGCCGAGAGCATGACCTCCGTGTAGTTGCCGTTTATCGTGTAGCGATCGATATCGACGTCCTTGAAGTCGTAGTACAGGCGGATTTCCTGCAGTTGCCGATAGGTCGCAATCAGCGGTCGCGGATCCCACAGACGAATATTCTTGATGGTGGGCGCGTCCTGCTCGACACTCGCCATGGTGAGGGTTCCCAGCCCCCCAAACTGCTTCACGTCCACTCCGCCGAGCTTGTAGGCGCGACGCGTCATCGCGATGTTGCGCTCGATGTAGGGGCGCTCGATACGCAGTTCGTCAGGCTTGACCCACAATCGCTCGATGACCGGCTGCGCAAAATTCAGCAGGAGTGAAGGTCCGAACGAGATGATCGCCGCGACCACCAGTCGGGCCAGTCCGCGCTCGGTCAAGTTGGCAAAACAAACCACCGCGGCGAGCAGCGAGAACACGACCAGCAGCCACAGTCCGGGCTGCCACAAAATTGCGTCCACGTAGCGGAGGCCGAAAACCACCCCATTGGTGTGCAGCAGGAGATTGAAGCGCGCCAGCCAGAACCCGAAAGCGCGCTGGACGAAGAACAGTCCCAGCAGGATCGAGGCGTGCGCGGCTACCGCGGGCGCTATTCGGGGCGGGGTCTCCCTGAAATCAAGCGCTCCGCGCGCCCAGTAGACAGCCGCTGCGACCGCCCCGGCCAGGAAAATGACCAGCAGGAATGCGTCCCGCAACTCTTCAAGCAGCGGCAGCGCGAAGACGTAGAATCCGACGTCGTGGCCAAACGCGCTTTCCTTCACGCCGAAAGGAACGTGATAGAGCGCCTTCAGATAGACGTCCCAGCTTACGGCTTCGCCCTGCGCCACGAAGATCGCGAGTACCGCGGAGGCCACGACGACGATCACCCGCCACGGCACCCGGTCGCCCAGCGTGCGGATAAGCTCCGGCAGATTTACCTCGGCGCCCTCGCCGGGTCGCCGAACTACCCGCAGGCGCTCGCGATCCCGGCTTAAGCCGACGGCCGCCAGTCCGCTGGCCACCATCGCGGCGAACGCGAACAGCCAGACCGCCGCAAAGATAGCGACTTCCGCCTTGACGGTCGTGGCAAAGACGCTTCCATAGCCGAGTGAGCGAAACCACAGCAGATCGACAAAGAACTGGTCGGTAATCGAGAGGAGGATGCCGCCCACCAGGACGACGACCGCCACGAGGCCCAGCACGATTGTCCGTGGTCGCATCAGGGTGAGCTACTGTCCGCGTGCGATCCTGCTCACATGTTCGCGCACGACCTCGGGCGGACTGAGCCAGACCAGGATCTTGAACGCGACCACTCCGACCACGAGCCAGCCGATTTCGCCCAGGATGGGAACCAGGTCCAGCTCAATCGCCGGCGGCGACACCATGAGGAGTAACGCGAGCACCGGCACCAGCTTTGCCAGCAGCGGGACCCGCGGATCCTTCATCAGCCGCCAGAAGACCCGCACGAACTGCGGAAGGTACCCGACCAGCCTGCTCAGTTGAAGCGGCGGCAGAAAGTGCATGCGCAGGAATTGCCAGAACATCAGAGACTTCCCGGTAAAGCTAATCTAGCACACGAGCCGCGGGATGTTGCCATGCTTAAGGACGGCGGTTTGTCCTGGCTCGTGATAGGCTCATAGGGGAAGGAGAGCGCGGATTGAAACGACGCATGGCGCTGGGCGACTTCCTGGTCGCTTACCTTCGTAAAATCGGGGTTGACCATATTTTCGGGATTCCCGGCGACCTCGCGCTCAAGCTGTTCTTTGCGCTGGGCCGCCAACACGGGATGCGGATCATCACCCTGTCGCACGAGCCGGGGGTCGGGTTTGCCGCCGACGGCTACGCGCGCGCGACCGGAAAGATCGGGGTGGCCTGCGTGACCTACGGCGCCGGGGGTCACAACATGGTCAACCCGGTGGCCGGCTCGTTCTCCGAACGGGTCCCGATTCTGGTTTTCTCGGGCGGCCCCGGAGAAGAGGAACGCAAACTCGGGACTCTCATTCACCACCAGGCCCGCGAGATCGAATCGCAGCACCGCATTTTCCAGGAAGTGACCTGCGCGTCGCGGGTCCTGACCGATCCGCGGCGCGCCGCGCTCGAGCTGCACGAGGTAGTCAACGCGATCTGGACGGAGCAGCGTCCCGGCTATGTCGAGATTCATCGCGACATGGTCGATCAGATCATCGAGGTGCCCGACGAGCTGATCGACTGGGACGGACATTTGCGCTCGCGCGAATCGGACGCGCGCAAGGTCAGGGAGGCGGCGCGCGAAACCGCGGCGATGTTCGGCGAGAGCCGGCATCCGATTACCATCGCGGGCATCGAGATTCATCGCTACAAGGCGTCCCGTGAACTTATCGAGCTGGCCGAGAAAATGGGCGCCCCGGTCTGCACCACTGTGCTCGGCAAGGGCGCCTTTCCGATGGACCATCCGCTTTACCTGGGCGTTCACATCGGGCCGATCAGCCCGCCTCCGATCGTGGCGCGGATGGACGAGGCCGATTTCGTCCTGAACCTCGGCTGCCTCAAGACCGACATGAATTTTGGCAACCGCCCGCCGCGGGTCATTCAGGGCAAGACCGTCTGGGCGGTCGACCGGCGCGTCGATGTCAAGTACCACACCTATACGGAGGTGGGGGTGCGCGACTTCGTGCGGGCCCTGCTGAAGGAGAATCTCCCGCACCATCGCGAAGCGGTAAGTTACGCCGACAATTTGCGCGATGTGCCGGCGCGGGACGATCAACAGGTTCGGGTGGGGCAGATCCTGCTGGCGGTGAACGAGTTTCTCGCCGATCACCGCCATTACATGGTGGTCACCGAATCGGGCGACATGCTGTTTGGCGGACTCGACGTGCGGGTGCCGCACGACGGGACCTATCTGGCGCAGGGGTTCTACGCCTCCATGGGTTTCGCGGTTCCCGCCGCGCTGGGTGCCCAGCTCGGATCCGGGTTGCGTCCGCTGATTCTGTGTGGCGACGGCGGCTTTCAGATGACCGGGCCCGAGATTTCGCACGCCGCGAGGCTGGGACTCAATCCGATCGTCCTGCTGATTAACAACGGGGGATGGGGAATCTTCCGGCCGGTGGTCGAACGCCGCGAGCTGCTCGAGATCCCGCCCTGGCCCTATGCCAATCTGGCGCGCGACTGGGGCGGCGCCGGCTTCGAGGCCAACACCCTGTCGCAGCTGCGCCGCACCTTGACCGCGGCTGACAAGACGGAGAGCTTCGTGATCATCGACGTTCGAGTGGACCGCGACGATCTCTCCCCGGTTACCGTCAAGTACATCAAAGCCGCCGCCAAACGTTCGCAGGCACCACGCCCGCCCAACGCGACCAAGGGTGCAGGCCAGTGAGCGGAACACGAACGCGTAATTTCGACTGGGCGGTGCCGGAACATTTCAACTTTGGCGCCACCATCGATCACTACGCGGAAGATCCTCACCGGGTTGCCCTGCTGTGGGAGGACCAGGAGGGCCGGCGCGCCCGGCTGACCTTTGCCGATCTACGCGCCCAGTCCAATCGCATCGCCAACGTGCTGCAAGGGGTCGGCCTTCGGCGCGGCGATGCGGTCCTGCTGGTCCTGCCGCGGATCTCGCTGTGGCAGGCGGCATATATCGGCGCGCTCAAGGCCGGCGCCCTGGTGATCCCGTGCACCTCGATGCTGCGTGAAAAAGATCTGGTCTATCGAGCGAACCACTCTGGCGCGCGGGCAATAATCGCCGGCGTGGAAAGTGCGGCGATGGTCGGAGAACTGCGCAATCAGTGTCCCACCCTCGTTCACTACCTGATCGCCGGCAGCGAGCGCACCGGGTGGCTGGGATTGCCGGGCCTGATGCAGTCCGCGTCGCCGACCTATCATGCGGTCAGAACGCGATCCGACGAACCCGCGATTTGCTACTACACTTCCGGCACCACCACGGAACCCAAAGGGGTTCTGCACAGTCACGCCTACACCTGGAGTCATCAATACACCGGCAGGGACTGGCTCGATGTCAAGCCGGGGGACCTGCACTGGACTACTTCCGATACGGGGTGGGCCAAGGCCGCCTATGGCGTCTTGTTCGGTCCGTGGATGAACGGCGTGACAACCTTCATGTACAACGGCCGCTTCGAACCAAAAAAAGAGCTCGAGTTGCTGAGCCGTTACCGGATAACGAGCTTCTGCGCTCCGCCCACCGAGTACCGGATGCTCATCAAGGAGGATTTGAAGCAGCAGCAATTTCCCGCGCTGCGCGCCTGCACCGGCGCCGGTGAGCCGCTCAACCCCGAGGTCATCGAAGTATGGAAAAAAGAACTGGGGTTGACGATACGCGATGGCTACGGACAGACCGAAACCATCATTCTGGTCGCGAATCTGCCCGACACGAAGACCAGGCCTGGCTCAATGGGTCTGCCGTTTGCCGGCCAGGAGGTCTGCGTGGTCGACGATGGACTCCACGAAGCCGCGGTGGACCAGGTCGGTCAGATCGCGGTCCGGGTCAAACCCAACCGTCCGCCTTCGTTGTTCCTCGAGTATTGGAAAAATACCGAAGAAACCGCCGCGGTGTTCCAGGGCGACTACTACCTTACCGGCGACCATGCCACGCGGGACAGCGACGGTTACCTGTGGTTCGTGGGGCGCGCCGATGACGTGATCATTTCGGCCGGGTATCGAATCGGTCCGTTCGAAGTGGAGAGCGCCCTGCTGGAGCATGCGCTGGTTCTCGAGTCCGCGGTGGTTGCCAGCCCGGATCCCGACCGTGGCGCGATCGTCAAAGCGTTCGTTCGCCTGAAACCCGGGACGCCGCGAGACGCCGCCCTGGTCCGGGAGTTGCAGGAACACGTAAAGCGCACGACGGCACCATATAAGTACCCGCGCGAGATCGAGTTCATGGATGAACTACCCAAGACCGTGAGCGGCAAGATTCGCAGGGTCGAGCTTCGCAAACGCGAAGAAGTACGCAAGCGTCACTAGAATCCACTTTTCGTCACCGGCGACGCACCAACCTTCTTAGATGAGGGCGTTCGCTTGCCGCGCGTGCTCGGCTCATCCAGCGTCAGACGACTCATAACAACCATTGGTCAATTCGCCGTTCATATGATGCTCTCTGAATATTCAAGAGACCGTCAAATAACACTATCGCTCGCTTCACCGACAGTCTCTAAATTTGTAACCACGCGCTTCCCGCAGGCCCCGGTTCGGTTGATGAGGAAACGGCGTGGAAGAAGAGAACCGGCAGAACGAGGATAGCCCCGCACCCGACCCACGACGCCACATTTGTGTCGTCAGCGAAACCTATT
Source organism: Deltaproteobacteria bacterium (assembly GCA_019237115.1). Lineage (GTDB taxonomy): Bacteria > Desulfobacterota > Binatia > Binatales > Binataceae > JAFAHS01. The sequence goes on from JAFAHS010000399.1 coordinate 66,342, forward strand.
CTCCGCAAGTCAACGGCGTTGCGCTTACTCTCGGGCATCTCGTCAAGGGATTGCAGGCGCTGGGGCACCGGGTCTCAATCGTACGTCCCCGACAACACAGGTCCGATGGCTGCGGCCTTGACTTAAGCGTCACGGTGGTCGCCGGCCTGCCGCTGCCCGGATACAAGGGATTGCAATTCGGCCTGCCTGCCGGAGCGCTGTTGCAGCAGGCGTGGATGCGCAATCGCCCCGACGTAGTCTACGTTGCCACCGAAGGTCCGCTGGGTTGGTCGGCGGTTGGAGTCGCGCGCCGCCTCGCGATTCCGGTGTTCAGTGGCTTTCACACCAATTTCCACAGCTATTCTCGCTACTACCGGGTTGGATATCTACACAGCGTAGTGCTCCGCTACTTGCGCTGGTTTCACAACCGGACCCGGGGAACCCTGGTCCCCAGTTCGGATCTCCGCGACCGTCTGCAAACCCTCGGATTCAAAAAAGTCTTGTGTCTCGGCCGGGGAGTTGACAGTCAGCTGTTCGATCCTGCGCGACGGTGCGGCATCCTGCGCCGTCAGTGGGGTCTGGGAGCTGACGACCTGGCGGTCGTCTATGTCGGGCGGATAGCCGGCGAGAAGAACCTGAGCCTCGCCCTGGCGGCGTATGGGGCGATTAAACAAACCGTCAATTCCGCGCGGTTTATAGTCGTCGGCGACGGCCCCTTGCGCAGCTCACTGCAGGCTCAACACCCGGACTTCATCTTCACCGGAATGCAGCTGGGCCCCCAGCTCGCCACGCACTACGCTTCCGCCGACCTGTTTCTGTTTCCGAGCGAGACCGAGACCTTCGGCAATGTCGTATTGGAAGCGATGGCCAGCGGGCTCGGGGTGATTGCCTACGACTATGCCGCCGCAAGAAGTCACATCGCCAATGGAGAGAGCGGAATCCTGGTTCCGCTCGGGGATTCCAAGGCGTTTGTGGCGGCCGCCTTAAAGCTCGCCTCCCAACCCGAGGAACTCAAGCGAGTCCGCCGCCAAGCCCGCGACTATTCCCGCTCGATCGGATGGCCACGGGTGGTCGAGCGCTTTGCGGCTCTCCTTAATGGAAACGATGATCAAGTCCGCGGCCCCCTCCGCTCATTGGTGGGAGGCCAAAAGCTGGCTACGGCAGCACGGGGGAGAATCTAACGATGTTGACTCCTGGAGCTCTTGGGAATTGGGCTGAGTGGTTCGGTTCGAGCACCGGCGCGTGGATTGCCGCGACTTTGCTCTTGCTCGGGTTGGCCGCCCTGCTGGGACGGCGAGTTATCGCGACCGTCCTCACCCTGCGGGCTTCGGCATTTACCCCGCGCATGTCGAGGCTATTGGCGCTCTGGCTGCGGCCGACCAACCACTCGCCTGCCGAATTCCTTCGCGCCGATGGAGCCGATGAACGGTGGGCGGAGATTCGCAAGCAGGCTATCAACCGCCTCGCCGGCTTCTTTCAGACCCGGTACGCAAAGTCGATCGCGTGGGGCAACGGGATACGCCAGAGCTTCTCGGATCTGCGCTTCACCGATGCCAATCGCGTCCCCTTTCCCTTCGCGCAATTCATGCGCGAACACTTCAGCGTCTGCTCGGTGGTTACGGCCTCCGCCGGACCCCAACTTCGCGATCTCGATGGTCATTGGACTCTCGACGTGAGCGGCTCCTACGGACTCAACGTGGCTGGATTCGACCACTACAAGGAATGGATGCAGAGGGGGCTTGACCGGGTGAAGGAGCTTGGCCCGGTGCTGGGTCCCCTCCATCCCATCGTCGCCGACAACATACGAATCCTCAAATCGATCTCGAAGCTCGATGAAGTGTCGTTCCACATGAGCGGCACCGAGGCGGTGATGGCCGCCATCCGGCTGGCCCGATTCAATACCCGCCGCAAGCTGATCGTCTGTTTCTCGGGCGCTTATCACGGATGGTGGGATGGCGTGCAGCCCGGGTTGGGCAGCGAACGCACCATCGACGACTGCCTGACGCTGAAGGAATTGAACCCGGCCTCGCTGGACGTTCTGCGCTGGCGGGCGCACGAGATCGCCGCAATCGTGGTAAACCCCGTTCAATCGTTTCATCCCAACTCGCCCCCGCCGAGCGACGCCATCCTGCTGACCAGCGGCGTCCGCAACGCGACCGACTCCACGGCTGCTTACCGGGAATGGCTTGGTAAGCTGCGCGCCGTGTGCAGCGAACACGAGATTCCGCTCATCTTCGACGAGGTATTCAGCGGCTTTCGCCTGGCCCCCGGCGGAGCGCAGGAGTACTTCGGCGTGCAAGCGGACATGGTCGTGTACGGGAAAACGGTGGCCGGTGGAATGCCCATCGGAGTGGTCTGCGGCCGCAAAGAACTGATGGCGCGCTTTGATCCCCACCATCCGATGCGCATCGCGTATGTGATCGGAACTTTTTCGGCACACCCCGTGGTGATGGGGGCGATGAATGAGTTTTTGAATTGGCTGGTGCAGCCGTCCAGCACTACAGAATATGCGACGGCGAATGAGAGGTGTGCCGCGTGGGCGCGCGAGACCAACCAGTTGCTCCTGGATTCCTCACTGCCGGTGCGAGTGATGCAGCTGGCCACGATATGGACGGTGCTGTTCAAGGAGCCGGGTCGATACAACTGGCTGCTCCAATACTACCTTCGAGCCGAGGGTATCACGCTCAGTTGGGTGGGAACCGGTCGCTGTATGACCAGTCTGGATTTTACCGAGGAAGATTATCGCAGCCTGCGATCCAAGCTGGTGAGTGCGGTACGCCAGATGAAAAACGACGCCTGGTGGCTAAGCGAACAACAACAACCACAACGGGATAAACTGATGCGAACACATCTGTTTCGGGAACTCGCCGGAAGTATTGTCAGGGTGCCGAAGCCGTTGACCAGCTTTTACACCGAGATAATGCATCGCAAACATGACGACCACCTCGCGTCACATAGCAACGTGGTCAACCAGGTCCTCCACCTGCTGAGTTCGAGCACCTTCATCTTTTGCTATGTGCTGATCTTTTTCGACTTGACCCGCGCGGTATGTCTGGGACTGGCAGCGCTGTTCGTTCGCCAGTTCGGACACGCAGTGCTGGAGCCGCCCTGCCACGACAAGGAGCAGCTGCTGCTCGGATTCAACACCCGCGATAAGACGCTGATCGTTGCGGGTTACGGTCTGATTCTCGCCGCCGTGTTGATGAAGGTCCGTCCCGGTTCTTGGGGGGCCGTCGCCGGCGTGGCGCCGACGCTGGCCCATTGGTGGTTCTTCATGACGCTGGCAGTGGTACTCGGGCACGTGGCGTTTCTTGCCTGGAAGCACACCTTGAGAGACTCCCTAATCTGGTTTGTAAAACTGCTTACCGATCCTTTTACTGACATCGCGGCGTACTACGGGAGCCCCTACCGGATTGTTGCGAATCCTCAGGGCCAGAAGCGCGAGCTCGTATAGACTTGTTGTACCTTGCTGCGGCCATTCTACTGGCGTTCGAGCGGGTAGCCTACGTATGGGTTTGGCGCTATCCGCGATCGTTCAGCGCACTTTGCGGGTTCTTTTCGGAAGAGCCGCCGGTGGTCATCCTGGAAAGAATGTTCAACTGCTTCAAGGTAATCCAGATCTCGGTGTTTCTGGCCTGGTGCTATTTCCATCCGAACCAACCACTGTGGCTGTCCGGAAACCTCGTTCCACTGACCGCGGGCGCAACCCTGATGATCGTAGGGCAAGTACTCAATTTTAGTGTTTTTTACCGCCTGGGGTCGGTCGGGGTCTTTTACGGGAACCGCTTCGGCTACGAAGTCCCCTGGTGCACGGAATTTCCCTTTTCGCTAATGGACCACCCGCAATACGTAGGAGCCCTGCTTTCGATTTGGGGCCTGTTCCTCGCTCTGCAGTTTCCGCGTCCCGATTGGTATGCGATCCCCGCGCTTGAAAGCGTGTATTACGCGCTGGGAGCCTATCTGGAACGCTGACTGCGAGTTGTTCGTTGCGGGCGGCCGGCGATGGTCAGCGGCTGGTAAACGAATTCTTCAGCACGTCGACCTTACCGGCAAATTCCTCGAGGTCGACCTCGGTAGTCTCCAGCAGTCGGGCGACCATTCCCCAGAATCCGATCGACATCACTAATTCCACGATCTCGGTCGTACCCATGTGTTTCTGGAGAGCCTCCATGGTTGCGCGCCCGCCCTTTACGTTGCGCGCGACTTCATCGGTGAACTTGAGCACCAGGCGATCGATCTCACCGAAGCACCGGGCCCCTTCCCAGTTTTCAATTGCATCGACTTGTTCATCGGTCACGCCCGCAGCCTTGGCAATCGGCACGTGCTGGGTCCATTCATAAACCGATTTGCTCACCTTCGCGGTGCGCAATATAGCGAGTTCGCGCAGCCGCGCATCGAGCTTGGATCGAGTCAGCAGCGAGTTCCCCAACATCGAGAACGGATAGAATGCAGCGTCCGAGTTCGCGATCATGCGCGCAACGTTCATCTTTACGCGCCCGCGATTCAGAATCTCGCGCGTCTTTTCCGGTACCTTGCTTTCGTCGGCATAGGGTAACAACGCCATCGGCTTGTCCTCCGTCATGAGGTCGGGTCGGCTTGCGGACGCAAACCATTGCGCACTCCGGGCTGCGCAGGTTTTCCCCTTGGACCGCCCAAGATGGAAATACGATTTTTCTATCGGGATTGTATAGCGCGGCGAAATTCCGGCTGCAAAATGAGCATGCCAATTGCGCGCGACAATGCGACGGACAGAGATTCCGCCGGGTCGGTCTCGAGCGGAAGGAATGCCTCGCCTCCGACCGGAACCGGGGGTTCGGTCTCGATGCCGGTAGTCACGGTCGAACAGAGTTCGTGGTGCATCCGATCGGCGACGGTAAAGCGCAGTTGCACGTGCGCGGTCATGGAAAAATACTGGCCATGAATCGTGCGCTGGCGGCCGAAATGTTGGTTAACGGAAACGGATTCGATCTCGGTCGCGATCGCGAGCGGCGGATGCTCGGAGACTTCGCCTGGTGTAAGTACCGCCGCCTTCAAACCCGCGTCCGACAGGCACCGCTTCACTGCCTGCGTGATCAGCGCTCCCAGGTCCCGCACCACCAGGGTGCGCTTCCTGGATCCATCGGCACCATAGACAGCGCCCACTTGAAACTTGCCGGCCGCCCCGGGACCGCCGGCCGGCAGGACAACGATTGATAGGGGAGACAGGACGTGCTGCGTGGCGGGGACGAATCCGGGCAGGTAATGAACCCGGAGAGGCGTTTCGCGCTGGCAACCGACCGCGGAAATTGCCGCGAAAATCGCACCCGCAAGGAGTGCGCTCCACAACCCCTGCCCTATGATTCGGGGCGACCGATAGCTTGATGTCGCTCGCGCCACCAGAAAATCACGATCCCGATACTGAACAACACCACTCCTACCGCGACCCATCGCGACGCGACGTGGATCACGTCGGCAACTCGAAACAGCTCGTCACCAACCAGGTAGCCAACCGTAACGATGATGAAGCACCACACCAGCGCACCGGAAACGTTCCATCCGAGAAAGCGCCAGAACGGCATACCCGCAGCGCCCGCCATCGGACCAGCCATGAAACGCACGCCGGCAATGAAGCGGGCCATGAAGACCGCCTTGCTGCCGTGGGTCTCAAAAAAGGTCTGTAATCGGTCGTAGCGAGAGCGGGCAAACGCGAAACTGCCGGCGAGGCGGGTAAGCAGCCGTTGACCTCCGGTGCGCCCCAGCAGAAATCCGCAGCAGTCTCCCACAACCGCGCTGAAAACCGTGATGACATACACCCAGCGCAGGTCGAGAATCTCGCGGCCGGCCAGAAACCCCGCGGCAAGCATCACCGTCTCCTCTGGGACCGGGATGCCCAGATTGCCGATGAACACGCACACGAAAACTCCCAGGTAACCCCAGGTGGTGAGCCAATCCGCTATATGTTCAGGTCTCAGAATTTCGTGCATGCGTTCCTGGCCGCGGCACCGCCCCTGCCAAACGTGCCCCGGTAGTTTAGCTGGCCCCAAACGGCGGCGGAACTCGTCACAAGTGATGCTTCGGTCCCTGGAAAGCAGCGTGATGAGTTCAGCCTTTGCCGGCATCCGCGAAGGAGGTGACCGGGCGGGCTTCATCATGCGCTCTCACGGCGGGCAGCCCACGGCGGCCGAGGACCAGGAGACCGGCCGCGACCCACAGTACCAACCCCGGCAGCAACGGGTATACGTGCCATCGATTTGCCGCAATGTTCACTTCTGCAAGGTCGTTGCGGCGGTAGAGTTTCACCGGCAAGGACTCGTAAATCGTTTGATAACCCGGCGGGGGATCACCCGTTCCGGGGGGCGGGCTAACTTGTTCCAGAATGTACGGCGGGGCCGCTGCCAGCGCTCGCCCGAGATCATTCATGCCGCGGACCCGGCTGCCACCCTCCCACAAATTGTTCGGATCGTGTTGGTCCTCGATCGGGTCGTCGTTGATTCCGGTAAGCACCGGGAACTCGAGCAAAGCCCACCACTGCGAGACATTCGTGCATAGATGGAGGATATGCGTAGCAGGCGTAATTCGGCCGGCAGCGACCTCGTCGTCGAGAACCTTGATCAGGTTCATATCGGTCGGACCGAAAAGCCACCGCCGATCGGTATGACCCGTCCAGTAACCCAACGAGGCGGTATCGAGGTTAAACGCCCAGTGCTCGCTGATTGAATGTTCAAGGGAATCGTAGTCGAGAGGATGTGGGGCCTGGCGCCACGGGTAGATCAGCAAGGCAAGCAGGATGAAAAGAGTCCCTGGACGCGACCAGCGATCGTAAGCCAGCGCAAACAGGTATCCCGCCGGCAAGGTCAGAAAAAAAGGACACCAGTAGTCCCACAGCTTGATCCGGATGTCCGATGTCATCATGCCGCCAGCAGGGGTATGGGAGAGCGTCCGCAGGACCGGATCGAAATACTCGCCAGCAATGCCCAACAGCAGTGCTACCGCCACCAGGCCCGAGTAGCGGGTTTGGTCCGCCGGCCACTGAACCACGAACGCCGCAATCAGTCCTGCGAAGCACAACAGCGTGAGCAGTGGCAAATTGTCCGCAACCTGTTGATAAAGAGTGAATGCATTTGCGGCGTGACGATAGAGAACCGCAAGGATGAAGAACGCGATCAGCCCGCGGTTGAGCACGGCAACCAGCCGTCGATCGCGCAAGGCGGCGTCAGGAGGCATCCATCGCGCGGCCAGGCAAATTGCTGCCACGCCCGCCAATTGCCCGGCCGGGATGATCGGATACGGTGCCCGATGCCCAAGTGCGATAAGATACTCGGGCAGCGCGACCAGGGCTGCGCCCGCCAGGGCAACGACCCCGGCGGCAAAGCGCCCAGGGTCGGACTCCGCGAGCCACAGAATCACGCCAACTCCCGCCACGATCATCGCCAAAGCACCGTCGATTGCATGCGACGCGATACTACAACCCAACATCAAAGCGCCGGCGGCAAACAGCAGCCGACTGCCGCGACTCATAAAGAACGCAAGACCCAACGCGACAAGCGCAAAATCGACCGCCGTACCGCGCATGCCCTGGGCCCGGCGAAAGAGGCAGGTAAAGAACAGGAGGAGGCCCGCGACTCCCCCCGCAGTATCATCGAACACTGTCTTTCCGAGGCGCCAGGTCGCAAAGATCATCAGTGCGGCCATCGGCAGCATCGCTGCGCTCTCCGCAAGTGCCGCCGGATGAGTATGACTTCCCATTGCCAGAGCCGAGTAGAACAGTTCGAGCGCGGGCGTCTGAGCGTAGGGTCCCCAGCATCCGTAAGGGTCGTTGTTGAACGGGTCATAGATGCCGAACGTCAGGATCCGCTGTGCGGAAGATGGATATGAAAGCACATCCATAAACGGCACCACTGGAGAGCCAAGTTGTAGGGGCAAGTAGGAAACCGCGAGCAAGAGGACCGCAAAAGCCGCAAGCTTCTGGCCCGAAGACGGGGTCTGCAACTTCCGGTGGCGGGGCGGGTTCCGCCAAAGCCAGGCGGTCCCCAAGGCGAGAAGTCCCCACAAGGTCGCCGAATAGAAAAGCCGGATGGGTCCCAACAGGTTGCCGAGCAGAAATGCGAGGATCCAGACACCACCAGCGCCAACCAGAATAGCATCGAACTGCTCCAGTTCGGGCTCAATCCGCAGTGCGAGTCCGCCCAGGACCAGGGTGGCCCAACCCCAGAACGCCCATACCTTGAGAGCGGCCCACAAAGTCTCGCCGAGCAGCGGACGAATCCCCTCCCATGCCGCCGACCACGACAGATGGTATGGGAATTGGCGCAGACGATAGATGGCGAGCAGCGTGACGATCGCGACACCCGCCCACATCACCAGCCATGCGCGTGCCTGTCCGCGCCTGTCTACCATTCCTTGCGCCACAGAATGACGGCCGCGATCGAGGCCCCCGCCGCAGCGGCGGTCGCCTCACGGGCGTCACTTGACCACACTCCAACCCGCGGCGAAGTCAATGCGCCTCCGCTGGTTCGACCGTGCCGGAAGGAACCCCCTCTTTTGGTAGGAGAAAGAGCAACGGCAGGACGACTAAGAACATCGGCACCACCAGCCAGAAACAATCGTTGTACGCCATCATCGTCGACTGACGGTTGATCAAGGCGTTCATCATGGCAAGGTCGCGCCGCTGCCCAGGTGCACTGAACAATCCGGCACCCAGCAAGGCGTTGCGAAACTCCGCGTCGGCCTGGCGGAACGTGGGGTTGGTCGCCGAGATGGAATCGACCAGGTCCGAACGACGGAACTGCCCTCTGCGAGCCACCAGGGTCGCCAGTGCCGCGTAGGCCACGTTTCCCGCTTCGCGGCGGGTCAGAGTGTAGAGGCTGGAAGCGGCAGTCATCGCGTAGCGCGGAATCGTACTGAGCGAGACGGTCGAAAGCGTCACCATCGACGCGCCCATGCCGATACCACTCATGACCAGGATGGGCAGAAAACTCCAAAACCCGACGTACAGCGTGAAATGACCAAGCCGCCAATAGGCATAGGCAAGCAAGAGCACTCCCGCGCCGATCAGCATGCGCGGGCTCAGCAGATTGTAAAGCCGCCCGACGATGGGCATCGCAAGCAGCATGGTCAAGGTACGTGGCATCAGAACCAGGCCCGCCTGATACGCAGGATAGTGGAGCAGTTCCTGCGTGAACTGCGGCAACAGGAAGCTTGATCCGAACAGTGCGAACCCGATCACAACGCCCAGGCCGCAGCCAACGCTCAGTGGGACGTTTCTGAACAGACGAAAATCCACCACCGGTTCATCCTTGAAGAACATTTCCCACCCTACCAACGCCGCCAGCGCAAGCGCCGCCACCACCGTCCCGAAAACGATCCAATGGTTGGCGAACCAGTCGACTTCCTCTCCGCGCTCGAGTACCACCTGCGCAGCGGTGAGGCCGATCGTCAGCAGGAGAATCCTTCCCCAATCGATCGCGGCGACCCCGCGTTTCAGATATGGAGGGTCATGCACGAACGCGCTCACCATCAGGATTCCCACCACACAAAACGGAACGTTGATGTAAAAGACCCACTGCCAGCCATAGTTGTCGACCAGCCAGCCGCCGACCACCGGACCGATCGCGGGAGCGGTGAAAAGTTTCCCGTGCGATGGCCTGGGAGCAGGGCATCAGGCTGCCGCCGCCGATGCCCTGCAGCACTCGGTAAAAGATGAGCTGGCCGAACGTCTTTGAGGTGCCGGCCAGCACCGAGCCCACGATAAACAGGAACATGGACAGCAGGAACAGCTGTTTGCGGCCGAGCAGCATCGTCCACCACGCCGCCATGGTGATCATGATGATCTCGGCAATCGAATAAGCGGTGGACACCCAGGTTATGGTGAGCAGATCCTGTCCGAAGCCGCCCATCATATGCGGCATGGCCACATTCACCACCGTCGCATCCATCACCGAGAGAAAGGTGCCGATCATGACGGACCCGGCAACCAGCCATTTGCCGGAGGTTCCGTATTCGCTGCTGGCAGGGGGCAGGGTTATTCGGGGTGTTGCAACTCCGCTCGACATGGCAGGGCCGCGTCCGGCGACGAGGTCTTCTTCAATGTTAGCAGGCGCGGCTCGCGACCCAAGTCACCAGATCGTGCGATCCGGTCAGTGGCACGGAGAAAGCGAGCCTGCCGCGCCGCGCCTTTTCAGGTGCACTCAGCTTCGGTCGCGTTATGCTTTCTTGGCGAACGGACGGTCGCGCTCGGTGAGCGCGGATTTGAGACCCCTCTCGCGGCTCGCCTTCATCCAGTTGCGCACCGTATCCGTTTGGTGCGCGATCACGTCGATATCGGCCGAGGACTGCTCGGCCGCTCGGATGCCGAGAATGTCCAGGTAGCGGTTCACCGCCGCCTTGTGCAGCATCAGCAGCTCGGCCGGTACCAGAGCGACGCGCCGCGCGTACGCTAGGGTTTCCTCCTCGAGCTTCTCGCGCGGATAGACCCGATTCACCAGGTGCCATTCCAGCGCTTCCGGGGCGCTCATGTAGTCGCCGGTAAAGAAATATTCCTTGGTTTTGCGCGGACCCATGAGCACCGGCCACATGGAAAGGGTTGGCAAGATTCCGAGCGCGCGTCCGGCGGGATGCCCAAACTGCGCGTCCTCACTGGCAAACACGATGTCGCAGTGGCCGATGAATTCGGTGCCACCGGCCAGACAGAATCCATGGACCTGGGCGATGGTTGGCTTGGGCAAACTCCACAGCCGCTGCCAGCGTTCGATGGTTCGGTGCAAACCCAGCCGGTCGTTGGTAACGGTAAAAGTCGACCCCGGATGCTGGGTTCCCTGCAGATCGTAACCCGCGGAAAATGCCCGGCCCGCGCCGCGGATAATCAGGACACTCGCCTCCGGGTCGGCGGAATACTCGTCCATGACCTGATCAAGCTCCGCCAACAGCTTCTGCGAAAGCGCATTGAGCTTCTCGGGGCGATTCAGCGTCAGCCGGAAAATCTTGTCTTCGACCTTTTCGTAGATAACGGTCTCGTAGCTGGCCATTTCCAAACCTCCGCGCTAGTTGGCTGTGAGAAAATCGATCGCGACCCGGGTTGCCTCCTGGGGCGCCTCCCAAAAAAACATGTGGCCGATGCCCTTGAGGATTTGTTTGCGCGAACCCGCGATACCCTGGTTAAGCAAGTCCGCGTTCTGCACCGGAACGATGGCGTCGTCGTCACCCTGAAGGATCAGAGTGGGCATCTTGATCTGCGCCAGCCGTGCATAGCTGTCGAACCCGCTGATCGCACCGAACTGCCGCATGAAGGTGTGCGGCGGGGTTATCGGATACTTGGCCGACTCGATTAGTTGCTCTTCGATGAATTTCTGACCCGCCTCCGAGGCGGTGAATGCCTTTCCGCATGCGACTGAAAATGCGGCACGGGCGGCATCCGCGGGCGACATCCCGGGCTGCGGCATCAGCCTGGCGAGGTCTTCCGGTTTGCCCGGAATCGAATGCGATATGCCGCAGTTGGTGCAGCCCAGCACCAGGCGCTGGACGCGCTCGGGGTAGGTCAACGCGTATTCCTGCGCAATCATGCCGCCCATAGAAATGCCAAAGATGTGAGTCGGCGACAGCTTGGCGTGCTCGAGAACCGCCGCAATATCATCAGCCATGTCGCGCAGCGTCCAGGCAACGTCCGGCTTGTCGCTCTCGCCGGTGCCGCGGTTGTCGATCACGACCAGCCGGAAACGATTCTCCAGCAGGTTGAGAAATCGTTCGCTCCAGGCGCGTCCCGAACCACTGAATCCCATTATGAGCGCTACCGGTGCGCCCGACCCCCGAACTTCGTAGCGAAGTTTCAAGCCGTCCTTGTTGCGCGCAAACTCGCGTATCCCCACGCTCAAATCTCCAATCAACCAATGTGGCGGAACAGTAGCACGGGCCGCCGCAAAGGTCAGACGATCCAGCTTTTCGCCAGCTCCTCCAATTCCGCGTCGTATTTGTCCGCCGCCAGCGTGGGCGGGAATAGAACCAGTCGATGTGCGCCCGCGGCGCGGTAGGCCTCGACCGCTGCCCGCGAATCTCCGCCACCCACCGGCGAGAAGATGGTTATTTCAAGCTTCGAAAAATCGCGATTCACATCCGCGCAGAGCTGACGCAGCTTCGCCAGTTCGGTCTTGAGATCGTCCGGCTTGAGCGCGATCGGGGCCCATCCGTCGCCAATCAGCGCGGTGTTGCGGAGCGCACGCTCGCCACCGGCTCCGATGTGCACCGGCGGATGCGGCTTTTGCGCCGGCTTGGGATTGCTGCGAAGCGCCGGGAACTTCACAAATTCCCCTTCGAAGCTTGCTTCCTCTCGCGTCCACAGTTCCTTCATCGCGCGGATATACTCGCGCGTCATCGGCCAGCGTCGGCGAAAATCGACACCCATGATCTCGCTCTCGTCGCGCAGCCAGCCCGCGCCGATTCCGAACAACATCCTCCCACCCGAGTAGTAGTCGAGGGTCGCGACCTCTTTGGCCAGGTTGAAGGGATCACGTTCAGGGACCAGGCAGATTCCCGTACCGAGCTTGATGCGATTGGTCGCGCCGGCCGCGAGCGCAAGTCCCACGAACGGATCGATCATGTGCGAGTAGACTTCCGGGATTTTGCCGTCGCCCCGTGGGAACGGAGTCTTGGGGTTGACCGGCATTATCGCGTGCTCGGGCAGCCAGAATGACTCAAACCCCAGAGCCTCGCACTTGCGCGCGACCGCAACCGGATGAGCGGTCGACGACGCCACGAACGCCAGCACTCCGATTTTCATGCTCACCTCCGCCCGCGTGGGTAGAGGTACTAGTAGCGCGAATCGAACCGAGGGGGGTATCGAAACGACCGGGCCGGAGTCTCAGCGATCGCGGACGCGACCGTCATCGAGAGTCGTACACCGCCGAACCCTCGACGGCGCGTCCGGGCTCCCTGCACTCACTCCCAATGCTCAACAAAGCCCGCTCAACCACGACGACGTCGCACACCTGATGGCCAGGGTGCGCGCACGGCAGTCTTCACCGACGCCCCTTTATCTCCGAGGTGGTTGTACGGCAACGAGAGAGCTGTGGCTTTTGAAGCCGACCTTGGTTTTGCGTACCGTTTACAGTTCGCCGTTGAGGGCCCGCGTGGCCATCACCAGCCCGGTGGCACCCAGGGTGGAAACCATTATCGCGCTGAACAGATGATGGGCATGCACTCCGAACACGGCAAATGTCCATCCGCCCACGATTCCGCCGAGCAATCCGAGCAAGATGTCGGCAATTACCCCGTAGCCTCTTCCGCGGATCAGCTTTCCGGCCAGCCATCCGGAAATGAGTCCGACTAAAACCGACGCAATCATCTATGCTGCACACTCCTTTGTTGTGAGCCGGCGTCGAACCGGCTGCACAGGACTAACAGCAAAAGGTCTGCCAAGTTTCCCGATAAGCAGATCCGATGAAATTTGCGCGGTACTCGGGCGAAGGTGCCGTAATCTCACTGCGGTAGCGCCGCGTGGCCGCTGCTTTCACCAACCCGTCAGGACCTCAAGCGGTCTTCGAGGCGGGCAGCCTGGGCCCTGCCGATTCTTCGTTCGGAGAGAGGGAAACCGTCCGTGCGGAAGCGATGCCTACCCGCCGAAAAAATCCTTGGCGTACACGAATCTGCCCACGCCGGCGGCGCGGGCCGCCCGTTCGTCGACTTCCTGATCGCCGACCATCGTCGAGGTTTTCAGATCCACGCCGTAGAGTTCCGCGAGCTCGCTTACCATTCCGCCCTGCGGCTTGCGGCAATGGCACTTGTCGGCATCGTCGTGGGGACAGATTTGCCAGGCGGTGAGAATACCGCCGAGCTGGTTATCGAGTTCGCTCAGCGCGGCTTCGACCGCGGCCATCGTAAAGCGTCCCCGCTTGATCTTGGATTGGTTGGTCACGATGAGCAGCAAGTGATCCCGAATGGGGGCCAGCTTTTCCGCGACGCCCGGGAGCAACTCGACAACGATCCTGCCCCGGGCATCAACCGGCAGCTCGTTATCGCGGTCGAGCCGCACCAGGGTGCCGCCGAGGTCGAGAAACAACCCCTTGTTTCCGGTGATGTCTGCCATCAGGTTCGTCAGCCGATGGCTATCTTCACGCGGCGCGCCAGTCCAGGTGATCGCGAACGTGCGCGAAGACCTCGTCGAGGATCGCCACCCCGGTCTCGGCCTGTTCTTCGCTGATGACCAGCGGCGGATTGATCCGGACGCGCGGAAAATAGGTCATCGTGATGACTCCGCGGCGTAGTGCTTCGAGGAAAATCTGCTCGGTCACCCTGCGGCTTAGGGGTTCGCGCGTCTTGAGATCGCGCACCAGATCGATTCCAATCAGCAGCCCTTTCCCGCGCACGTCGCCGATGAACTCGTACTTCTCTTTGAGCGTGTTCAGGCGGTGCAGCATCTGGCCACCGATTTTGCGGGAGTTGTCAACGAGCTTTTCATCCTTGATGATCTTGATGGTTTCGGCAACCGCCGCCGCGGCAAGTGGATTCCCACCGTAGCTCGAGGACGACGCGCTGGGCTTGCCGAACGGCTCCGACTTGCCGAGCTGCTCGCTCATCAGCACCGCGGACACCGGAAAGCCCGCGCCCATTCCCTTGCCCAGGGTAACGATATCGGGCTCTACCCCGGTATGATCAATGCCCCACATCTTGCCGGTGCGACCAAAGCCGGTAATCATTTCGTCGGCGATGAGCAGGGCGCCGTTTTCCTTTGCGACCGACTTGATCGCGGGCAGCCAATCATCCGGCGGGATTACGTTGCCGGCGGTCCCCTGCATCGGCTCGACCAGCACGGCCGCGACTTCTCCTGCCGAGGAATTCTTGATTTGGTCGCGCGCAAACTCGACGCACAGCAGACCACACGAGGGGTGCGTCAACTTGAATGGGCAGCGATAGCAGTCCGCATAGGGGACCTGGTAGCGTCCGCCAGGCAGTGGTCCATAACCCTTCTTCGACTCGTCACCAATCAGGCCAAGTACCCCACCGGTCTTGCCGTGAAATCCTCCCCAGAAGCTTACGACCTCGTGCTTCTTGGTCGCGGAACGGGCCAGGCGCAAGCCCGCCTCTACCGCCTCGGCCCCGCCGCTATACAGATGCGAACGATTCAAACCCTTCGGGGCAACCTCCGACAGCAGCCTGAAGGCCTCGCTGCGTTCCCTGGTGGCAAAGGTTCCAACCGACAGGCGTTCGGCCTGTTTGCTGATGACTTTCGCCATCCGCGGATGTCCATGGCCGAGGCTTGCCACCGCGATGCCTGCGTAGAGATCGATGTAGGTATTGCCGTCGGCGTCGGTGAGGGTGGCGCCTTCGCCATGGTCCAACGCGATGCCTGCCAATTGCGAGACCCGTTGGCGCCCGGATGCAACGTACTTCTGTTCTTCGTCGTAGATCTTGCGGGATTCAGGTCCTGGAATAGCGGTCTTGATGGAGTGCAGTTTAACCTTCGGTGTCATCAGCTGTGCGCGTCACGCCCTTCCCAAACTTGGTGCTAGAGGCTACCGCGCACGAGCAAGCAACGAAAGGGCCCGTCGTGCTATCGCCCGGGCGGCGGGGGCGCGCACCCGGCTGAAGCTCGGCCAATCGTTGAAGTCGACTATCGCAAATCCGCGCTCATCCAGAATGGCATCACCGCCCCAGACTTCCAGGCCAAGCGCGGCAGAGGCTTTACGCGCCGCCTCTGAAAGCTCGCGAACCGCTGCTTCCGGAATTTCGCCGGCGGCCGGCAGGGCGGTGAAGTACGCGCCGCCACCAACGCCGTAGAATTTGATGAGCGCTCCGGGGCATTCCTGCTGTACGTAGGCACGCCGCACACCGCGGCGCGCCAGGGCGTTGAGCTGGACCTCCACCTGCCCCTTCCCGACTGCTCGCTGCACGTCCTCCTCCCCCAGCGCATGCAGATCACCGCGCTTGACGAACACGGGCAGATCGAGATCGATCGCCCCCAGCACGCGGTGGTCGAGCCGTTCGTCGGTGCGAACCAGCGCCCCGGCCGGCGTGGGAACACCGGCCCGGGTGAGCCCCGGTGCCAGCAGGTCGCGATAGCAGTTGCGGATGGCGAGTGCCGAGTTGATGGCTACCGCACCGGTGCGCTCGACCTCCGCCAGGCGCCGTAGCGCCGGCTCGCTCTGGCACATCGCGAGCACCAGATCGGTGCTGACTTCGTGCTGGTCGAGAAACTCCCCGGGTGTCATCGCCCGGGTCTCGACCCCTTCCCGGCGCAATTCGGCCAGTGACTCTTCGAGGATCGCAGCGTCAGCGGCGACCTTGCCCGGCGAAAATTCCCGCTCGCGGTAGATTCCGATTGTTCGATAACTCATTGTCAACCCGCTAACATCCGGCGCGCGGCCTCGAGGTCGGCGGCTTCGTCTATATCGATCGCCCCTTCGACTTCGATGGCAGCGAGACGAACTTGTTCTTCCAGCAACATCTGTAGGAACGCCCGCAGAGCCGCCAGTTTGCGTTCGCGAGCAGCCGCCGACCACCGGAAGATCGTGGTCGGCAACCAGTACAATCCGGCGGTGACCAGCGAAGTCTCGCGCTGTCCCAGCGAGGCTATCAACCCCGTGCTGGTTACTTCTGCAAAGAGCGGTTTGCGGTCGCCGCGCCATTTCGCAACCGCCAGCACCCCATCCGCGAGCATTGGGAACCTCGAGGCGCGCGCCTGCGTAACAAACCGACGAAACTCGGGGTCCGGAACCATTGCATCGACGGTGGCAAGCAGAAAATCTCCCGCCGGCAACGCCTCGCCCAGCACCAGCAGCGATTCCATCGAGCTTTGCGTGTCGCGAACAATCAATCGCAGCTGCCGGGGAAAGCTGCTCCCGCGTGCCAGCGAAGCGGTTTCCGAATTCACTATCGCGAGCACCTCCCGCGCGCCCGAGGACACCATCGCGCCCGCCTGGCGAGCGAGCAGCGAAACACCGCCAACCTCGACCAGCGGCTTAGGCAGTTCCACGCCGCTGGAGGCTCGCAGTCGCTCGCCCCGACCCGCGGCGATTATCGCGCCCTGGAAACCGGTCACCATCGCAGGTTCTCGAGTTCGCCCAAAGAGGCGATCGTATAGTCCGCGCTCGCACAGTACCGGCCGTCGGCCGACCCCCCCGCGCGATACCACACGGTGGTAAGGCCCAGCCGGTGCGCCGGCTCGCAGTCCTTCTCCGGCGAATCGCCCACCATCGCAGCGGCCGCCGGTGGCACGCCCAGCCCGCGTAACGCCGCCTCAAAGATTCCCGGTTGCGGCTTGAAGATGCCCACCTGACTGGAATCGGTAATCGAGTCGATCATCTTCTTCATGCCGGCTTCCTGCAAAATCCGCTCGAGATTTCCGTAGAAGTTAGACACCACCCCGATCCGAAAACGCCGCCTGAGCGCCTTAAGAGTTCCCCGATTCGCGTCCAGGCCCTCTCGCGTTGCGCCGATGAAGCCTGCGGCAATCTGCTCGACGGTTCGATGGCGCCCCTTGGCATCCGATGAAGCGAACCTCGCGCGCAGCCACTGCGGACCTTCCTGGGCGAGAAACTCGACCTGATTGCCGACCAGGAAACGGATCAAATCGACCATCCCGAAACGACGGATCACCCTGCCGGCCCGGTACCCCGCCCGAGTTGCGTGCTCGAAGGCGCCATCCAGTTCCTCGCGCGTAAGGTCGATTCCCGCAGCTCGATACTGGGCCAGGAACCGGTCGAGCCAGTGCAGCGGCCCATCGAGCGTGCCGCCGAAGTCCAAGAGAAGAACCGAGAGCATCTGCGCGAGCCATCAAGTCTACCAGCCGTGGCATGCAACCTCTAGTACGCAGGGGAAATGTGGCAGGTTTCCGGTTGCCATTGTTTGACACGCCCTGCCCCCTGCTTTAAACCGTTCGTTCGGCTCCCCAAGGAATTCCAGGATTGACGCCTTTATTTTCCAGAGCAATTCGAGCATTGGCCTGCGCGATTTCGCTATTCCTGATCGTGCTCGCCACCTTGCGGTCGTCGGCCGCGACCGTGAACGGCTCCGCAACCGCGACCGTCAATCAACTGCTGGCAACGATAGGCAAGCTGCGTACCACAACCGACCCCAGGGAGCGGGAAAAACTCGTCACTTCGATCGACGCGTCACTGGCGATTCAACAGCTCAGCCAGCAGGCACTTGGCGCGCAATGGAGCAAGCTGGATTCCGAGGAACGAACGCACTTTGTCGCCCTGGTGACGCAATTACTGGAGAAAATCGCCTATCCTAATGCCGCCCGGTTCTTTTCAGGCTTCCAGGTCAAGGTCCTGGGTGAGGATGTGCAAGGCGGGCGACACATTGTAAGAACCCTGGTCACCCGCCCGGAGGGTGGAGCCGTGGCAATCGACTACATCCTGGAGCAGACGGATGGCCGATGGATCATCGTTGACGTCATCCTCGACCACCAGAGCCTGGTCGCCAGCATGACTTCACAAATCCAGGCGACGCTGAAGGCCAGTTCCTACCGCGGACTGGTCGGTCAGATGCAGGCGCGACTCTCGCAGGAGGGCGCGCGCCCGTCGCCCTGAATCGAGCAGATTGCCAAGCGCTTCAAAGGGGCGCGACGGCGACGGCGCGCAGGGAGGCGTTGTTCGGGTGCCATGTGCGGCATGACCTCGCGCCCATTCGCAGGTAGCCGAAGAACTTGAGTTGGAAATCGTCCAGCGGAATCCTTCAGAAGCACGGCTGTTGGAGCACCAAACTAAAAAGAAGCAGGCCTTCTAGCCCTGAGATTGCGGGCGTGTTACTTTGACGCGAACCGTTGTTCGAAAGCGGATAACTGGCCTGTTAGACGACCTTGGCAATTGAAACCGCACTGATCTCGGCGCCTTCGCGCGGCGACAACCGCATTTTCGGCCGGTATCTGCTCGAACGAGTAATCCTCGCCTGCGAACGTGCGGGGGTGCGCCGCTTTTTCATTCAAGCGCCGGCCAGCCACCGCACGGAGCTCGAGTGCCTGCTCGGAAGTTTCCGCAGTCGCTCCGAGGTGACTGTGGTCGACCGCTTCGAACCTTGCTTGGACGGTATCGACCCGGAGTCCCCCTGCATATCGTTTGCCGGAAACCTGGTTTTTTCAAAGCTCCAGCTTAAACGGGTTCTCGACAATGCGGCGCAGAGCCCCAACCGCGTGTTCCGATTCTCCAGCAGCGACGCCGATCACGGTGGTGAAATCGCGGTCGGGCCGATGCGACGTCTGCTCGAGCAGGGCGGGCTGCGCAACGAGCCGCTGCGGCGCTCGACCGGGGAACTGCCCTTTGCACTGAACGGACGCCCCGAGGATCGTGATGAAGCGGAGCTTCGGCTCGCGCGCTCACTCCGTCACGAGACGGCGAGCACCGATGCCTTGCTTGCGCGCTGGCTCGATCGCAGGCTGTCGTGGCGAATCAGCCTGAGGCTCGCGCGCACCCGGATAACCCCGAACCAGGTAACCATCGCGAATACCTGCATCGGATTGGCGTGCGCCTTGATGTTCGCGATCCCCAGTTACGGGTGGCGTTTGCTCGCCTCGGTCCTGTTCCTGGCCTCAACCACCATTGACGGAATTGACGGGGAACTCGCACGGCTGCAGATGTGCGAGAGCGAATGGGGCGGCAAGCTCGATGTAATCACGGATAATGTTGTCCACGTCGCGGTTTTTGCCGGAATCTTCATCGGCGTCTATCGCGCCAGTGCCAACCCGATATTTCTCTGGTTGATGGTGGTCCAGCTCGCCGGTTTCGCGCTCGCCGCACTCTCAACCTTCATGGCTTTTCGTATCCGGGGACCGCAAGCGGAGAAGTGGATTGAAAAAGTGGAGCGCATAAGCGGCCGGGACTTCGCCTATCTGCTGATCGGATTCGCCCTTATCGATAGACTGGAGTGGTTTTGCTGGGGCACCGCGTTTGGTATTTACGTGTTCGCGTTGGTCTTGATCTGGCTGACCGTCCGCCGCCGGAGGGTCGAGTCGGTGGAGTGAGCCGTTGCGCGAGAATTTCCGCGACGCGGTGGAGGAAGCATGAACAGGAAGCCCAAGATTCTGCTGGTTCAACCTACAACCGTCCATCTCGACGGCACGCCGCACAAGACCCGCTGGCGTCTGATCATGGGGCTGATGATCCCGCTGATGGGCGGCCTCACGCCCGACGATTATGACGTCACGCTCTGCGATGAACGCCTCGAAGACATAAACTTTGATGGCGGCTGGGACCTGGTCGGAATGACCACCACCATCGGCGCGTCGCTGCGCGCCTACCAGCTCGGCGATGAGTTTCGCCGCCGCGGCGTTCCGGTGGTGTTCGGCGGTTTTCATGCGACCCTGCAGACCGAAGAGGCTCTCAAGCACTGCGATTCAGTGGTGCAGGGCGAGGCCGACCTGGTGTGGCCGGAACTGCTCCAGGACTGGCAGGACAAAAAGCTCAAGCAGGTCTACAAGGCGAGCAAGGTGCATGACCTCAAGGGTCTGCCCCGCCCACGCCATGAACTCCTCAAGCTCAACCGCTACCTGTTCAAGGCGGTCCCGGTGCAGGCCAGCCGCGGTTGTCCCTACCGATGTTCGTTCTGTGAAATTCCGGTCTTCTACGATGGTTCCTATCGGACCCGTCCCATCGGCGACATCGTCGAGGAGATGAAGCAGATTATCAAGATCACCGGTTTTCGGCGCTTTCAGTTCATCGACGACCAGATTACCGGCAAGCACAAGTTTGCGCGCGAACTGTTCAAAGCGCTCGAGCCGCTCAATATCCGTTTCTCGTGCCTGTGGACGATTAACTCCAATCACGACGACGAGCTGCTGGAGCTGGCCGCCAAGGCGGGAATTTTCCACGTTAACATCGGGGTGGAATCGATCAGCCAGGACAGCCTGCTGTCGATGAACAAGATTCAGAACCATGCCAATCAGTACAAGAAGCTGCTCAAGAAGCTGGAGCGCTACGGCATCTACTACTCGCTGAACTTCCTGTTCGGACTCGAGGAAGACAAGCCTGGAATCTTCGAAGCCACCATGAAGTTTCTGCACGAAGTGCGCGCGCCGGAGGCATTCTTCAATACCGTCACGCCGCGCCGCGGCACCCCGATGCGCACCCAGCTGGAGAACGAGGGCCGCGTGATCATCCCCGATGCAGACCTCTACACCAACAACTTCCGCTGCATGTTCGTGCCCAAGAACATGTCGCCGCAGGAAGTCGAAGAAGGCGTGTGGAAGTGCACCAAGGAGTTCTATTCGTTCAAGTCGATGTTCAAGCGGCTCCTGATGCCGCCCAACAAGTTCACGTGGCAGGGTCTGACCGAAAACATGCTGTTTTGGTACGGCGCCAAGCGACAGATCGACCCGGTCGACTACTATTGAGTTGACCAATCCAGATGGTGTCGGCAAACGCGGCCGCGGAGCCCCCGCGGCCGTTTTTTTAGTTGCCCTCGCGAGCGGATTCGGATACCCAAGTCTGTGCGAGAAAATTCCCGCGATGGACCGGTTGTGAATAAGTTACGATTTTCGTGGGCCGCCTTGTCGCTGCTGGCGCCGATGCTGATTTTCGCTGCCCTGTGCCTGGCTCCTGCCGGGTGCGGCGGAGGCAGCAGCAGCAGTAGCAGCACTCCGACACCCACGTCGGCGGGTCCGGCCAAGGTTCAGGTCGCGTTTATCTCGAACCTCGCCGGGGCATCGTCCCAGTTTCAAAATTTCTTTCTCAACGTTGCCGGAGTGAGGATGAATCCGCGGCCCAACGCCAGCAATACCGCTACTCCATTGGAGACCGCCGGCAGCTGGGTGGTTATCGGGCCCCCGACAGCGACCTCTACCAGCAGCAGCACCGGCGAGGTGCCCATCGATGTGCTCGGAGGCCTAAGCCAGCTCCAGGTGTTCAACACGTTTGGGGTGCGGGGCGGAAAGTACACGACCATCGAGGTGGTCCTCGACGCGCCTAACCCGGGCTTTCTCGTGCCGCAATGCGCGGGCGGGGGAAACCTTGAAGGTTGTGTCCGATATCCGATTCAGCTCGAGAACCCCGGTGTCCCGCTTAAATTTCTGTTCCCCATCGACCAACAGTTCCAAACCGTACAGCATGAAACCAAGCAGCTGCCGATCCTGTTGAGCGCCAGCATCGTCGCCACCCCGAGCGGTCCAGGGCAGCCCTACCGGGTCAATCTCGGCGTGTCGAATCCGAGCAACATTGGCGCGTACATCGGCACGATAACCGGTACGGTGACGGGCGCTAGCGGCAACTCGGGCACGGCCCTCGCGCACCTGCGGGTAACCGCGGAGTTGGCGGGGACCAACACCATCGTGACCGCTTCTGACGTCTTCAACGGAACCTACACCCTTTTCCTTCCGGCCGCGGCGGGCATCGGCACGCTCTATGATCTCTACGTATCCGGTTCCACCACGACCATCGTG
Source organism: Deltaproteobacteria bacterium (assembly GCA_019237115.1). Classification (GTDB taxonomy): domain Bacteria; phylum Desulfobacterota; class Binatia; order Binatales; family Binataceae; genus JAFAHS01. Next base: position 88,660 of record JAFAHS010000399.1, read on the forward strand.
GGACAACGTGGAGTTTCGACCGGCACCCTCGCGCCGCTGTTTCCCAGTCCGAGCGCGACCGCGACCGTTAATTTCACGGTCCAGGGCGGGCAGACGATCGGTGGCTTCGCCGGACAGGTCACCGACGCGTGCACCACTCTCCCAATTGTGGGTGCAACGGTTCAGATCTTGAAGCCTCCGGGCTCCAGTTCGGTGGACTGCGCGAAATCGCCAGCCCAATGCATCAGCGTTGCAACTGCCAACACCGGTTCGAGCGGGGCCTACCCGTTAGTGGTGAATCCGCCCTTCCCTGCTTCTTTCCAGCAAGTCCCGATCGGCTCTCCAACCGCTACCTACGTGCTGCAAATCAGCGCGCCCGGTTACGACACGCTGTTCATGAACGGCACGGCTTCGTTAGGCGGGGTGACCTCGGGCGTTGCTGCGGGGCATTGCTTTACGCCAACCACCAGCCCTACCAGCACCGCCACGCCGGCCAACGGAACCTGCAGCTTCACCCTCACAACGGCTTATCTGCAAGGAACCTTGAATCTGACGGCGGCACAGCCGCCCGGCACCGCGACCACCGTACAGGTGGTGGCCGAAAACACCGGAACCAATGACCTGGTCAGCGCGCTGACCACGCCTCTGACGATTCCGGGAGGCAGCACCAGTCTCGGGTTCTCGCTTAACGTGCCGACCCACGCGTTCAATTCCTCCAGCGCGCAGAACTTTGACGTCTTTGCGGAGGCGCAGGATCTTTACCTGGGCGGGTCCGATCCATTTCCGGGCCACACCATTCTGGTGCAGCGGAACGTCGGAGGTCCTCCCACCGCCTGCGCGACGGTGTCAGCGGCAACCTCGGGGCTGTTCGGGGAAACCATGGATTGCGTTGGCCATGGGGGCATCGCCGGCACCGCGGCCAACAATCCCAACGCCGGCACCACGATAGAATTGTCGAAAGGTGGGGTCGCGATTACCGATGCTGCGGTCGCGCTTCTCGCTCCGACCGCTACTGCCAGCGCCGCTTACAGTTTCTGCATTCCGCCCGACAACTATAACCTGCAACGGTTCGAACAGGGTTCGCCGGTGGGAGCTACCGTGGCGGTGGGCCCGATGGCGACACCGATGCCGACCGATTCGCCCTGCCCCACCACCTGCTTCAACGGGAGCGGAACCTGTCCCGGAATTTGTTCGACTACTGCAGGACCGACGATGTAGTCACCGATCCGCAGGTGTGCGACTGGGGTTCCTACATCTGAAAAAATGATCGGCGGGGATCGCCGCTTCCAGGGCGGAGGTGTCGCTGCCTTGCCACTTACCAGGTGGAAGCGGCACTGGGCGGGAGAAAGACCTTAAGTTGCGCGCGCTTGCCGTCGCGCAAGACACTCAAGTACACGATCTCGCCCGGCCGCGCCTCGTGGAGGCGGTCCGAGAAGTCGAGGTAGTTGGTGACGCGCGAGCCATCGACCCCAATGATCATGTCGTAGCTTTCGCCCACATGCGTTAGCTCGATCACCGGCAGCGCCAGCATCGCAATCGGTGCGAAGGGAGAAGGAAACAAAGCTGCCGCGATAAACGCGCCCTGCAGCGCGCTGTGCGCGGCATGCTTGTATCCATGTAATCCTGCGGTGGCCGCGGGACTACCCTTGGTCACCTCGAGCACCATGAGGCCTTGCGCTTCCTGACCGTTGGGCAGCTTACGGCTGCCCTCCTCCAGTTCCACGCCGATGGGAGAACTGAAGGCGCCGTCAGCCGTATACGCGGCTGCGTTTCCGAATTGCGCCTGGGGATCGATGAATCCCGCCTGCGCGCGCTCGTAGCGCTGGACATCGGGGCTGTCGACGTCGAATTGCCCGTTGCCGGTGGACGATCCGTCGGCTGCGTTCTGACTCGGCGATGGAGCGGGAGCCGCGGCCGGCGGCGTAGCTGCAGTTATCGCAGGAATCTCCTGGGTGGTAGGAGGGGCGGCGATCTCTTCGGCGGGGGCCGCGACCAAGTTCGCTGGTCCCGGAGAGGACGCCACGGGGAGCGCGTGGACCTCACCCGAAGCCGGGGTCGCCATCGTCGTCGGCGCCGGGTCGGTGCTGGGCGCTGCGGCGGACCCGGCCGTTGCGGGCCCGCTAGTCGATGCGGCGGGGGTGCGGGCCTTTGACCACACCTCGGCGGTGGCCGGTTCTTCGCCGTCAGCCGCGCACAGCGACGCGCTGAAAAACCCGGCGCTCAACGCCACCGCGCAGCCGAGTCCGCAGGCGATGCGAACTGCGGCCCTAATTGATGCTCCAGCGTTGCCCATGCTCCACAACCCGGCCTTCCCGGCCGAGCTTCTTTAGATGAGAACGCACGGAACTTGCCGCCGCCGGATGAAGATATTCCGGAACGTCGACGTAGATTTTCTTCACGATTGCCATCACCTCGAGCGCCCCACCAAACAGGGCTTCAAGCACCTGCTGTTCGCGCAGTTCGCGATGCGCGATGTACTCACGAATCTTTTCCTTGGGTTTGCGGATAACTGGACCATGCGCCGGGTAGATGGTCTCCAAATCCAGTTGGAGTAGCCGATGGAGGGAATCCATGTATTGACCCAGGTCGCCGGTGTCATCGGGAATCACCGTAGTCCCCGCCCCCAGCACGACATCGCCGGTGAAGAGTGCGCGCTCTTCGTCGAGATAGTAGCACAGATGATCGGGAGCGTGCCCCGGCGTATGGATGGCGCGGAGAGTCAGGCCCTCGCCCTTCACGACCGCGCCGTCGGCGATTGCGGTCAGCCGACTGCCAGCCGCAGCATCGTGGCCCGCCCACGGCAGTTTGATCACTTCCATTTCACCCAGGCGTTCCTGCGCCTGCTTTACGCCACCGATGTGATCCACGTGCGCGTGGGTCAGCACGATTCGGTCCAGTTCGGCGGAGCCGCACAGTTCCTTGAGCGCGGCGACCAGAAGGTCGCCCCAAATCGGAACTCCCTGGCCGGTGTCGAGCAGAATCGGACGCGCGCTTGCGCCGACCAGGTAGGTGTTGGTGCCCGGACCCGTGAATGGACCCGGATTGTGTCCAAGCACGGTCGCGACTCGCGGCGAGTGGCGAGCATAGTCCGGCAGCTTCATTCCGATCATGGAATCGGTAACGATCCGCACGGGCTTTTCCATTCACGTCTCTCCCTCTAGCGGCGATTGCGCTCGAAGATCAATCGCAGGCCTTTCAGGGTCAAAAATTCGTCCACTTCCTCGATGGTTTCGGACTCGCGCGCGATTAACTCCGCCAGCCCTCCGGTCGCGATTACCCGCGCCCGCTCGTCTCGCTCCTTGCGGATGCGATGGACCAGGCCATCCACCAATGCGGTATAGCCGAAAATGAGCCCCGACTGAATGGAAGCGATCGTGGTGCGGCCGACTGCCTCGCGAGGTCGCACCAGCTCGACACGGTAGAGCTTGGCCGCACGCGCAATTAGCGCATCCATAGAAACATCCAGCCCCGGAGCAATCGCGCCGCCCGCGTATTCTCCGCGGCCGGTTATGTAGTCAAAGCTGGTGGCGGTACCGAAATCAACAACGATGCACGCACTGGAATATCGTTCGTACGCCGCAACCGCGTTGACAATTCGATCGGCGCCAACTTCTTTGGGGTTCTCATACAGAATCGGCATGCCGGTCTTGATGCCGGGTCCAACCATCACCGGGATGCACCGGAAGTAGCGCTCCGCGAGCTGCTCCATCGATTGATTCAGCGGCGGTACCACGCAGGCGATGATGACGCCTTCGGGTTTAAATCCGGGCTCCATACCAGCGCCGGCCAGCAACGTGTTGAGAAGCGCGCCGTGTTCGTCGGTGGTCCGTTCCGGGACGGTTTGAATCCGCCAGTGATGCGTCAGTTTCTCACCGTCATAGATTCCTATGACGGTGTGGCTGTTACCGACGTCAAGCGTGATGAGCATCGCTGATCTCCCGGAGGTCTGCCCGGTCGCGACAGCGTCTGGGAGCGCAAATAATACCCTTGAATTTCAGCGGAGGCGAAAGCCGCGCGGCATTCCCGGAGACCCCATGGGACGCACTATCATCGGGGTGAAGGGGCGCGGAGCGGGCATCCACGCGGGGCGCCCGAAAGCAATCGGGCCCGTCGCGGGAATGACCGAAGGAACGAATGGGGCCGCCCCCACAAATGGAGCAATTGGCATTGGCGCCGCCACCAGGGTGGGCATCCGCGGATAGGGTTCCACCGATCCACCGCCGTAGGGGGCCATTACGCCCGGGTAGTACAATCCGCTGTCTTTTTGCTCCTGGTAGTCCTGCGCGGTTCCCACGTCACTGGCAAGACTGGCAGCCTGCGTGGCGGCGGCGCTGGCCGCCGATGGGTCTGCAGCGGGCGCGGCACTCGAGGCGTCCGCGGTCGAATCGGAGCCCGGGTCTTCGCACCCCATCTGTGCGCCGTCTTGAGCGCAGGCCGGCGGGATTTCCAGAACCTGATTGGGCGGATCGTCGCCAGCCGGTGAGGTGACTTCGATTGGCCCGTCGGCATGCGCTGGCATCAAGCCGAGCGGCGCCGCGAGAAATAACGCTGTCAGCAGCCCGATCGGGAGGAACTTCATTCCCGTGTCACCTGTCCTTGACCGTAGCATCCTTGCCGGCGAGCGCCAAGGTGCGATCTCGGAATTGCCGTAAACATTGGGAAGGTCCGCAGCATAAACAATTTACAGCATAAACATTTAAAGATGTCCGTCCGGTGGGCTAGAGCCGCGCGATGGAAAAACCCTCAAGCGGCGGACGTGGAGAGATATCAGCCTCAGCCGCCGCCTTCGGACGAGGAACTTGGGAAATTCCGGCGTGGCGGCCAGATTCGGGTTTCCCCATTCTCTTCGGATCGCTAAGATTCCAGCGCTATGGCGAAAATTGGATTGGTTACGGGAGCTGGCCGCGGGATCGGCCGCGACATCGCGCAGCGTCTGGCTCGCGAAGGCTATGCTTGTGGACTGATCGCGCGCACCCAGTCGCAACTCGAGGAGACCGCGGACCTCATTCGCAAAGCGGGCGGCAAGGCACTCGTCACTCCGACCGATGTGTCGAAACGCGAACAGGTTCTGGTGGCAGTCGAACGAGTGGAAAAGGAACTTGGCCCCATTTCGGTGTTGATCAACAACGCGGGCGCATACTTGCGCAAACCGCTACTCGAAATCACCGAAGAAGATTTTGATTTTCAGCTAAAGGTGAATGCCTACGGCCCCTTCTTCTGTACCCAGGCAGTCGTCGGCAAGATGGCGGAGCGCGGGGGCGGAACCGTGATTTTCGTGCTCGGCTCGGAAACCCGCGGCGGTCCCGCGCAATACTCGGCCTACAACGCCTCAAAACTCGCGCAGCGCGCGATCGCGGAATCGGTGGCCTACGAGTTCATGCATCTTGGGGTGCATGCGGCTTCGCTCGACGTCGATGGCGCGGTGGACAGTCCGCGGGTACGCGAGGCGATGCCTAACACCGATCCCTCGCATTTCGTTGCGCCGGAAGCCATCTGCAACGAGATCGTTCATCTGATCAATCAGCCGAAGAGCTCGTGGACCTTCCAGGTCGATCTCCGATCATTCGTGCAGTGGCGTCCCCGCGCAGCCCCAAAGAAAAAGACCTAAGCAGATTTGGAGGCCTTCCCGGCGCACTGCCGAGGGAGGGTGCTTTGGGCCGTCTGCCGACGGATTCGCCGCAATTCCGTGTTATGAAATCTCTCTATCTGCGGATCTTTCTGTCCCTTTTACCGTAGTCTGACGGGCGAAATTCTGAAATTCTTCTAGTGCGGGCGGCGGGGTCCTGGAGCACCCCTGATTCTCGTCCGCTCCGGGTCCGTCTCTGCGAACTGCTCGTTGACCATTCTTATCAGGAGGCGCGCGGGCGCATGGAGTCAGGCAGCAGATCAAGTCACGATAAGCTTGCGATTCTGGTCGGCGGTGGACCCGCGCCGGGCATCAACGGTGTCATCGCCTCGGCGGCAATCGAAGCGATCAATTGCGGCCTGGAAGTCATCGGTCTCAACGACGGCTTCAAATGGCTGGTCGCTGGCGATGCCTCGCACGTCACCGAATTGCGGATTCGCGACGTGAGCAGGATCCATTTCACGGGCGGATCTATCCTGCGTACCTCGCGCACCAACCCGGCACGTAACGAACAGCACCTGGAGCGCGCGGTGCAGACCCTTACGGAATTGGGCGTGCGCTACCTGCTCTGTATCGGCGGCGATGACACCACCTATGGTGCGGCGAAAATCGCAGAGCGCTGCCGCGGCCGCATCGGGGTAGCGACGGTTCCGAAAACCATTGATAACGACTTGCCCCTGCCGGAGAACGCGGTGACCTTCGGCTTTGAAACGGCACGCGCAGCTGGGACCGCGATTATCGAATCGCTCATGGAAGATGCGCGCACGACCGGGCGCTGGTACCTGGCGGTGACCATGGGCCGCAAGTCGGGATCGCTCGCACTGGGGATGTGCAAATCGGCGGGCGCGACCTTGGCCGTGATCCCCGAGGAATTCAGCGGGGAATATATCGAGCTCGATGCGGTGGTCGACACCATCGTCGGCGCGATTATCAAACGTGCCGCGTACGGACGGGACGATGGAGTCGCGCTGGTCGCGGAGGGAATCGCAGAGCGCCTCAATCCGGAAACTCTGAAAACGCTCTCGAATTCATCACTCGACGCTTACGGGCATTTGCATCTCGCTGATATTCCGCTCGGCTGGTTATTACGCGATCGGATTCGTGAGGCTCTCGAGGGCCTCAACCTCGGAACGACGGTGGTAGCCAAAGATATCGGCTACGAACTGCGCTGCGCGAAGCCAGTGCCGTTTGATGTCGAATACACGCGCACCCTCGGCTATGGCGCCGTACGGTACTTGCTCAACGGCGGCTCCGGCGCGCTGATCGCGATAACCGGTGGGCGCGTTACACCGGTAAACCTGGAAGACCTGCGGGATCCGCAGACCGGACGTATCCGGGTACGAATGGTCGATGTGGGGACGGAGTCGTTCGAAGTCGCACGCTCATACATGATTCGTCTTGAGCTCTCGGACTTCCAGGAACCGGAGTGTTCCAAACTCGCATCGCACACGAATCTCTCCCCGCAGGCGTTTGCCGAGCGCTTCCTGACTGCTGTCAAAGCCACTAGTGCATCGCCGTGATCGAACGAAGAAAAATCCGCGGGCAGTTCATGGAAGTAGGAAAACTATCAGCTACCAAGACACGCAGAGGGCTTTCTATTGAGCCGAAAAGCACCGCGTGTGAATCTGCTGAAGGAATGGATTGCAGCGGTCCCGCGCTTCGCTCGTGTTCAGCTGTAGCTTCGCCGCAAGGGCGATTATAATCTCCGTCTTCGCTCCGCTTTTTTGCGGTCGGGGTGTAGCGCAGCCTGGTAGCGCACACGCTTGGGGTGCGTGTGGTCGCCGGTTCAAATCCGGCCACCCCGACCA
>JAFAHS010000422.1 GCA_019237115.1 Deltaproteobacteria bacterium
GATCTGGAGCGGCGCCGGCGCGTGCATGGGATCTTTTCCGAAGAGCGAAGCAGGAACGCCGATCAGTTCGCCGACGAACGCCGCGCGAGGTTTCTGTCGCTGAAGCTCGAGGGGATCCTCGAGTCACCGCTCAACGTGCTGGTGACCTGTACTCCGGGCCGCTCGGGCCCGGGGATTCTCGGCAAGACCAGCATTCGCAACGTCGAGATTTATTCATCGTGTCTGGCGGTGGAAAATTTCTGGCTGGCAGCACGGGCGGAGGGATTGGGCGTGGGCTGGGTGAGCATTCTCCGTAACGAGGCGCTCGCGGAGATTTTTTCCATTCCTGCCGAAACCATTCCGCTGGCGTACCTGTGCGTTGGTTACGTCCGTAACTTTCCCGACCAGCCCGTGCTTGCGACCAAGGGCTGGGCGCGCCGGCTGCCACCTCGTACGCTGCTGCATTTCGATTCATGGCACGGAAATCAATCGGCCGGCGACGCTCTGATCAACGCGATTGAAAATCCGGAAATCTGGCACGAGCTGTTTCCCGACGAAGATCCAGGAGAGCGCTGAAGCCCGCCTTGGACCGCTCGATTCCCTGGCGATGGGAACTCCGCGACCGCACCCTCATAGTCCGGTTCGACATTCCGTTCCGCACCCTGGGATGGGCGCCCATGGGTGGAGGATTTTCACGAGCGCGGGTCGTCGCCAACCACCAGGTGTCTGACGATGATCGCGGAGCGACCGAGGCTCCCCTACGGTACCTTCGCCGCACTATGCGCGATCTTGCGATCGATCCCCGTGGCGTGGTTGCAATGATGACCGGCGCGAACGTAGGCCGTGCCACTTACGCGCTTGCCGGTCGGGGATCGCTGCTCGCGGGTGCGTGGTGTACGGCGGGCTGCACAAATGCCTTGCGGGTCGGAGACCGCGCGACCTTCGGGTCGGCGCCACCAGGCACGATCAATCTGATCGTCGCGCTCAATGAGCCTTTCGAAGACGGCGCTCTGGCCGAGGCAGTACAGATCAGCACCGAGGCACGGGTGGTGGCGGTTCAGGAAGCCAGAGTTACCAGCAAGAAATCCGGTAAGCCTGCTACCGGCACCGGAACCGATTGCCTGGTGGTCGCGGCGCCTGTGGGAAAGGCTGCCCATCGCTATTGCGGGAAGCACACGGTGGCAGGCGAATTGATCGGCCGCGCCGTACTGGCGAGTTGTGCCACGGCGTTGGCGCGCGAGGCGAGGAAACGCTGATGGTGCGCAGGAATTCCCGGCAGGTGCGTCCGCGGCCTGACCCAGAGCTTCACCTCCGGGCCGGTGGTGTTGCTCCCGTGACAATGACGCGGTGGGTGCTTTGCCGGGTGACCTGACCGCGGGATTGGGATCGCGATGACGCACGCGCTTCATCTCTCCACGACGTTGATCGCCCTGGCATTGCTGTTCGATGTGGTTCTCGGTGATCCGCGCTGGTTTCTGCCCCATCCAGCGCGGATGATCGGGGCCGCCATCTCCTGGGGCGAGGACCTTCTTCGCACTGGCGACGGCCAGCAGGACCTTCGAAGGGGCACGGTCTTGACCGCCGCGGTGGTAGCGCTCTCAGCGGGAGTGGCGTGGGCAATCATCGGGATATGTGATCGCATCGATCCAGGCCTCGGCGCGCTGCTCGCGCTGGCAATTGCGTGGACCACGCTGGCGGCGCGCGGGCTCGATTCGGCGGCGCGGGAAGTTCAAGATGCACTGGTGCGCGACGATGAACCCGCTGCGCGTCGCGCGATGCCCGCGCTGGTGGGCCGTGATCCCGGGTCGCTAGACCACGACGCGATGATTAGAGCGACGGTAGAGTCGGTCGCCGAAAATGCGAGCGACGGAGTCATTGCCCCGCTGCTGTTCCTCTTTGTTGCGGGCCCGGTGGGCGCGATCGCATACAAGGCGATCAACACGCTGGATTCGATGGTCGGCCATCGCGATGAACGCTACATTTACTTTGGGCGGTGTGCCGCGCGCCTCGACGACCTCGCGAACTGGGTCCCCGCGCGAGTCACCGCGCTCTGCATCATAGGGGCCTCGGAGGCCTGGGCGCGCCGTGGTGCCATTGCCTACTCGGTGTGGCGGCGCGATGCGGGCAAACATGAAAGCCCCAACGCGGGTCATCCTGAAGCGGCGATGGCGGGCGGGCTCGGAATTCAACTCGGCGGTGCCGCCGTATATGGAGGTGAAAAGATACAGCGCGCGGTGCTCGGGGAAGTCGAGTGTCCGGTAACGGTGGACGCCATCGCCGGCGCGCGGACCATTTTCAAAATCGCGACCCTCATCGCGTTCGTAGGCATTGCGGTTATCCGAGCGGCGATCGTATGACCAATCCGGTCCCCATAGATCGAGCCCACGGTGGTGACTATCCATCCGACATCATCGATTGCAGTGTGAGCATCAACCCGCTTGGCCCGCCTCCCGGCGCGATCGACGCCTACCGGGCGGCGCTGACCCGCATCACCTCCTATCCTCCACCCAAGAGCGCGGCGCTGGAGCACCGACTGGCGACTTGGTTTGGCGTAAAGCCGCGCAACGTGCTCGCCGCCAATGGAACGACCCAATTGATCTATCTGCTGGCGCGGGTGCTGGAACCGGCGCGACCGTTCGTGGTGGTTCCGACTTTTAGTGAGATCGCCAATGCCTTGGCGGGCGAAGGTCTGCCGCCGGAGCCGATTTTTCTAGCCCCCGAACGCCAGTACCGGCTCGACTCGCGCCACATCGATGGGGCGCTGGCCGAGCACGCAGGTGCGATTTTTCTTGGCCGCCCCAATAGTCCGACCGGTACGATGGTTACAATGCTGGAGATCGGCGAGATTGCCGCGCGCTGCGAAAGGCGCGGATGCTGGTGCGTGCTCGATGAGGCGTTCATCGACTTCGTGGAACCTCCGGACTCTGCGGTGCAGATGGCCATCCAGAATCCGCGCGTGATCGTACTGCGGTCGCTCACCAAGTCGTTTGCCATACCCGGCCTGCGCCTCGGCTGCGTGGTTGCGGCGGATGAAGTGGTCGACGCGCTCCGCGACGCGATCGAACCATGGTCAGTGAATGTGGTCGCCGAGAGCGTCGGTCTTGCGTGCCTCGAACACGCCGACGAATACCTGACGCGCACGCGAGCATTGATCGCAACCGAGCGCGCCTATCTGGCGGAGGGTTTGGCCAGGGCGGCGGGGGTGCGTGTGTTTTCCTCGGTGGCCAACTTTCTGATGCTCGAAGTCGACGCCGAGACTACGCCGGGGCAGTTCGGCGCGCACATGTTGCGCCACGGAATCGCGGTTCGCGACCTGCGCACGATGCCAGGCTGCAAGGTGGGTCTCTACCGAGTTGGGGTCAGGAATCGCCAGGACAATGAACGACTCGTGCATGATGCAGGGAAGTGGAGGAATTAGCCGTTAACCAGGCAGGCACCGGTCAGGGATTGCGTCGCTAGATCTGCAGTGCTTGGGGTTGCGGGATTCTCCCGTCAATGGAGCTGTTAGAAGAAACCCTCGGCTCGATTGGTCCGCTCGACTCCGCTGCCGAGCACGCGGCGGCTGCTCGTCTGGACTCGCTGACCAAGCCGCCCGGCAGTCTCGGCTACCTGGAGCAGGCGATCCGCCGCTACGCAGCGATTCGCGGTGACGGTAGTGCGCGGGTGGGGCGGGCCGCGATCGCGGTTTACGTAGCCGACCATGGAGTGGCCGACGAAGGCGTCAGCGCATTTCCGCAGGCCGTAACCGTCGAGATGCTGCGCAACCTGGCAGGCGGCGGTGCCGCGATCAGCGTGCTCGCGCGGCGGCTCGGCTACGATCTTCGAGTAATCGACGTAGGGGTGAAAACCGACACCAGCTCGGCGGCGATTGGCGGCGTTACGTACCGGCGAATCGGCGCGGGCACGGCGAATTTCGTGCGCGGGTTGGCAATGAATCGGGAGCAGGTCAGGTGCGCCCTGGAAGTCGGAATTGAGGTTGCCCGCGAATTGGCCCGGGGTCGGGCGACGCTGATCGGAATCGGCGAAATGGGAATCGCCAACAGCACGGCAGCGACCGCCATATTAAGCGCGATCACTGAAATCGCACCGAGCGCGCTGGCGGGGCGGGGGACCGGCCTGGATGAGGCAGGCGTGCGTCGCAAGGTCGCGATCGTGGAGCAGGCACTCGAGCTCCACCGCGGCTCGCTCTACACCGGAGAGTCCATTCTGGGTGCGGTTGGCGGTTTTGAGATCGCCGCGATGGCGGGGACCTGTCTTGCGGGTGCGTCACTGCGCGTCCCGGTGATCGTCGACGGATTCATCGCGACGGCGGCAGCAGCCGCGGCCGAGAGAATTCGTCCGGGCCTGTTCGAATATCTGTTTTTCAGTCATCGATCGGCCGAGGGCGGTCACGCTCTGGCGCTGGAGCACATGGGAGTGCGTCCAATCCTCGATCTCGACATGCGTCTGGGGGAGGGAACCGGCGCCGCTCTGGCGATGAACGTGTTGGAGGCCGGGCTGGATTTGTTTCACTCGATGGCGACCTTTTCATCGGCCGGAGTGTCGGGCAGGGTCCGATGAGCTCGCCCGACCAGGACACGGGCCGGCTGGCGACGCTGCCTACCCGGTGGGTGGGAATCCTTTCCCAACTGCGCCTGGCGGCGAACTTTCTGACCATCGTTCCTGTCGGACCAGGCCTGGCTGACAACGCGACCGTTGCGGCCTCGTTCCGATGGTTCCCGCTAATCGGGTTTGCCATCGGCTCCGCACTCGCCGTGGAAGACAGTCTGCTCGGGATGTTGTTCCCGGCGATGCTGCGTTCGGTGGTGGTGATTTTGTCGCTGGTAATCCTGACCGGCGCCGTGCACCTCGATGCGCTCGCCGACACCGCAGACGCACTCGGAGCGGGAGGGAGTCGCCAACGCGCGCTCGAAATCCTTCGCGACAGCCGAATTGGCACGTTCGGGGCGGCGGCGCTGTTCCTTTCGCTGGCGCTGAAGATTTTCGCGCTGGGCACTTTGCACGGGCGCGACCGGATGGTCGCTTTGTTCGTCGCGCCCGGTCTTTCAC